>CANRMW010000218.1 GCA_947631835.1 uncultured Clostridia bacterium | reverse complement strand
CAAGATAATTGCGCAGGTCCGCCCAGTAAACGGCGTCCGGCGCGTCTTTTTCATAGACCGCAAAGAACCAGTACGGCGCGATATCCTCCCCCGTCAGCGAAAAGCGGAACGGCTTGCCGTCGTACTTCACCGGAACGCGGAGAAACCTTTTTTCCACGAGCAAACGCATTTTATCCTTCCCTTTCCCAAAAGATCGAGAACAGTATAGCACATTTTCCCGCCGCGCGCAAGGACGGGAAAGAAAAAGCAGGCCGCCGTTAAGCGGTCTGCCCGTAAACTTCTTTTCTGTCCTCCAGCAGCTTTTCGAGCGTCGCCAGCCGGATCGAAACGCACATGACCCGCATCGCGGTCTCGAGCTCCTGGATCGGCGGGAAGGTCGGCGCAAGGCGGATGTTGCTGTCCTCGGGGTCTTTGCCGTATGGGTAAGTCGCGCCCGCGCCCGTCAGCACGACGCCCGCCTCTCCGCACAGCCGCACGACCTCTTTCGCGCAGCCGGGAAGGACGTTGACGCTGATGAAATATCCGCCGTTCGGCTTATTCCATGTCGCGACGCCGAGGCCGCCGACATTCTGCTCCAGCATATCCTCGCAGAGCGCGAATTTCGGCTCCAGAATCGCCCGATGCCCTTTCATCAGCGCGCGGACCCCGTTGATGTCGTGCAGGAAGAGCACATGGCGAAGCTGGTTCAGCTTATCCGGGCCGATGGACTGCGTGAGAAAATGCTTCTTGATGTCCCGGATGTTTCCGTCGCTCGTCGCGAGCGCCGCGACGCCCGCGCCGGGGAACGAGATCTTGGAGGTGGAGGCGAAGATCATGAGCTGATCCACCGTCCCGTTCTTCTCGGCGATCGGCCAGATCGGGAGCAGCCGGTCCGGCGTATCGGTGAGATCGTGTACGCAGTACGCGTTGTCCCACATGATCTTGAAATCCTTCGCCTTCGGGCGAAGCCCCGCAAAGCGGCGGACCACTTCGTCGGAATAGGTGATGCCGGAGGGATTGGAATACTTCGGGACGCACCAGATGCCCTTGACCGAATCGTCCGAGGAGACGAGCGATTCCACGAGGTCCATATCCGGTCCGTCCTCGTTCATCGGGATGTTGATCATTTCAAAGCCGAAATATTCGGTGATCGAAAAATGGCGGTCATAGCCGGGGACCGGGCAGAGGAACTTGACGGTATCGAGTTTGCACCACGGCTTGCAGCCGTTGTACCCGTGCGTATACCCTCTGGAGATCACGTCGAACATCATTTCCAAGCTGGAATTGTTGCCGAGGATGATCTGCTCCTCCGGCACGTCGATCATCGCGGCAAAAATGCGCTTCATCTCCGGGAGGCCGTCCCAGAGGCCGTAATTCCGGCAGTCGTCGCCGTTGGAATTTGCAAATTCGCTGCGGGCCTTCAGCGCCTCCAGAACGCCGAGCGCCAGTTCCAGCTGCGCCGCGCTGGGCTTCCCCCGCGCCATGTTGAGAGAAAGATGCTGATCCAGCAGAGCGGAATACTCTTTCTTTGCGGCGGACAGCGCCCTTCTCAGGGAGCCGGTGCTCATCTCCGCGTAGGTCATTCGGGAACATCTCCTGTACTAGAAATAATGAAGCGTTTGCCCGCGTTTCATGCAAAACTCCGGCCCAAACCTTATACATTGTACTCCAAACGCAGAAAAGATGCAAGATTTATTTCTTCCTCTTGCATCTTTTCCCTCTTTTGTACGATTCAGGGTGTATCCCCTTCTCTTTTTCCGTTGAAACTGCCCAGAAAATAAGTTAAAACTCCGCCGTGCCGGTCGTCCTCGGGAACGGAAGGACGTCCCGGATGTTCTCCACGCCGGTCAAATACATCACCATGCGCTCAAAACCGAGGCCAAATCCCGCGTGTTTGTTGCCGCCGAAGCGCCGCAGATCGAGGTACCACCAGTAGTCCTCTTCCTTGAGGCCAAGCTCATGGATGCGGTCCAAGAGGACGTCCAGCCGCTCCTCCCTCTGGCTCGCGCCGCAGAGCTCGCCGATGCCCGGCACCAGCAGGTCCGTCGCCGCGACGGTCTTTCCGTCGTCGTTCAGCCGCATATAGAAGGATTTGATCTCCTTCGGGTAATCCGTCACGAACACGGGCTTTCCGAAGTGCTTTTCGGTGAGATAGCGCTCGTGCTCCGTCTGGATGTCCGCACCCCACGAGACTTTGTATTCGAACTTGTCGTTCTGCTTTTCGAGGATCTTCACCGCGTCCGTGTACGACACGCGCACAAAATCGGAACGCAGCACATGCTCCAGCTTTTCGATCAGCCCTTTTTCCACGAATTGATTGCAGAACGCGATGTCCTGCGGGCAGTTTTCGAGCACATAACGGATGATGTACTTGACCATTCCCTCCATGACGTCCATGTCGTCGTTGAGGTCCGCAAACGCCATCTCCGGCTCGATCATCCAGAACTCCGCGGCGTGGCGGGTGGTGTACGATTTCTCTGCGCGGAACGTCGGCCCGAAGGTATAGACCTTGCCGAAGCCCATCGCCATGCACT
>CANRMW010000217.1 GCA_947631835.1 uncultured Clostridia bacterium | reverse complement strand
CTACTCGAACGTGGACAACATCGAGATCAACGCGGCGAACTGCGACAAGGGCACGGCGCTTTTGCAGCTCGCGGATCTTCTCGGCGTGGACCGGACCGAGACCATGGCCCTCGGGGACAACGGCAACGACCTCGGGATGCTCCGTGCGGCGGGCTTCGCGGTGGTGGTCGAAAACGGCATCGACGCCGCGAAGGCGGAGGCGGACGCGGTCGTCGCCGCCTGCAGGGACGACGGCGTCGCCGAGGCGATCCGCCGGTTCGCGCTCGGCGAAAAAATCTGAAAAAACTTCCCCTTTCGCCGTAACCGAAAGGGGATTTTCTCCTACATACAAAGTGAAGGGAGGCCGGAGCATGGAAGACGAAGAGATCATCGCGCTATATTTCGCGCGGGAAGAGCGTGCGATCGCGGCGACCGGCGAAAAGTACGGCGCGCCGCTCACGCGCCTCGCTTCGCGGCTGCTGCGCCTGCGCGAGGACGCGGAGGAGTGCGTCAACGACACCTGCCTCGGCGCGTGGAACGCCATCCCGCCGACGCGCCCGCAAAAGCTCTTTGCGTTTCTCGCGCGGATCTGCCGCAACCTCGCCTGTGACCGCCTCGATTTCCTGAACGCCAAAAAGCGCAGCGCCGAGGTCGTCGCGCTCACGGACGAGCTGGCAGCCTGCCTGCCGGACCCGAACGCCCTCGACGCGCTCGGCGGCGAAGCCCTCGGCGCGGTCCTCAACGACTTTCTGGAAAAGCTCCCGAAGGAAAGCCGTCTGATCTTCATGCGCCGCTACTGGTTCCTGGATCCGGTCAAGGACATCGCCGCGCGGTACGGCATCGGCGAGAGCCGCGTCAAGACCTCCCTCTTCCGCACACGGAAGAAGCTCCTCGAGCGCCTTTCGAAGGAGGAGATCCCGCTTTGAAAAAGGAGAATGCTATGAACGGAGAAAAACTGCTCACCGCCATGGGCCTTGTGGACGAGCGCTTCGTCGCCGAGGCCGAGGAGGACCGCCCCGGCCGCGTCCTCCCGCTGCCCGCGCTGCGGTTCGCAGCGGGGCTCGCGGCGTGCTTCACGGTGCTCGTCGTCTGGGCGGTCGCCGTACAGTGCGGCAAGGGCGCGCCGAACGAAGCCGGAACCTCGCTCAATTCCAGCAGCGCGGCGGCCATCGCGCGCGACGCCGAAACGGGCGGCGAGGCGTGGCTCAGCGAAGGCGCCGAAGCGGCGCTGGAGGCAGCGCCCGAAGAAGAAAAGGAGGGCGGCGCGGCCATTGCTGGCGGTGAGGCGGAAACCGCCGAGGAGCCCGAGCCGATGCCGACCGCCACCCCGGACAGCTTGTTCGACGCGGCGGGACCGACGACCGGAGACGGCGGGCCGACCGACTTTTCCGGCGCGGCGCGCTTCGCCCCGGAAAACGTCTCGGCGCTGCGCACGCAAAGCGGCCCGGAGACGGAGCCGTGGAACGCGTATGACGCGGGCACCGCGCAGAAGGCCGCCGCGCTCGTCGTCAAAATGCTTTCCGGCGAGGCCGTGGAAGCGCCGGACGGCGGCGACGCGCCCATCACGCTGGAATTTACGCTTGCGGACGGCGCGTCGCGGACGTTCCGCCTCGTCACGGAAACAGTCCCCGGCGAAGCTCCGGACTGCCTCGTCGCCGCCCGCGCGTTCCTCGAGGACAGCGGGACGTGGCGCGCAGCGGACTTCGGGACCGCGCTCGAGCTCGAGCTCCTGCTCGGTTACGCCGTGGAATAAGCGGAAAAGATCTTGCCCGCGCGCCGCCCGGAAAGGGCGGCGCGCGGGCAAAGTGCGTTTCAGGGAGGCAGAGCCGCCCCCGGCACCCGCGTTGCGGGCGGCAAAACCGCTTTCGGCACCTGCGGTGCGGGCGGCAAAGCCGCTTTCGTTTGCCATACATCAGCCTGTGGGAAGCGGGAGAAATTCAATTTCCAGCAGAGCACCTGCTGCGCGGGCCGCGCGGGCGGTTTTTTCACTCGGAGAATATTTTTAATGGATGCGGGAAAAAGAATGAAGGATTCTCCAAAAACCAGTTGCCGTTTTTTGGAAAGTATTGTATAATATAGGCAAATTCCATTGGAAAGCAGGAGGAAATGCGATGTGTACGGCAGCGACCTATAAAACCAAAGATTTTTATTTCGGCAGAACGCTCGATTACGATTTCACCTACGGCGACGAAGTGACGGTGACGCCCCGCCGCTTCCCGTTCCGGTTCCGCTATCACGCGCCTCTCGAGGACCACTACGCGATGATCGGCATGGCGCACGTCGCGGACGGCTATCCGCTCTACTACGAGGCGATCAACGAAAAGGGCCTCGGCGTGGCGGGCCTCAATTTCGTCGGCAACGCCTGCTACTTCGAGGTCTCGGAGGGCAAGCTCAACCTCGTGCTGCACGAGCTGATCCCCTATGTGCTCGGCATCTGCGCCTCGGTGCGCGAGGCCCGCGCAGCGCTCAAAGATCTCAACCTCGTGAACGAGCCCTTTTCCCCGCAGTTCCCGGTCTCCTCGCTGCACTGGATGATCGCGGACCGCGACGAGGTCATCGTCATGGAGTCCAC
>CANRMW010000216.1 GCA_947631835.1 uncultured Clostridia bacterium | reverse complement strand
GTGGAGATAAGCGGGATCGAACCGCTGACCTCTTGAATGCCATTCAAGCGCTCTCCCAGCTGAGCTATACCCCCACACCGGGCGGATATTCCCGCCGAACAGAAGGTATTATAGCACATCGCCGAAGAAAAAGCAAGGGCTTTTTTTAAAAGTTTTCTCTTTTCTTTCGATTCTTCCGGAAGAGCTTACCCCTCCGGGCGGTCTTCCTCCCGTTCCTCCGCCTCGTTCGGGTCCACATATACCGTTCGGTACTGCACATACACGACCATGCCGGGCTTCGCTCCCTGCGGCTTTGAAACATGCCGGATCTCCGTGTAGTCCACAGGGACCTGGGAAGAGCCGCGCGCTCTGCTGTGTTTCGCGGCCAGCACCGCCGCCTCCCGCATAGCCGTTTCGGAGGGAGCTCTCCCCTCCGTGAGAAGAACGGTGTGGGAACCGGGTATGTTCTTGGTATGAAACCAGATGTCGTTTTTGTTGGCGTCTTTCAGGGTCAGCCGGTCGTTCTGCCGGTTGTTGCGGCCGACGAGTACGGCAAAGCCGTCCGACGTTTCGAAATGCAGAGGCGAAGAAACGGCGGCGGGCTTTTGCTTCTGCGCGTTCTTTTTTCCGTTCTTCTCGGTTTTTCGCGCGCGCGTATATCCCTGCTCCGCCAGCTCCGCCCGGATCTCGTTCAGATCCCGTTCCGTTTCCGCCATCGCAAGGCTCTCCAGAACGGAATCCAAGTATTCCAGATCCCGCTCCCCGATCGCGATCTGCTCGGTCAGCTTCTCCTCGGCGGTCTTTGCTTTCCGGTAATTTTTATAGTATCGCTGCGCGTTTTGCTGCGGAGAGAGCGCAGGGTCCAGCTCGATCTCCATCGGAGCGCAGTTCTCGTCGTAGAAGTTCGGAAGCACGGCCCGCTTCGCACCTTTTTCGACCGCGTAAAGATTCGCACTGAGCAGGTCGCCTTTGATCCGAAACTCCTCTCGCCGCGCACAAGCGTCCAACTCCTGACGCTGGTTCTGTATCTTTCGGCGCAGTCTTTCCGTGTGGTTCGCGAGGAGCCGCAGGAGATCCTGGCTCTTCACCCGCATGCGTTCGATGCGGTCCCGCTCCCCATAAAAATCGTCGAGCAGGCCGGAAAACGTGGGCCGTTCCGAAAAGATCATCGAGGTTCCGTACTGATGGATGCCGATATAGGAAAAATCCTTCGGGTTCCGGTTCGGATCCAAAACCATGCAGGGCGTGCCGGAGACGGAACGGACCGTCTCCGAAAGACGGCGCAGAAAATAAGCGGTACGCTCCCGCAGTTCCGGCGTCATAGAGCGGATGAAGATCTCTCTTCCCCGCCCCGCCTGATGCTCTATTTCCCTCGCCACGATCGGCGAAACGCCCTGCATCGTCAGATTCAGCGCCTTCGAAAGCGCCATGTCCCTCGGCAAGCCGTCCATTTTGGCGAGCACCGCTTCCGGCCCGTCCACCAGCATAGAGACCTTATCCTGCGGCGGCGGGAGCCGGTAGAGCAGTCCGGGGAGCACGACCCGTTCGGAGGACATCTCCGCGTCCACCCTGCGCAGCGCGTCGATCACCTTCCCGGACTCGTCAATCAGGATGATGTTGCTGTATCTCCCCATGATCTCCGCCGCAAGCACCAGCTCCACGCGGTCCCCCAGCTCATTCGCCGCCGCGAAGGTGAAGAACAGCACACGCTCGAGATCAGGCTGCTCGATGGAGACCAGCTTCGCGCCGGAGAGCCGCTTGCGCAGCAGCATACAGAGCATCGGAGGCTGCGCAGGGTTCTCGACCGGGTACGATGTCAGCCCGACCCGCGCGCTGTTCGCACGGGCGGAAAGAAGAAGTCGGTATTGCGCGTCAAATCCGCGAAGGACAAAGATCATCTCGTCCCGGTTCGGCTGAAAGATCTTGTCCACCCGCGCGCCGATCAGCTTCTCCGCGAGCTCCGCGCGCAAATGATGCAAAAAAGCCCCATCCAGTGCCATACTTGTTCCTTTCTACCCTCTAAGGCCGCGGCGCGCCGCCCCGACCCCGTATTGTTTCCTGATCTCCGCGAGCAGCGATTCCAGCTCTCCCGGATCTCCGTTTTCGCTTTGCACCCCGTAAAGCCGGTTTTCGAGGTCCCGGCAAACGCGTTCGGCGTAACGCCTGCTCGCCGGGTCTTCGGGGGACAAGGCCCCCATATACGCAAACAGGGGCGACGCCTCTTTCCGCTCCCCGGTATACTGCGCGTGCAAAACGGTATAGACCCGCTCGCCCTCTTCCGCCGCGCGTTCTTCCAAAATGGAGAACCCGTTTTCGAGCAGACCTTTTCGAAGCACGGGCGCCATCGTCATGGGCTGGAGAATCAGCCGTTTTTCCGGGGAACAAAGCCAGCCCGCCTCCAGCACGATGCGCAGGATCAGCTCGCCGCCCATCCCCGCGATCACGATATCCTCCGCTTCCTCCTTCCGGATCCCGGAAAGGCCGTCGCAAAGCACAAAACGGATCCTATCCGCCGTCCCGTAACGGTCCGCGGTCCTTCGCGCGCTTTCCAGCGGCCCCTCGCGAATGTCCGAGGCCGCCGCCGCCGAGACCCTGCCGTTCAA
>CANRMW010000215.1 GCA_947631835.1 uncultured Clostridia bacterium | reverse complement strand
CGACCTCTAGCGTGACAGGCTAGCGTTCTAACCAACTGAACTACCGGGCCACAAACTTTGGTGGGGACAACAGGACTCGAACCTGTGACCCCCTGCTTGTAAGGCAGGTGCTCTAACCAGCTGAGCTATGCCCCCATACAGGCACGACGCTTTTCCCAGAGCATCCACTCTTCAGGGCGCTTGTATATAATACTACACTGGGAAGAAAAAGTCAAGTCTTTTTTCAAAGATTTTTTATTTTTCATTCCTTCGTTTGGCCTCTTCGATCAGCGCGTTCAGCTCGTCCACCGTGAAATAATACCGCTTTTTGCAGTACGGGCAGACCGTCTCGACTCTGCCGTTTACAAGGGGAAGATCCCGCAGTTCCTCCTCCCCCAGCGTAATCAGGGCGGCCGCGTATTTTTCTTTTCCGCAGGTACATCCGTAACGCACAGGAAGCTCGTCCAGCCTTTCGACCTCAAACCCCTGCAGCGCGGTGTGGCACATCTCTTCCGCAGTCATTCCCTTTGCCAGCATCGTCGTGACAGGCTCCAGGTGAGACAAATTCCGCTCCAGCTTTTCGATCGCTCCGTCGTCCGCGCCGGGAAGCGCCTGCACGAGAAGACCTCCGGCCAACAGCACCTTTCCCGTCTCCGTATGCACAAGGACGCCGAGCGCGAAAGCAGTGGGGATCTGTTCGCTGACCGCATAATAATTCGTCAGATCCTCCGCGATCTCTCCGCTCACGAGCTCCACTTGTCCCATATACGGCTCCCCTGTGCCGAAGCTCCGAATGACGCCGAGACGCCCGGACCGGCCGACCGCCGTCCCGACGTCCAGCTTTCCGTCTTTTCGCCGGGGCACGTCCGCCTCGGGGTGATCCGCCATGCCGCGCACATTTCCCCGGCTGTCCGCAATGGCGGTCAACGTGCCGAGGGGGCCGCCGCCGCTGATGCGAAGCGTGAGCGAGGCGTTTTCCTGCTTGAGAAGCGCCCCCATGACAGCCGCCCCGGTCATCAGCCGGCCAAGCGCAGCCGCGGCGGTAGGGCTGAGCCCGTGGATCTTCTGCGCCGTATATACGGTGTCGCTGGAATCGATGGCGGAGGCCATCAGCGCGCCGTCAGAAGTGATATACCGAACGATCCTGTCCAAGTGAAGATCTCTGCCTTTCCCGTTTCACGCAGTAAACACCGCGTTTTGTGAATTTGTAATGTGTGCCGCAACAACCCAGCGGACCTCATCCTCCGGAGGCGCGTCCAAAGACATGTCCCCGAAAAACTCTACCCTGTCAAACCCCGCGTCGGAAAGCATCTCGCAGATCGTTTCCCGGCTGTATGCGCGTTCCGAGAGGCGCTCGGTGCTGCGCACATAACTTTTGCCTTCCTTTTCAAAGAAGTCCAGCGTGACGGAGACGGTATTGTCAGGCGCGGCGAAGCGGTTCTGCCAGACGCAGTAAACGCTCGGCAGATCGTATACAAAGGTGTTGCTGCGAAGAACATGCGCGTGCTTATACGGTGTGTTCACATCGAACACGAACCACCCGTCGTCGTTCAGGAAAAAAGCGACCCGCCGAAACGCGGCGCGGACCTCCTCCCTGCTCTGCAAATGGTTGATGCTGTCCAAAGAGCAAAAGACCGTGTCCACCGTCCCAAACAGATCGAGAGACTGCATCTCCTGGCAGAGAAAAAGGATCTCCTTCCCTGATTCCCACGCTTTTTCCTTCGCCCGCGCGAGCATCTCCGGCGAAGCGTCCACGCCGTACACATCTACGCCCATTTCAGCGAGCAGCAGGGTCAGGCTGCCCGTCCCGCACGCAAGGTCCAGCGTCAGCCCAGCGGGGTGGCCAAGATGCCGGAGAAGATCCAGAAGGTAGGCGGCGCGCGCTTTATAATCGACGTTTCCCGTCAGCGCGTCATAAAACCGGGCAAACGCATTATAACTCGCCATTGGGCGTTTCTTCCTCCTGCTTTTCCGCTTCCTGTCTGTCAAAAACCAGCGTGTAACCGTCGCTTCCGTAGAGCAGCGCGCGATTGACGCGGCTGATGGTCGCGGTGGAGGCTCCCGTTTCCGCCACGATCTCGTTGTACAGTCTGTGCGCATGAAGCATTTTTGCGACGGCATACCGCTGCATCATCGCTTTCAGTTCGGGGACGGTGCAGAGGTCCTCAAAAAAGCGATAGCATTCCTCCCGGCTTTTCAGAGACAAAACAGCGTCAAACAGCGCATCCGCATTACTGTCGTGCAGCTTTGCGATCATGATCTACACTTCTTTCCGTTGAATTGTGGAATTTGGTTTCATTTTATCACAAGAAAGCGTAAAAGTAAAGCCTCCCCTACTTTTCTTGAAAGAAAAGTAAGCAAAAGAACTTCTCCTTCGCGCTCGAGCGGGGTAAAATCTCTTAGCCTGTCCCCACACCGGGAAGTCATCCCGTCCTTTCTTTCCCGCTTCCATCTCGGAAAGAAAAGCAGGCAAAAGAACTTTTTCTTCACGCTCAAGAGCGATGGAAAACTCTAAGTCTATCCCCGCGCCGGAACCCATCGAGTTCCTTCGTTCTCGCTTCGATTCCCGAAAGAAAAGCGGGCAAAAGAACTTTTTCTTCACGCTCAAGAGCGATGGAAAACTCTAAGTCTATCCCCGCGCCGGAACCCATCGAGTT
>CANRMW010000214.1 GCA_947631835.1 uncultured Clostridia bacterium | reverse complement strand
GCGGCGCCCACCGCCGAGCTGACCGAAGCGCCGACCCCCACGCCGGAGCCGGCCGCCGGACCGACCCCTGGACCCGGCCCGTATGTGCCGGACGACGACCTCGGCGACCGGGTACACCTGATCGTGGCGGTGAACCCGGAAAGTGAAGAAGAAGTTACATACAGTCAATTTTACGCCGAGCGCGGCGTTGCGCAGTACAGCTATTGGGACGGCGAAGACAAGTTCGTTTTCCTCTTCGCAAATCTTAACGGTGAAGTGCTTTACGAGATACCCCTCTCTGGGCTGCCGGAATGTTGGGATTTCTTACCCTTGGAAAACGGTGGATGGGCAAAACTGATTATCTGCGATGAAGGGGAGACAGAGCCGAGGACGGAATTTGACCAGGAATATGGGGATGCTGTTGCGGACTTCGTATGGGCACAGGAAGAGTCCCCAAAATTTGATGTTGTTGTCGAAGTGCTGGACAATGATTTTGAAACGGTCGAGAGAAAAACATTTGACAGCGATGTGGAGGGGCTTGCGTATTTTAACGAATTACCCTTCTTTGGGACCGAGCTTATTATTTCCGGTTTTGGACCGGTTCGCGAGGAACTGGGAGAGGAGCCTGGCGAGATCGGAAAGATCACTGCCGAAACGGTCGAGGACGGATTTCTTCTCAAAGACGCGAACGGAGCCGAGATTGCGCATCTTCGGATCGACCGCCCGGAGGAATGCCAGCTTCGCTTGTTCCCGCAGAGAACAAAGATTTACGGGATTGACACCGAGGATCTCGAGGACAACGGCCTGATCAATTCCGAAGAGATGATCCTGCAGGTCGTCAAACAGGAAGGAAGGGACACCTTCCGCATGTATGTGATCGACGCGGAATGATCTTTCTATAAATAAAACGCCGGCCGCCCCGAAAGGGGCGGCTTTGCGGCGGTATGCGAGCGGCGCGGGGCTTGCAAAAGCGCGGCCTTTGTGCTATACTCTTGCGTGCGGGCGTTTTGATTTTGCCCGTCTGATTTGGAAATGAATCGCAGGGGGAACAGGACTTATGAAGAAAAACGCCGTGGCAAGGCTGCTCGAATTTGAGCGCGTGCCGCCGCTGAAGCTCTCCGTTTTGGCGGTGCTTTCGCTTGCATGGCCGGCCATCGTGGAGCAGGTGATGATCACGATGGTCCAGTATGTGGACACCGCGATGGTCGGCTCGCTCGGCGCGAACGCGACCGCTGCCGTCGGCCTCACCGCGAGCACCACATGGTTTTTCAACGGCCTGCTGAACGCGGCGGCCGTCGGCTTTTCCGTGCAGGTCGCGCAGCACATCGGCGCGGGCCGGGAGCGCGACGCCAGAAGCGTGACGTGGCAGGCGTTGAAATTCGTCGTGATCTTCGGCCTGCTCATCGGGGCCGTCGCCGTGGGGCTCTCCTTCCCGCTGCCGGGCATGCTCGGCGCGGAGGAGGCGATCCGCCCGGACGCCTCCTCCTATTTCCGCATCGTCGGCTCGGCGATCCCCTTCAATTTCTGTTCGGTGATGATGAGCTCCATCCTCCGCTGTTCGGGCGATATGCGCACGCCGATGGTGCTCAATCTCCTCATCAACGTGCTGAATGTGATCCTCAATTTCTTCCTGATCTACCCCACGCGGCAGCAGACCGTGTTCGGCATGACGCTGACGATCCCCGGTGCGGGGATGGGCGTCGCGGGTGCGGCGGCGGCTTCCGCGACCTCCCTCCTCACCGTGAGCGTGCTGTACCTGATCGTGCTGTTCAGCGGGCGGAGCGGGATCCGCATCCGCCTGAAAGAGCGGTTCCGCTTCGAAAAGCACTGTCTTCTGACGGCGCTGCGCCTCGGGATCCCCGTGGCGCTGGAGCGGTCGCTCATCAGCCTCGCGCAGATCACGATCACGGCGATCATCAGCTCCATCGGGACTATCGCGGTGGCGGCGAACCACCTCGCGGTGACGGCGGAATCGCTCAGCTATATGCCCGCCTACGGCATGGCCTCGGCGGGGACGACGCTGGTCGGGCAGGCCGTGGGCGCGGGGCGGAACGACCTCGCGAAGCGGTTCGCGCGCGTCACGACGTACATCGGGATCTTCATCATGACGCTGGGCGGCCTCGGGCTGTTCGTATTCGCGCCGCAGCTCATCTCGATCTTCACCTCCGACCCGGAGGTGAAGGCGCTCGGCGCGCAGGTCCTGCGGATCGTCGCGTTCGCGGAGCCGTTCTTCGGGGCGTCCATCGTGGTGCAGGGCTCGGTGCGCGGCGCGGGCGATTCGAAGGTGCCGTTCCTGCTGAACCTCGCCACCATGTGGCTCGTGCGCATCACGCTTTCCGTGGCGCTCGCGCCGCGCATGGGCCTGATCGGTGTGTGGATCGCCATGGCGACGGAGCTCTTCGTGCGCGGCGTGGTGTTCCTCTGGCGGCTGTACTCGAACCGCTGGCTGCACATCCGGCTTTTCGGGGAGACGGGCCCGCAGAAAAACGCGTGACGAATTTTTTTAAGAACTGCGAAAAAAAGGCTTGCAAAAGCCGCACGATCGTGCTATAATAACCCTTGCCGGCAAAATGCCGGCAAGATGTGGGCCCGTAGCTCAGCTGGGAGAGCGCCGCGTTCGCAACGCGGAGGTCAAGGGTTCGAATCCCTCCGGGTCCACCA
>CANRMW010000213.1 GCA_947631835.1 uncultured Clostridia bacterium | reverse complement strand
CAAAACGCCGGTGTTTTATCTGATGATCCTGACGCTGATGAGCGGGGCCTTCTCCGGGATGATGATCATCTCGCAGGCGTCCGCCGTCGGGCAGGAGATGATCGGCCTTTCCGTGGCGGCGGCGGGCATCGCCGTCTCCGTGCTGGCGCTGTTCAACTCGCTCGGGCGTGTGGCGGCCGGTTCGCTCTCCGACAAGATCGGCCGCGTCAACACCCTGACGCTCGCGTGCGTGCTCTCCGTCGCGGGGAACCTGCTCCTGTATTTCTGCAGGGAAGGTTCCGTGGCGCTGTTTTACATCGGCGTCTCCGTGGTGGGCGTATGCTTCGGCGCGTTCATGGGCGTTTTCCCCGGGTTTACCGCGGATGAATTTGGCCCGAAGAACAACAGCGTCAATTACGGGATCATGTTCATCGGCTTTGCCATGGCCGGGTATTTCGGGCCGACCATCATGAAGTCCGTTTATTACGGAGACGGCGGGTACGCGAACGCGTTCCTCATCGCGGCGGGGCTTTCCGTCGCGGGGATCCTGCTGACGCTGCTTTACCGGGCCGTTTCCAAGAAGAAAATGCAATCCTGAAATGGAGTAAGAGGAGGGTTTCTCATGCCGAAAATGAGTCTCAAGTATCGGATCGTCAATACGCTCATCATGAACATCCCTATCTGCATCGCAATCTGCATCACGGCCCAGCTTCTCGGGACCGGCACGGTCGTGCTCAACCTCACACTGATCAACTTCTGCATCGCCTACGTCGTCTCGTTCCTCGTCGGGATGTTCATCCCGCTCGTGCCGTGGGGCCTCGGCTTTGCGAAGGTCTGCAAGGCGAAGCCGGATTCCCTGCCGTTCGGTCTGCTGGTGAACGTGGTCGTGAACTTCGGCTATGTGTTCGTGAACAGCATCGTGCTTACCTATTTCAACGTGAACATTCTGGGCGGCGCGCCGCTGCCGGTTTTCTTCATCTCTCTGGTCGCGAACTTCATCCCGATCTATCTCGTGGGCTATGTCGTCTCCTTCCTTTGGAACAAGCCCGCGCAGATCCTCGCGGCGAAGATCTGCGGTGAATGACCGCTTGCCGCAAAGGTATTTTCGGCCCTCCGGCGGCTCTTTCGGCTGCCGGAGGGACTTTCCGCAAAAGGGGGCGTCCGCGGCATGAAATTTGAGGTCTATCCGCTGGAGCCGGGCGTGGTGCAGATCGCGGACGGCGCGGGGAACTGCGCGACGCTCGTGACCGGAAAGGACCGCGCGCTCCTCTTCGACACGATGATCGGGCTGGGGGACCTCGCCGGGTTTGTCCGGGCGCAGACCGCTCTGCCGCTGACGGTCGTGAACAGCCACGGGCATCTCGACCATGTGGGCGGGAACCTCGGCTTTCAGGATGTGTACATCCATCCGGCGGACCGCGCGCTCTTTGCGGCGAACCTGCGCGTGGTGGAAGAGCGGGGAAAAAACTCCGGGCTGGATCTTTCCAACTGCGCGGAGAGCCTTGCGCACCCGGAAAGGCTGCGGGACCTGCTCCCGGGGCGCGTTTTTGACCTCGGCGGGCTGCGCGTGAAGGTGGTCCCGCTCGCGGGGCACACGGCGGGGAGCGTCGGTCTGCTGCTTTTGGAGCGCGGCCTTCTTCTTGCGGGGGACGCCTGCACGCCGCAGATGTGCCTCTTTATGGAGGGCGCGTCCCTTCGGGCGTACCGGGAGACGCTTTTGGCGCTGCGCGCGCTCCCCTTCGACCGGTTCGTGTTCGGGCATCATACCGGCACGTTTGCGCGCGGCTGGCTCGATCGGTTTGAAGACTGCGTTTCTCTGATCGGGCGGAAAAAGCCCGTCGATTATTTTTATTCGCTGATCCCTTCTTACCGGGGAAAGGCGTACATTCTGAAACCGTGGAACCGGGAAGCGCAGGGCCCGGTGTGCGTGATCGTGGGGAAGGAGGCCGAGGATGTGTGCTGAAACGGAGCGCGGGAACGTGCTGGGCGTCGGGATCGACATGGTCTCCGTGCCGGAGATCCGCCGATTGATCGGCCTTGCGGACGGCACCTTTCTCACGCGCGTTTTCTCCGAGGAGGAGCGGGGGACCGCGAAAGGCGAGCCGGATCCCGCCGCGTTCCTCGCGGGGCGATTCGCGGTGAAGGAGGCCGTCTTTAAAGCGGCGGCGCACCTGCTGCCCGAAAAGAGCTTCGATCTCCGCGAGGTGGAGACGCTGCGGGAAGCGGACGGGAGCCCGCGCGTGCGGGTGCCGGAAGCGCTCGGGAAGAAGCTCCGGGACGCGGGCGTTCGGGCGTTTCTCGTCTCGATCAGCGGGGAGGGCGAGCTGGTGATCGCCATCGCCGAGGCGGTGCGCTAGGGACGGAAAAAAGGGCCGGAAAAGGGAAAGCGCTTTCTCCGAAAGGGGAACGCGCTTTTTGTCTTTCTGCCCATTTCCTGTGGAAAAGCGGGGCGCTTTTCTATTTGCGTTTTTATTGCCTTTGTGGTAAAATAGCCCTTGGATATACTCCGCCCGGAGCGCTTTTCACCCGGGAACGCGCCGGGAAGGAGAAATGGGTCCTGCACGCTGAAGGGACGGATCTGATTGGAGGACAAAATGGTCACACGGGTTTATGTGGAAAAGAAGAAAGGGTTCGACATCGAAGCGAGGCACCTCCTCGCGGACCTCAAGGGGAGCCTCGGCATTCGCGGGATCACCG
>CANRMW010000212.1 GCA_947631835.1 uncultured Clostridia bacterium | reverse complement strand
TCGTCCGAGGGCATCCCGCTGCGCTCCTTGTAGCCGTCGCCGTCCTCCATGTCGAGCCACACGCCGTAGGCCGGGGACAGCCCGTCGAGCAGGCGGAGCATATGCTTCGCCTCGCCCTGCGCGTCGCGCTCGTTCAGCGCGTAGGAATAGAGGTACGCGCCCCAGGGGAGCCCGAGCTCCCCGCACTGCCGGACAAAATCGCGGAACCGGTCGTCGTCCTGCCCGGGATAGTCCCCGCCGTACCCCGCGCGCAAAAGGAGAAAGTCGATCTCTCCCTTCATGCCGGAAAGGTCCAGCGCGCCGTTAAATTCCGAAATGTCGATGCCGAGTTTTCGCATCCCGTCGCCTCCTTCGTCGTTTCGGGAAATCCTATGCGCCGCCGCCCGCCGTTATGCCGGCGCGCCCCGAGGGTTGACGGGGCAGGCGTTTCGCGGTATACTGGGAAGGAAACCGAAATCGGAAGGGATGTTTGTGATGCGGGTCGCCGTGCGCAGAGTCAACGAGTGGGACGCCCCCTCGATGCTGAAAATCTATAAGCCTTATGTGGAGCAGGGCGGCGTCGCCCCGGAGGAGACCGCCCCGACGCTGCCCGAGTACGTCCAGCGCATCGACCGCTGGACCTACGGCCGCGGGTGGATCATGACGGAGATCGACTCCGCCACGGCGGGCTTCTGCCTGCTCACCGAGCGCGGCGTCGATCCCGCCGACAAGTTCACCGCGGACATCCAGCTCTATGTCTCGCCCGCGTACCTGCGGCGCGGCGTGGGCACCTCCCTCTACGCGCTCATGCTCGACATGATGCGCATCGCGAATTACCGAAAAGTCACCGCGCATATCCGTCTCCCGAACAACGCGGCGGTGAAGTTCCACGAGAAAATGGGCTTTGCCCCGCTCGGCGAAACGGACGGCGTCCTCCTCATGGCCCGCGCGATCGAGCCGGACGACCCCGCCGCCGAGCGCTTCACGAAGCCCTATCTCATCGAGGCCGCCGATTACGAGGCCGCCCGCGAACGCGCCGCCTCCCTCGTCCGCTAAGGTCGCGGCGGCAAAGCCGCTTTCGGCACCTGCGGTGCGGCGACGTTCGCCCCACGCGAGCTGGCGGAGAACAGGGGGCAAGGCCCCACGCCAACCTAGCTTCTGACGCGGGGGAAAGTTTCCCGGAAGCACCGGCGACGTTTGCTCTACGCTGGCTTGGAGAGAGCGGAAGCAAATCCACCATACGGACACGGCCTCTGACGCGGGGGAAAGTTTCCCGGAAGCACAGGCGAAGTTCGCGAAGCGAACGACCAACGCGACGTAAAAGTCTTTTGGCCTACCTTTTCTTTCAGAAAAGGTAGGGGGGAAAAGGAGATGAAAAGATGGCGCTGCTGTTTTTGATCGAAGACGACCCGACGCTCAGCGGGATGCTGCGGGAGGCGTTGGAGAAGGAGGGGCACAGGGTGCTCTGCGCGTACTCCGGGACGGAGGCGAAGCTGCTGCTCGAAATGACGCGGCCGGAGCTCGTCCTGCTCGATCTGACGCTGCCCGGGATCCCGGGGGAATCGCTGCTCGGGGCGTTTTCGGGCGTGCCGGTGATCGTCGTCAGCGCGAAGACGGACGTCCCCGGGAAGGCGAAGCTCCTGCGCGAGGGCGCGGCGGACTACGTCACGAAGCCGTTCGCGCTCGAGGAGCTTTCGGCGCGGATCGAGGCGCAGCTTCGGGCCGCGCGGCAGTCCGGCGCGGGAGCGGTCCGTTTTCACGAGCTCACGCTCCCGCCCGAGGGTAAAAGCGTGGAGGTCCTCGGCGAGACGGTCCGGCTGACGCGCACGGAGTTTGCGATCCTCAAGGCGCTGCTGCAAAACCCTGGACAGGTCCTCACGAAGAACCAGCTTCTCGAACGCATCGCGTTCGACACGCCCGACTGCACGGAGAGCTCGCTCAAGATCCATGTGAGCCACCTGCGGAAGAAGCTCCGCGAAAAGTGCGGGCGGGACTGCGTGGAATCGGTCTGGGGGATCGGCTTTCGGCTGCGCGCCCCGGAGGAATGATCTTTCCGAAATCTTTACGCTTTTCTTTGCCGCTTTCTTTCCTCTTTTGCGGTAAACTCACCGAAGAAGAAAAAAGGAGGAATGCAAAACGGAAAACATTTTGGAAACGAACCGGCTCACGAAGCGCTACGGGCGCGCCGCCGCAGTCCACGACCTCACGATGGCGGTGCCGCGCGGCGCGGTCTACGGGCTGGTGGGAAGAAACGGCGCGGGCAAGACGACGCTCTTCCGGCTGCTCTGCGGCTTGCAGCGCCCCTCGGGCGGGGACTTCACGCTCTGCGGGAAGAAAAACACCGACCCTGCGATCTTCCGCGCGCGGCGGCGGATGGGCGCCGTCGTGGAAACGCCGTCCATCTACCTCGACTTCTCCGCGCGGGACAACCTTCGGATGCAGTACCGCGTCCTCGGCCTTCCCGAGGACGGCTCCATCGACGGGCTGCTGCGCCTTGTCGGCCTTTCGGAGACGGGGGAAAAGCGGGCAAGGAACTTCTCCCTCGGGATGCGCCAGCGGCTCGGCATCGCCGTCGCGCTCTGCGGCGGGCCGGACCTGCTGCTCCTCGACGAGCCGACGAACGGCCTCGACCCCGAGGGCATCATCGAGATGCGCGAGCTGATCCTGCGGCTCAACCGTGAAAAGGGGATCACGCTCTTGATCGCAAGCCATATCCTCGACGAGCTCGCGAAGGTCTCCACGCACTACGGCTT
>CANRMW010000211.1 GCA_947631835.1 uncultured Clostridia bacterium | reverse complement strand
GCCAACGCTGTTCTACTTCGATTTGTTACCTTTTTGAAAACTATTGCAACTTGCTATTGCAATTTGCGAAAGAAAAATTTTTGGCGGGAAGCGTTTTTTCATCTCGCGCTTGCTATTTTCCGGATTTGCCTGTATACTGAAAGCAGAATGCGCGGGCGTCGGCCCGCGAAGGAGGGTTTCCTGTGATTTTTGAGAAATTGGACCGCATCATGTTCGCCGGGGATTCCGTCACTGATATGGGCAGTGCCCAGCCGGTGGGGGAGGGGCTTTTTGACAATATGGGCCACGGATACCCGCGCATGATCGAGAATCTGCTTTACGCCGTCTATCCGGAGCTGGATCTGCGGCTGACCAATTCGGGCATCAGCGGCAACACCTCGCGCGACCTGCTCGCGCGCTTCTCGCGGGATGTGCTGGACCTGCATCCGGACTGGGTCTCGATCTGCATCGGCATCAACGACGTGTGGCGGCAGTTCGACCAGCCGGGGTTCCCGGAGCTCGCCGTTCTGCCTGAGGAATATGAAGCGAACCTGCGCGAGATGATCGGCGCGGCGAAGCGCGTCGCGAAGGGCGTGATCCTCGCGACGCCGTACTACATGGAGCCGAACCGCGCCGACCGGATGCGCGCGCGGATGCAGGAATATGTGGAGATCTGCCGCCGTCTCGCGGCGGAATACGGCTGTGTCTTCGTCGATTTTCAGGCGATGTACGACGCGTATTTCGCGGTGCAGCACTCCGCGCTCATCGCGTGGGACCGCGTCCACCCGAACCAGATGGGCGCGACGCTGATGGCGCGGGCGTGGCTCGCGGCCTGCGGCTTTGACTACGACCGGGGCCTCGGGCAGGCATGACGCGGTTCGTCTTCACCTGCCAGGGCGCGCATTTCGATCTGACGTGCTTTGAGTTCCGGCGGGCCGATGAGAGCTTTTCGTTCGTGCGGCGGCTTTCCGAGGACGTCGGCCTCGCGGAGACGGCGCGCTCTCCCGCCGCGCTCGCGGAGACGGTGCGCCAAACGCCGGTCATTTTCGTGCGGCACCTCTTCGCGGTGTCGGACGTCCTGCCCGGCGGCGCGGGCGCCGAGGCGGTGTTCGAGGCGGCGCTTCCGCGCCTTTTGGAGGGGCTTTCCGTCAGCGTGCAGACGCGCTTTGCGGACGGCCTGCCCTTTGACGCTGGGCTGACCCCGGGCGTCTCCGAGCGGCTCGCGGCGCGGGGCTTTGCGGTGGACGTGGCGGGGAGCCGGCAGATCGTTTCGGTCTTCGCGGCGGCGGACGCGGTCTATGTGGGCGTCGGGAGCGCGGCGGAGAACCTTTCGCACCGCTGCGGCGGCGAGATGCACTTTGCGCGGGAGGGCTTCGGCTTTGTCGCCCGGGCGGAGTTCAAGCTCCGGGAAGCGGCGGAGGTTTTTGGAATCGACCTTTCCCGGGTGCGCGCGGCGGCCGACCTCGGCGCGGCGCCCGGCGGCTGGACAAAGGTCCTCGCCGAGCGGGGAATCGCGGTGACGGCGATCGACCCGAGCCGCCTGCGGCCGCAGATCGAGCAGATGGAGAACGTGACATACCGCGGGATGCGGGCGGAGGATTTTCTCAAAACGTTCCCGGACGAGCGGTTCGACTTCGCGGTGAACGATATGAAGCTCGACGCGCATCAGAGTGCGCGCGTGATGAACGGCTTCTGGCGGCTGCTCTCTCCGGGGGCGCTCGCCGTGATGACGGTGAAGCTGCCCAAGGATTTCTCCTATCGGGACGTCCTTTCGGCGATCCGAGCGCTTTCCGGCTACGCGCTCCTCGGCGCGCGGCAGCTCTTCCACAACCGCTCGGAGATCTCGCTCTTTTTACAGAGGAAAGACGCGCCGCCCGCAGAGAAGGAGCGGGAGAAGACGGCGCAGGGCGGGCTTTCCAAAAAGCTCGCGAAAAAATACGGAAACAAAGGAAAGCGGGGATCGTAATGCGCATTTTCGAAAAAGCGGGCCGGGAGAACACCGCCGAGACGCTGGCGCTCGCGCTGGAAGCGGCGGCGGAGAAGGGCCTTGGGATGCTCGTCTCCTCGAACACGGGGGAGACGGTAGAGGCGCTTTTGCGGATCATGGAGGAAAAAGGGCTTCGCGTGCCGGTCGTCATGGTGAGCCAGGTGGACGGCTTTTCGGCCCCGGGCACGCGCGCGCTTTCGGAGGAGACGCGGGAACGGCTCGAGCGCGCCGGCGTGCGGATCGTCCGCGCGGCGCACGCGCTCAGCGGCGCGGAACGCGCGCTCTCGCGGCGGTTTTCCGGGGTGTACCCGGTGGAGATCGCGGCGCACACGCTGCGGATGTTTAGCCAGGGGACGAAGGTCTGCGTGGAGATTGGCATGATGGCGATGGACGCGGGCGCGGTCGAGTACGGGAGGCCGGTCGTCGCCGTCGCGGGGACGAGCCGCGGCGCGGACACGGCGCTGATCCTGACCCCGGCGTACACGGCGGATTTCCTTTCCACCCGGATCCACACGTTCCTCTGCAAGCCCGGCGGCTACGAAGCATGATTTGTCGGACGGAAAGACCGGCCCGGAGCGCGCTTCGGGTCGGTTTGTGTTGACATAACGCCGGAAAGCGAGTATAATGTTCTCATTGCCGGACATGGAAAAGGGATGGCGGCCACGGGCCGCACGGGAATGAGAGGATCGCATGGCAAGAGGGAAAAGACGGGAGTTTGAGGACATTTCCAGCTATACCTCAAACAAGATGGTCAAACGGAATCAGAAAAAAAAGCGTCACCCGGGG
>CANRMW010000210.1 GCA_947631835.1 uncultured Clostridia bacterium | reverse complement strand
CGTTCTCGTCGAGGCTCATGTAGTTGCCCACACGGGAGCACTGCACGCCGAAGGGCAGCAGGAGGTTGTTGAGGTCATCGGAAAGGGACGCCGGGCCCTGGGTCTCGCCCCAGGTATCGGCCTCGCCGTTGCCGTCCGGGTCCTGCGTGCCGCAGGCGATCAGGAAGTTCGCGAGGTCCTCATAGGTGTCGGGCATTTCCATGTTGACCGCCGCGAGGAAGTCGGTGTTGATGAAGAGCTGGTTCGCGGAGATCGGGCGCAGCGGCAGCTTCTTCGGCAGAGAATAGATCTCCCCGTTGGTGTCGGTGCAGAGACCCTTCATCGTCTCGTCCTCGGCGAGGATCTTCGAGAGGTTGGGCATATTGTCCGCGATGAGCTGGGTGAGCTCGACAAAGCTCATCTTGTTCTTGGAGACGTCGGCGTCGGTCAGCGCGGCGGAGCCGAAGAAGGCGTCCGGAAGCGTGCCGCCCGCGAGGATCAGGGATTTCTGCTCGGACCAATCGGCCGCGTAGTAGGGATCCCAGATGATGTTGACGCCGGCCTCTTCACTCGCCTGCTTGAGGAAAGCGGTCTCAGTGAAGGCGGTGCCCCAGCCCTCGTTCCAGCGCATGATCGCGACATGGAACGTCGGGAGCTCGCTGCCCTCGTTGGCAGCGGCGCTTTCTCCCGTGCCGGCGGACTCACTTGTGTTGCCGCCCTCGCCCGTGGAGGCGGAGGTGTTGTTCCCGCCGCTGCACGCAGCCAGCGAGAGGACCATCACCAGAGCGAGAAGCAAGCTGATGAGTTGCTTGGTTTTCATTTGAATACAACCTTTCTTATAGTTTTTCAACCGGATGTCCCGGTGAGAACCGTAGTTTTGCCGCGCGTCAGCCCTTCATCGCGCCGATCATGACGCCCTGATTGAAGTACTTCTGCACGAAGGGATAGATGCACATGACCGGCAGCGAAGAGATGACGATGACCGCGTACTTGATGAGCTCGGCGAGCTTCTGCGCTTCCGCAGCGGCGGCGCCCGTGGTCATGCTGGCCATGTTCTGGTTGTTGATGAGGATCGCGCGCAGGATGATCTGCAGCGGCTGGTAGTTCTCATTGCGCAGATAGATGAGGGCGGTCATGTACTGGTTCCAGATGCCGACCGCCGCCCACAGCGCAATGACCGCAATGATGGCCTTCGAGAGCGGCAGGACAAAGGAGAAGAAGAACCGCATATTGCCGCAGCCGTCGATCTGCGCGGCCTCCCAGATGCCGTCCGGCAGGGAGTTCGTGAAGAACGTGCGCGCGACGATGATGTAGTAGGTAATGACGGAGAACGGCAGGATCATGACGAGCGGATTGTCCACGAGACCGAAGTCCCGCACGACCATGTACGTCGGGATCAGGCCGCCGCCGAAATACATCGGGAAGACATAGAGCAGGTTGAAGAGCCTGCGGCCCACCAGATCCTTCCGGGAGAGCGCATAAGCTGCGGGAAGGTTCACCGCGAGGATCACCGCGGTGCCGGCGAGCGTATAGAGGATCGTGTTCCGGTAGCCGATCCAAATGCTGGCGTAATCCATGAGCTTCTGGTACGCCTGCAGCGTCACGCCGACGGGAAGCAGGATCACTTCGCCGCCCGCGACGGCCGAGGGGCTCGAAACGGACGCGATCAGGATGAAGTACATCGGATAGAGCGCCACGAGGGTCAGGATCCCCGTGATGAGATAGAGGAAGAAATTGAAGATCTTGTCGGTCGTTGTGTGCTGTACCTTGTTTTTGCTTGCCGCAACAGCAGATGCCATTTCGATTTCCTCCTTTCCTCAGATCAGGGACGTGTTGCTGAGCTTGTTGGCCGCGAAGTTGACCACCATCATCAGCACGAAGTTGATCACGTTGTTGAAGACGCCGATCGCCGCCGAGAGGCTGTACTCGCTGGAGATCATGCCCATCTTGTAAACATAGGTGGAGATGATCTCACTGGTCACAAGGTTCAGGTTGTTCTGGAGCAGATAGACCTTCTCGAAACCGACGCTCATGATGGAGCCGGCGCGGAGGATCAGGAGAACGGTCGCGGTCGGCAGGAGCATGGGGATGTCGATCTTGAGCATCTTCTGCCACTGGCTCGCGCCGTCCACAGTCGCGGCCTCGTAGAGCGTGGGATCGACCGCAGAGAGCGCCGCGATATACATGATGGAATCCCAGCCGCAGTGCTGCCAGACATCGGTCCAGACATACACATGACGGAACGCGCCCGGGAGCGCCATCAGGTTCGGCATTTCAATGCCCACCATGGAGGCAAGTTTCGGGATGATCCCGCTGGAGGGAGAGAGGAACAGCAGAATCATACCGCACATGACCACCGTAGAGATAAAGTGCGGCAGATAGGTGGAGACCTGAAAGAACTTCTTGAACCGCTTGGCGTGCATCTGGTTGCACAGCAGCGCCAGAATGATCGGCAGCGGGAAAGTGACGACCATGCTGTACAGGCTCAAAATCAGCGTATTCAGGATGGTGGATTTGAAGGTATAGGCATTAAAGAACTGTTCGAAGTACTTGAATCCCGCCCAAGGGCTCCCGTTGATGCCGAGCGCCGGGGCGAAATCCTTGAACGCGATCACAATGCCATACATCGGCAGGTAAGTGAAACAGAACAGAATGATCAGCGAGGGCACAAGGAGCAGGTACAGCGAGCGGTTCCGCCATATCTTCTGAGACCGTCCCAAAATTTGTGTAAACCTCCGGTATGGTGTAGAATAGAAGCACGATACTGGAGGTTTTACAATGAGC
>CANRMW010000209.1 GCA_947631835.1 uncultured Clostridia bacterium | reverse complement strand
TAAGAGCCGTCGTCCGTCGCGACCCGTGTCTCGACGCCCGCCACCCGGAAATCTTCTTCGAGGATCACCGCGCCCCGGTTCCGGAAGCCGAGCGCCGCGACGCTGTTTTTCCCCGCCGCTTTCGCCGCGCCGAGCAGCGGCGGCACGCCGATCCCGCCGCCGACAAAGAGCGCCTTTTCCCCGGGCTGCACCGGAAAGCCGTTCCCGAGCGGCGCGAGGATGTCCATCTCCCTGCCGACGGGCGTTTCGGAAAGCGTTTCGGTGCCCGCGCCGCGCACCTCGAAGACGAACCGCAGCGCGCCGTTTGCCGCGTCCGCCTCGCAGATCGAGATCGGCCTGCGGAGCACATGCCCCGGCACGCGGATGTGCGCGAACTGCCCGGGCTTTGCGATCTTCGCAAACGCCGGCGCTTCGACCGTGTAATCGTAAACCGTTTTGGTAAGCCGGTCCCGCGAGAGCACCCGGCACCGCATCGCATCGTATTTCATCCCGTTCCCCCGTTATCCGCGCATTTCGCCGACCGCGTCCCTGAGCGCGTCGCGCATCCGCAGCGCCTCACGCCGCGCCGCCGCCGCGTATTCTTCGCCCGGCGCGTCCTCCTTCTGCCATGCGCAGAGGATTGCCCGCGACGAGTTCACCACCGCGCCGAGGCCGTTTCCGTCGAACGCCGGGGCGACGTCCGCCGCGCCGCCGCCCTGCGCGCCGTAGCCCGGCACGAGGAAGAACGTGTGCGGCGCCTTCTCGCGCAGCTCCCGAAGCTGCGCCGGGTACGTCGCGCCGACAACCGCGCCGACCGCCGAGTACCCCCATTTTCCGCGCTGGTCTTCGCCCCACTGTTCGCAGCGGTACGCCATCTCCTCATAGACCGTGCGGCCCGTCTCGAGCCGAAGGTCCTGCAGCTCCCCGGAGGACGGGTTCGAGGTCTTCGCGAGCACGAAGATCCCCTTGTCCCCCGCCGCGCACGCGGAGAGCAGGGGCTTGATGCCGTCCGTCCCGAGGTACCCGTTCACAGTGAGCGCGTCCGCGCCGAACGATTCGACCGCCTCGCCGAAGACCTCCGTCTTCCCGAGGTGCGCGGCCGCATACGCTTCCATCGTCGCGCCGATGTCGTTCCGCTTGCCGTCGAGGATGACGAACATCCCCTTCTCCTTCGCGTAACGGACCGTCTCCGCGAGCGTGCGCATTCCCTGCCAGCCGTACTGCTCATAGTATGCCGCCTGCGGCTTCACGGCGGGCACGACGTCACAGAGCGCGTCGATCAGCCCCTTGTTGTATTCGAGCAGCGCCGCAGCCGCCGCGTCGAGCGTCTTCCCAAATTCCGCTTCCGCCTTTTCCAGAATGTGCGCCGGGATGTAGCCGAGCTTCGGGTCGAGCCCCGCGACCGTGGGGTTCTGCTTTTCGATGATCTTTTCGATCAGACGGTCAAATGCCATTGTGTTTTATCCTTTCCTTTCGTCAAAGACGACCCGGCCCGCGAGCACGGTCGCCTTGATCTTTCCCTGCAGTTCCATGCCCTTAAACGGCGTGTTCCGGCTCTTTCCGTGGAGCTTCGCCGCGTCCACGGTCCAGCGCTCGTTCTCGTCGAGCAGCGCGATGTCCGCCGGCATTCCCGGCGCGAGCCGCCCCGCTTCGATCCCAAGCAGTTCCGCCGGCCGCGCGCTCATCTTTTCGATGAGCGCTTCGAGCGTCATCCGCCCGGACTGCACGAGCGCCGTGTACGACGCCGCAAACGACGTCTCCATCCCGATCGATCCGTTCGGCGCGGCGAGAAAATCGGCCTTCTCCTTTGGCGTGTGCGGCGCGTGGTCCGTCGCGATCACGTCGAGCGTGCCGTCACAGAGCCCTTCGATCAAGGCCAGCCGGTCTTCTTCGGTGCGCAGCGGCGGGTTCATGCGAAAGTCCGCGTCGCGCGTTTTGAGCGCCTCGTCCGTCAGGAGCAGGTAGTGCGGCGCGGTCTCCGCCGTCACGCGGACGCCCCGCGCCTTCGCCGCGCGGATCATTGCGACGGAGGTCTTCGTGCTCACATGGCAGATATGCACCGCGAGGCCGAGGCTCTCCGCCATTGCGATCTCCCGCGCCGTGCCGCAGTCCTCCGCCGCGCGGGAGACCCCCGGCAGCCCGAGTTCCTTCGAGACCTCGCCCTCGTGCATCTTCCAGTTCTTCGCGAGGTACAGGTCCTCGCAGTGCATCGTGCAGAAGAGCCCGAGCTTTTCCCCCGCTTCGAGCGCCGCGCGCAGGCACGATGTGTCCACGACCGGCCGCCCGTCGTCGCTGAGCGCCGCAGCGCCCGCCGCTTTCAGCGCTTCGAGGTCACAGAGTTCAGTCCCGCCGAGCCCCTTCGTCACCGCCGCCGCGACATAGACGTGCGCGTCGGCCTGCTTCGCCTTTTCCAGAATGTACCGCACCGTCTCCGGCGCATCGACCGCCGGCTTCGTGTTCGGCATACAGAGCAGGCTCGTCACGCCGCCCGCCGCCGCCGCGCGGCATCCCGAAAGGATGTCCTCCTTTTCGGTGAAGCCCGGGTCGCGCAGATGGACGTGCAGATCGACCAGCCCCGGCACGGCCGTGAGCCCCGCCGCGTCGAACACCGGCGCGTCCCCCGCGTCAAGGTTTTCCCCGACCGCACGGATGCGCCCGTCCTCGATCCATAGATCCCCCGGTCCTTCCGGCTTGCCCGCCGGGTCCACGATCCGCGCCCCGCGGATCAAAAGCCGTCCTCTCTCCATGAAAACACTCCAATTCCCCATATTGCTTCATTCTCTAGTATAGCAGAAACCCCCGGGAACTGCAATGAACTGACCCCAAAAAGTTAGACAAATTTTTTAAGAAAGATTGTGAAAGCTGAATATTAAGCAACTGAAATGGC
>CANRMW010000208.1 GCA_947631835.1 uncultured Clostridia bacterium | reverse complement strand
GAGACGACGATCACCTGTGCGTGCGGCAATGTGATCCACACCCGTTCCACGAAGAAGAATATCCGCGTGGAAATTTGTTCCAAGTGCCACCCGTTCTTTACGGGCAAGCAGAAGCTGGTGGACACCAGCGGGCGTGTGGATATGTTCAATAAGCGCTACGGTATCACGAAGTAATCATTTTTTCGCCACAGGCGGTGCCGCGTTCGGCATCGCCTGTGCTGTTCTATCCGGAGGTGAGCGGCTTGGCGGTGTACCGCACGGTGGGAAAGGAAGCGGAGGACGCGTTCGTGGAGAAGCGTTCGAGGTTCATCGGCTATGTGAAGCCCGTCGAAACGGAGGAGGAAGCGCTCGCGTTCCTCGCGGAGAAGCGCCAGAAGCACTGGGACGCGTCCCACAACGTCTACGCGTACAGCATCCGGGGCGGCGCGGTGCGGTTTTCCGACGACGGCGAGCCGCAGGGGACCGCCGGGATGCCCGTGCTCGATGTGCTCCAAAAGAGCGGCGTGACGAACACAGCGGTCGTCGTGACGCGGTACTTCGGCGGGATCCTGCTCGGCGGGGGCGGGCTCGTGCGGGCGTATTCGCATGCGGCGTCGATCGCGCTCGCGGCGGCGGGGATCGTCGAGATGCGCGAGTGCCTGCGGCTGCGGGCGGTGTGCGATTACGGGCGGTACGGGCGGCTGCAGTCGTTGATCCCGGAATGCGGCGGCGTCGTGGAGGACACGGCGTTCGCGGAGAGCGTCGAGCTGCGTTTTCATATCGAGCCGGAAAAGCTCCCCGCGTTTCGAAAGCGCCTCGCGGACGCGACGAACGGGACGGTCCTTGCGGAGGAACTGGACAGCGCTTTTTTTTCGTTCCCGCTCGACCGGGGACCGGACGATCCCTGAAAAAATTTTTTCAAAAATTTCAGGGGAAAGAAACAAATTTGACGATTCTCCCCGTATAATCGTAATGAAGGGGATTTTTGACCGTGCAGAGGGGAAGTGGATACATAATGGAGGAGCGGACGATCCGGGAGGAGACGCAGCGCATCGAGCGGGAGACGCTTTCACCGCTCGCCGCGCTTTCGGAAAACACGCGCGGCCGCGACCGCGTGATCCCGGAGTGCCCTCTGCGCACGCCGTATCAGCGCGACCGCGACAAGGTGATCCACTGCAAATCCTTCCGCCGCCTGAAGCACAAGACGCAGGTCTTTCTCGCGCCGGAGGGGGATCATTACCGCACGCGGCTGACGCACACGCTCGAGGTGAGCCAGATCGCGCGGACCGTCGCGCGGGGACTTCGCCTCAACGAGGACCTGACGGAGGCCATCGCGCTGGCGCACGACCTCGGCCACACGCCGTTCGGCCATGCGGGGGAGCGGGCGCTCAACGCCATCATGACGCACGGGTTCCGGCATTACGAGCAGAGCGTCCGCGTGGTGGAGCGGCTGGAAAACGACGGCGCGGGGCTGAACCTGACTTACGAGGTGCGCGACGGGATCCGCTGCCACACGTCCGGCACGGAGGCCGAGACGCTCGAGGGACGGATCATCCGCTGGGCCGACAAGATCGCCTACATGAACCATGATATTGACGACGCCATCCGCGCGGGCGTGCTGGAGGAAAAGGACCTCCCGCGCGCCGCGACGGAGATCCTCGGCGAGACGAAGAGCGCGCGGATCACCTCCATGGTGACTTCTCTGATCGAGGAGACGCGCCGGACCGGTTTCGTCGCGTTTTCGCCGGAGATCCTGCGGGCGTTCGAGATCCTTCATACGTTCATGTTCGAGGCGGTCTATACGAACGAGTACGCGAAGCGGGAGGAGAAAAAGGTCCCGCATCTGATCGAGAGCCTCTACGACTATTTCGTGCATCACCCCGAAAAGCTGCCGAGGAGCCTGCGCATCATCGCGTCGGAGGACGGGAAGGAGCAGGCCGCCTGCGATTACATCGCCGGCATGACGGACCGCTACGCCGTCGATCTCTTCACGGAGCTTTTCATCCCGAAGTCGTGGGGGACGGCCTGAGGAAAGGAGGAGAGGCGCCTTGCCCTTGCCGGAAAGTTTTTTGCAGGAGTTGAAGGACCGCTCCGACATCACGGACATCGTTTCCGCGTATGTGGTCCTCAAGCGCCGCGGGCGGAACATGGTGGGGCTCTGTCCGTTCCACCATGAAAAAACGCCCTCGTTCAATGTTTATCCCGAAAACGGATCGTATTACTGCTTCGGCTGCGGCGCGGGCGGCGACGTCATCACGTTCGTGCGGCAGATCGAAAACCTGGACTATATGGAGGCGGTGCGGTTCCTCGCGCAGAGAGCGGGCCTGCAGGTGCCGGAGCGCGGTGTGGACGATTCCATGGCGCGGCTGAGGCAGCGGGTGCTGGAGATCAACCGGACCGCCGCGCGGTTTTTCCACGCGTCGCTTTTTGAGGAGAACGGGAGACCCGGGCTCGAGTATTTCACGCGGCGCGGCCTCGACCGGAAGACCATCACGCACTTCGGGCTCGGCTGGGCGCCGGAGGGCCGGTTCGCGCTGGTGGATCACCTGAAGGAGAAGGGCTTCTCCGAGGCGGAGATGATCCAAGCGAACGTCGCGGTGCGGACGAAGACCGGCCGCGCGATGGACCGCTTTGACGGGCGGGTGATGTTTCCCATCATCGATCTGCGGGGCGGCGTGGTGGCGTTCGGCGGGCGCGTCCTCACGGACGCGAAGCCGAAGTACATCAACACCTCGGACACGCCCGTGTACAAAAAGAGCCAGGGACTTTTCGCCATGAACTTCGCGAAGAACGCCCTCTCGAACGGGCAGCTCATCCTCGCGGAAGGGTACATGGACGTGATCTCCCTGCACCGGGCGGGTTTTGAAAACGCCATCGCCTCTCTCGGCACGG
>CANRMW010000207.1 GCA_947631835.1 uncultured Clostridia bacterium | reverse complement strand
TTTGACCAAAGTCTGCTCGGTGTGTAAAATGTCGCTTTTCAGGCGACCAAATTCCGCTGGCGTTCGGGTATAATGGGATCGCAGGGTCGGAAAAGACCCGCGATCCTATTTTTTCTGGAGGCTTGCTTTATGAAAAACAACACCACGGAGCTCGTTTTTATCCTCGACCGCAGCGGTTCCATGTGCGGCCTCGAAAGGGACACCGTCGGCGGGTTCAATGCCATGATCGAACAGCAGAAGCGCGAGGGAGGCAAGTGCTGGGTCTCCACCGTGCTGTTTGACAGCGAGAGCACGGTGCTCCACGACCGCCTGCCGCTCCCGGACGTGCCGAAGATGACGGAGCGGGATTATTCGGTCCGCGGCTGCACGGCGCTCGTGGACGCCCTCGGGTGGGCGATCCACCACATCGGGAACATCCATAAATATGCGAGGCCGGAGGACGTTCCGGAACACACCGTGTTCGTCATCATGACCGACGGGATGGAGAACGCGAGCCGTCGGTACACGGGCGAACAGGTCCGCGCGGCGATCGAGCGGCAGAAGGCGCGGTACGGCTGGGAGTTCCTTTTCATCGGCGCGAACATCGACGCCGTGAAGACCGCCTCCGCCTACGGCATCACGGCGGACCGCGCCGCGAATTACCACGCGGACAGCACCGGCACGGCTGTGGTGTACAACGCGGTCAACGAGGCGGTGCGCGCCGTGCGCGCGAACGCGCCGCTTTCCGCGCAGTGGAACCGCTCCATCGAGGAGGATTTCCAAAGCCGGGGGAAGAACGGATCGAATTGACATACAGCAACCCGCGTCCCGCTCGAGCGGGATGCGGGTTTGTCTTCCGAAAACCGCTCGCAGTTGGAGCGATTGAAAAGAAGATTAGCGGCGATGGAGCCGGAAAAAATCTTCTTTGTCTGCTTCAAGCGGCCTTTGATAAATAGAAAACGCTTCGGATTGAAGAGGGGGATGCGGCGCGTGCCGCATCCCCCTCTTCAATCTAGATCGAATTACAAAATACTTTCGAGCACGCGGGAGATCTCCCCGTTTATACAGATGGACTGTGCGTCAATCTCGGCAGGGCAGACGGCCTCGCCGAAATTGACGCAGGCGTAGACCGCCTGCGTGTTCCGCGCAGTCATCTGCCAGAACGGGTATTTGATGATGCCCGGCGTGTTGTACCCGACGCCGAGTTCCAGAAAGAGGACGCGTCCGTCCGCGCACCTTTGCAGGAAGGCCCCGTACCGCTTGGCCGCCTCGTGCCAGCCCTCGTCCTCGACGAAGCGGTCGTCCGAGCGCAGATTCAGCGTCATCGGCCGCCCGCAGTGCGGGCAAAACGGCAGGAGTTCGGACGGCACCTGCATCTCCCGCTGGCGGTCCACCATCCGGCGGATCACCGATTCGTTGTCAAAAGTCTCCTTGCGGCACGGGCCGGAGCACTGGAACAGGCCGTAGTCGCCCTGGGTGTAGAACAGCCGCGCCTTTTCGAACCCCGCTTTTTGGAAGCAGTGATCGACGTTCGTGGTGAGGACAAAATAGTCCTTGTCGCGGACCAGCGCCAGAAGCTCGTCATAGACGGGCTTCTGCGGGTCGAGATAGCGGTTGATGAAAATATACCGGCTCCAATACGCCCAGAATTCCTCTGGGGTCGGGTACGGGTAGAACCCGCCGGAATACATATCGGAGAAGCCGTATTTCGCGGCGAAGTCGGCAAAATACCGCTCGAACCGCTCGCCGGAATATGTGAACCCCGCTGCGGTGGAGAGCCCCGCGCCTGCGCCTACCACAATGGCGTCCGCTTTATCCAGCGCCTCCCGAAGGCGGTTTACGTTATCCGAGTAATCCCCGGTAGATCTCGAGATCGAGATCCTTGAAGACATTGAAGATCACCTCCGTGTCCTTTCTGTAACGCCGCACCGTGTCCACGGCGATCTCCGCAGCCTCGCCGTTCGGGAAGTGAAATTCCCCCGTGGAGATGCAGCAGAACGCCACGCTCCCGATGCCGCTCTGCTGCGCAAGCTCCAAACACGAGCGGTAGCAGGCTGCCAGAAGCTCCCGGTGCCTCGGCGTCACATCGCCGGTGATGATGGGCCCGACGGTGTGGAGGACATGACCGCAGGGCAGGTTGAAGGCGGGCGTAAGTTTCGCCCTGCCCGCCGGCTCGGGGCAGCCCTGCCCGTTCATGATTTCGGCGCAGGCGAGCCGCAGCTGCACCCCGGCGTAGGTGTGGATGGCGTTGTCGATACACCCGTGGCACGGCACATAACAGCCGGTCATGCCGCTATTGGCAGCGTTCGCAATGGCCCCGCATTTGAGAGTGGTGATGTCGCCTTGCCAGAGATAGATCCCCGGCTCGACGGGCGTGAGGTCACGGATGTCCGTCACGCCCTTCCGGGCAATTTCCTCCCGCAGATATTCGTCCTGCACCGTCAGGAAATCCTCCCCGATGGGATAAGGCGGACGGACGTTCATCAGCGCGCGGAGGAGCTTTTTCTGCTCCGCTTCGCCCGCTGGGATCTTGAGATCGCGATACTGCGGGTCTTCGTCGAGCAGCGTTTGAAGGAGATAGGTTCTTCTTTCCGTCTGTGTCATGTTATCCTCGTTTTTCTATCGCCTTTACCGGGCAGACCGCGAAGCAATTTCCGCAGTGTAAGCAGTGATTCTGCTGGATACGGTAGGGCTTTCCCGGCGCAATGCACCGCTGGGGGCAGTTGCTCAAACACTTTCCGCAGCCAATACATTTTTCGGAAATGACATATCCCTTTTGCGTGAGGTTCCCCGCGCCGATGGTGTAGCGCTCCCGGAAGATCGGGTTGACGCCGAGATTGAAATACTCGATTTCCGCGTCCCTGATCTCAAAGACGATCCCCGCCAGCTTTCGGGTGTC
>CANRMW010000206.1 GCA_947631835.1 uncultured Clostridia bacterium | reverse complement strand
GGCGCTGACCTGCTTCGTGATCGTCAGGTTTCCGGGGTCGTAGCGGTTGACATACCGCGCGCCCTCTTCCATGCTGACCGAAATATCGCCGTCCACGCTGTAATACTCGAAGTCTGTGGAACCATCGTTCCCGGCGCCGAAAGAGGCGCTGAATGTTCCGGGTACGAACGTATTCGAATCCGCATACTTCGCCGTCGGCGGATCCGCCCCGTCAGAATCATACACGATCTCGCTGCGCTCCTGGCGGTGCGTCATGTCGCGCAGTGTGAAGTCGCTCGGATCGTCGATCCGTTCGGTGATGGTATACCTCTTTCCCGAGTTCAAGCCGGAGAACATGACGCCCTCCTCGTGGCCGAGCTTGAACTGCGCGGTATTCGCCGGTTTCTTATTGTCTGGGTCAAAGAGCTTATCGAGCGTAAGCGCCTCGCCCTGCGAGTAAGTCGTCTTTCCGCTCTCGTCGGTTCCCTCGTTCAGCACGCTTCCGAAGTACAGCTTCTTCGTCATGAAGTGGAACTCGATCGCATACTCCGAGGAGATCAGCACGTTGGAGCTGTCCTCCACCTGGTCCGCATGGGCGATGACGAACGGCGATCCGCTCTCGGTGTATCCGTCGGTGTACCCGAGCTGGACATGGCCACGGGTTCCCGGTGCATACGTCCATCCGCCCGCTTCATCCAGCGCGACCGTCGAGATGCCCATGACGGGCTCGGACGCCGGGATTCCGTAGAAGATCTCGACCGGCGTCGGGCCATCGCTCAAGAGGCTGATGCCCGCCGCGGCCCCGGTGGCGTCATCCACTTCCGTCTTCGGGACAAGCGTGACGCTCTTCAGCCAGAAGTCGAGCGAACCGGCCTTGTTGTTCGCGTCCTCGGTCTTGTAAACGGTCCAGAACTCATCGGCGGGATCCACGCGGTTCGCGTGGCTCGCGCCCGGCGTGAGATACACCGTGCGGCCCGCGTCTCCCGGCGTCTTGTGCTGGTCGTTGCCGCTGTTTTCAAAGACGCGCTTCATGTTGCCGCCGTCGTCGTCGCCGACATAGATGTAATAGAGTTCATCCACCGAAACCGGCTTGCCGTCGTCATAGCGGACATAACCGCCGCCGGATTCGCGCACATGGACGTATTGCCCATCATCCAGCGCCATGAGCGAGAGCGTGGTGGTGCCGGAGTCATAGAGCAGGCCCTCGTTGCTCGTCGTCGCGTCGATCGTGGAGATCTGCCGCTGCCAGGTGCCCTGTCCGTTGTTCGCCCAGTGGTTGAAGCGCAGGAGCGTCGCCTCCACCTCGCCGGTCATGCCCTCGATATAGACCTGATAATCGAACTCGGTCTGGATGAGCTTGTCGTAGTTCGGGTCGGTCTGCGGGATGTCGAGCTGCTTCGTCACATAGAGCAGCGAGTTCGGCACGGAGAGCCGGCCGTTGTTGCCGAGGTAGTTGTTGAGCACGACGGCGTCGCTCGTGGAGTTCTGGCTGACCGTCGGCATGTAGTAGTTGTTCGCGGTCTTGGTGTGGTTCCCCACATAGTAGCCGCCCACAAAATCGGTTTCCTTGGAGACGTCGCCCTTGTTGCCCACGTTGCGGAACATATCGCCCACGCGCAGGCCGCCCTTCTTCGCGGCGAGCACCCACTCGAGGTTGGCGGCCTTGTATTCGTCCTCGGTGATTATGCCGTCCAAACTGCCTTTCTCACCGAGGCCATCCAGCGCGGGCAACATCTCCTCTTGTATTTTCTCCCAGTAGGCGGCTTCTTCGTCTACATTAGTAACACCTATTGTTCGGAGATATTCTTTCAGATCTGCGCCTGTCTTGGTCAGCTTTTCCTTGGTCGGCGCGCCGCGCGTCTTGTCGCCGCTGTCGGCGGTGTCGTAGCGCGGCGTGACGCTCACCACGTTGCTTCTGTCCGTCCAGCAGACGAAGTCGCCGCTCGTGATGCCCTCTGTGCCGTAGGCGAGGCCGAACTCGCTGCCCTCGCGGCACACGACATACTGCACCGGTCTGGCGGCATAGGTACCCGGAATTGGGGTCGTCTCGTCCTTTTCCACACCCGACTTTGTCTTATCGGGCAGATAGTATTCGATGATGATAAAGTAGAAGTCTTGCGAGTTCGCGCCAGCCGTCGTACCGGGTCTCTCCGTCTCGCCGTTAACGTTGTCTGCGCTCAGGAAGTTCTGCTTAAAGAAGATGATGCCGCCGTCTTCACCTGCTTTAAAGGGGAATTTCTTTCCGTTGCTGTCGGTGATATACTCTTTCCCATCGATTTTCTCTAACTTCTCCGCAGCCTTTAGGTAGGCATCCTGGTCGTCATACGTCCCCATGTATTCGCCGCCGGCCCAAGAGGTGCCGCCGGTCTGGTCGTCCTCCCAAGTCGTGTTCCTGTTGGAGTCGCCGAAGTTATCTGGACCCCAGTTGTCCTTGTTGTCCACGCACTGCAGCCCGGACGCAGGCATCCCCGCTACATTTGGCTTGCCGATCACGCGGAACGCGTGCTTAAAGAGCGGCAGCGGCTTCTGGAAGATGTAATAGCGGTTGTCGGTGCTCGGGGAGAAGGACAGCGCCGGGTCACCGCGCGTTCTTTCCACGCTGCCGACGTCCGTGCCGTAGGCATACGTCTTCCCGGAGTAGTAGTTGGAGAGGAAGTAGATGTCCCCGTCCTCCTCGGTGTGCGTGGCGATGTAGTCGGCGGGCAGGTCCGCGACATTGACGCCGGTCTGCTTGCCGTCCGCGTCGCGCACGATCAGAGACTCCTCGAGGCCCACGCCGTAGAACAGGCGGATCGGCGTGGACTGCTGGTAATATTTTGCCTCGCGCTCATGGTCGTCGCCGAGGTTCGTCTCATACGAGAGCGGGCCGCTCTCGCCGAGGGTGATCTCCGCGAGCTGCGTCGGCAAGGCCGCCGCCGGGATATTGATATAGAGCGAATCGGAATAGGCGCGGTCGCCGCCGGCGATGTC
>CANRMW010000205.1 GCA_947631835.1 uncultured Clostridia bacterium | reverse complement strand
GCGAGACCCGGCGACTATGAGTGGCACGCGAGAGAGAACTCCGGTTCCTTTGAGGATATGATGTCGCGCTTCAAGCAGACGAGCGACGAGAAGATCTCGGATCTGCGCCGCGCGGAAAACAAACGCGGCGGATATTCCCGCCGCGGCTCCAAGGGTTGAATCCATACGATTGAAAAAAGCGCCTTTTCGGGCGCTTTTTCCGTTTCAACTGTGTTCGTTCATCTCGTTGACGTGCGCGCGGATGCGGGCGAAGCTCTCCTCGCTGATGACGTGCTCGATGCGGCAGGCGTCCTCCACGGCGGTCTCCATCGGCACGCCGAGGTAGTGGAGCCAGTCGGAGAGTAGCTTATGGCGCTCGTACATCTTATCTGCGATCTCCTGCCCGGCGGACGTCAGCGTGATAAAGCCGTCCGCGTCCACAAGGATGTATCCGCTCTCGCGGAGCTTCTTCATTGCGATGCTGACGCTGGCGCGGGAAAAGTTCAGCTCCGTCGCGATGTCGATGGAGCGGACATGCGCGCCTTTTTCGGAGAGAATGAGGATGGTTTCCAGATAGTTTTCCGCAGATTCCTGAATCTTCACGGCATGACCACTCCTTTTGTAAGCGTGTTTTAACTTTTATCAGTATAACACAGAACGCAGCGCAATTCAATAAAAAATTTTGGGATGCAGGAACACCCGCCGGGGAAAGCGGCGGGTGTTCCTGTTGCAGAGTTTCGGGCGTATCCCCACCCGAGGTATATAGGAGCGATAAACGCGTCGAACGCTTATTCCACGTCCTGCAGGGCGTCGTAGCCTTCCTCGCCCGTGCGGACCTTTACGACGTTCTCGACGTCGTAGACGAAGATCTTGCCGTCGCCGATGTGGCCGGTGTAGAGCGCCTTCTTCGCCGTCTCGATGACCGTGCGGACCGGGACCTTCGAGACGACGACCTCGACCTGCACCTTCGGCAGGAGCGTCGCTTCGATCAGCGCGCCGCGGTAATACTCCGGCTTGCCCTTCTGCAGGCCGCAGCCGAGGACGTTCGTCACCGTCATGCCGGTGATGCCGATGTTCATCAGCGCGGCTTTTAGCGCGTCGAACGAGCCCTGCTTGCAGAGGATCTCCACCTTCGTGAACTTCACGTCGGAGGCGGTCACGCGGGGGACGGAGACCGGAGCGGGGGCGGAGACGAGCTCCACCGGGACTGCTTCCTGCACGGGCGCGTCGCCGGTGACGGCGGGCAGATCGGAGGCCGGGGCATAACGCGTGATGGCGGGCGCGAAATCGGCGTAGGCGCCGCTCGTCAGGTTATGCTCGCTCGCGTCGAGGCCCATGAGCTCCTCCTCACGGGAGGCGCGCAGACCGACGGTCTTTTTCAAAAGGAGATAGAATACGGTCATCGTCACGGCGGTCCATGCGAGCACGGTGACCATGCCGAGAAGCTGCTTGCCGAGCTGCGCGAACCCGCCGCCGTAGAACAGGCCGACGATCGAGTCGTTGCCCGGCGCGGAGGTCGTGGAGAAGAGACCGACCGCGACCGTGCCCCACATGCCGTTCAGGAAGTGCACCGCGACCGCGCCGACCGGGTCGTCGATGTGGAGCTTATAGTCGAGGAACCACACGCCGAACGGGACCAGGAGTCCGGCGACGATGCCGATGATGCACGCGCCGAGGGCGTCGGTCGTGTCGCAAGGGGCGGTGATCGCGACGAGGCCAGCGAGGGAGGCGTTGAGGCACATGGAGACGTCCGGCTTGCCGTACTTGATCCATGTGAAGATCATGCAGGTGACCGTCGCGAGGGCGGGAGCGACCGTCGTCGTGAGGAACACGGAACCGAGCTGCTCCACCGTGGTCGCGGCGGCGCCGTTGAAGCCGTACCAGCCGAGCCAGAGGATGAACACGCCGAGGCACCCGATCGGGAGGTTATGCCCCGGGAAGGCGTTGACCTTCGTCACCTTGCCGTCCTTGTCCTTTTCGAATTTGCCGATGCGCGGCCCGAGGAGCCACGCGCCGAGCAGCGCCGAGAGGCCGCCTACCATGTGGATCGCGCAGGAGCCGGCGAAATCGTGGAAGCCGAGCTGCGCGAGCCAACCGCCGCCCCAGATCCAGTGCGCCTCGATGGGGTAGATCAGCGCCGAGATGAACCCGGAATAGATGCAGTAGGAGAGGAATTTGGTGCGCTCCGCCATCGCGCCGGAGACGATCGTCGCGGTCGTCGCGCAGAAGACGAGGTTGAACACGAAATTCGACCAGTCAAAGTTCTCGTATGCGGTGAAGATATCGAACCCGGGTTTGCCGATGAAGCCCGCGAGGTCTTCGCCGAGCAGCAGGCTGAAGCCGATCAGGATGAAAACGCCGGTACCGATGCAGAAATCCATCAGGTTCTTCATCAGGATGTTGCCCGCGTTTTTCGCGCGGGTGAACCCCGTCTCCACCATGGCGAAGCCCGCCTGCATCCAGAAGACCAGCGCCGCGCCGATCAGGAACCAGACGCCGAAGACTTCGCCGTTCACGAGGCCGAGAATTTCTTCAGACATTGTAAAAACCTACCTTTCATATATGCGGTGCGCGGATCCGTTCGTTTTTCCGCGCGCGCTTTCCAGCGGCTTCACGCCGCAAAAAGCCGATAAGGAGCGATTTTTGAAAAAGAGAAGGGCGTACACCGGGACCTTGGATCCCTGTGCACGCCCTTGTGCGGAACTGTTCGGATGAATGGTGTTCTTATACGCGGAACATCAGATCCGCGTAGGTCGGATACGGCCAATATTCCGCCGAGACCATGGTCTCCATCTCGTCCACGACGGCGCGCAGCTCGTTCATGGCGGTGATGACGGAATCCTTGTAGTACCGCGCGACCTCGATCGGGTCTTCGCCGACGTCCTTCACGCCGAGGATCGCGCCGTCGAGCGCCGTGAGCTTGCGGTACGCGCAGTCCTCCAGGCCGGAGAGACGCTTGACGATCTCCAGTTCGGCCT
>CANRMW010000204.1 GCA_947631835.1 uncultured Clostridia bacterium | reverse complement strand
AATGGTCATTCGAGCGTTGACGCGCGCCGAAAAGTGGCAGGCGGAGCTTGTCATGGCTGCGGCTTATGAATACGGCATCGATCTTGAAAAAGAAAAAGAGAACGCGGGGAAAACAGCGAGTGAAGACGACCTTCTTCGGGACGCGAAGAACCGCTCGCTCGGCGCGTTCGATGAAAACGGGAGGATGTTCTCGCACGTCAATTCCCGGGAATACGACGTGCGCTTTGACGGGACCGTCCAGAAGATGGGCGGCATCGGCGGCGTGGCGACGCTGCCCGCATACCGGCGGCTGGGCGCAGTCCGCGCGATGATGGAGGACCAGCTCCGCGACATGTATGCGCGGGGCTTCGGGCTTTCGGCGCTCTACCCGTTCAGCCACGAGTTTTACCGGAAGTTCGGGTATGAGTGCGGGGCGATGCGCGCCACTTGGACGCTGCCGCTCGCCGCGCTCCCGCTTTGGCCGCAGACCGGGTCCATAGAGCAGATCTTCCCGGACGGGGACTTTTCGCCGCTGCTTGCCGTCTACAACAATTGCTTCGGGGAGACGAACCTCTCCGCGCTGCGCGCGGCTTACGACGAAGACCTCGAAAAGCCAGAGTGCTGGGACGGCACGCGCTATGTGTATGTTTGGCGGGACGCGGCCGGCGTGCCGGGCGGGCTGATGATCTCGAAAAAGCGGGAGACAAAAAACGGGGACGAGCTCAACTGCACCTGCGATTTCGGGAGCCGGAATGGGTTCCTGTTCCGGGATCCCGAGGCACTGCACGGGCTGCTCTCGTTTGCGAAGACCGCGTTTTCCTCGGACTATGCGAGGATTCGCTTTACGGTCCCCGCGAGCGTGCCGCTGCAATCGCTGCTCGGGGAGAACAACGAGGCGGAATGCGAGATCTCGCCGAACGGGATGCTGCGCGTCGTCAACGTGGAGCAAATCTTAAAGGCCGCGCGGTGCCGGGGCGCGGGGACGCTCGCGCTGCGCATCGAGGACGGCGTGATCCCCGAAAACTGCGGGACGTTCTCGCTTTCCTTCGGCGCGGGGGAGAACCGTGTCGCGCGCGTGGATGCGCAGCCGGACGCCGTGCTCTCGATCGGCGCGTTTTCCGCGCTGATCCTCGGCGCGAGGCCGGAGGGCGGGATCCGCTGGGAGAACGGCGCGCGCATCGAACGGCCGGAATCGCCGTTTGAAAATGTATTTTACGGGAAGCCGTGTTTTCTTCTCGATCTATTTTAACTTCGGGGCGCGGGCGGGCCGGGGGACCTGTCGGAACGGGCGTCGCCTGAAAACGGAGGCAATCATTGGAACAGAACAAAATTCGGAATTTCAGCATCATCGCGCATATCGACCACGGCAAAAGCACGCTCGCGGACCGCATCCTCGAAATGACCAAGGCGGTCTCGCTGCGCGACATGGAGGATCAGATCCTCGACAATATGGAGCTCGAGCGGGAGCGCGGCATCACCATCAAGGCGCACGCCGTCACGCTCGACTATAAAGCGGACGACGGGGAGACGTATACCTTCAACCTCATCGACACGCCCGGACATGTGGACTTCAATTACGAGGTGTCGCGTTCCCTTGCGGCGTGCGAGGGCGCGGTGCTTGTCGTGGACGCGTCGCAGGGGATCGAGGCGCAGACGCTCGCGAACACCTATCTCGCGGTGGACGCCGGGCTGGAGCTGGTCCCCGTGCTCAACAAGATCGACCTGATCTCCGCCGACCCGGACCGCGTCGCTTCCGAGATCGAGGAAGTGATCGGCATCCCCGCCGAGGACGCGCCGCGCATCAGTGCAAAAAACGGGATCAACATCCGCGCCGTGATGGAGCGGATCGTCTCGGACATTCCCGCGCCGAAGGGCGACAAGGACGCGCCGCTCAAGGCGCTGATCTTTGACTCCTATTACGACGCTTACCGGGGCGTCATCGCATACGTCCGCGTCATGGAGGGCAGCGTCGCGGTGGGGGACATGATCCGCATGATGTCGGTGGGCAGCGAGTTCTCCGTTGTAGAGTGCGGACATCTCCGCGCGACGAGCCTGGAACCGGCGGAGCGGCTGGAAGCCGGCGAGGTGGGCTATATCACGGCGAGTATCAAGAATGTGCGGGAAGCGCGCGTCGGCGACACGGTGACGCTCGCGAGCCGTCCCGCCGCAGAGCCGCTGCCCGGCTACCGCGCCGTGCAGCCGATGGTCTTCTGCGGGATCTATCCCGCTGACGGCGCGCATTACGCCGACCTAAGGGACGCGCTTGAAAAGCTCCAGCTGAACGACGCGTCGCTGAGCTTCGAGCCGGAGACCTCGGTCGCGCTGGGCTTCGGGTTCCGCTGCGGCTTCCTCGGCCTGCTCCACATGGAGATCATCCAGGAGCGGCTGGAGCGCGAGTACAACCTCGACCTCATCACGACCGCGCCGAGCGTCGTCTATCACATCACGAAGACCGACGGGACGCAGATCGCAATCGACAATCCGACGAACTACCCGGACCCCTCGCAGATCGCGAGCGCGGAGGAGCCGATGGCAAACGCGCATATCTATTCTCCAAACGAGTTTGTGGGGAGCATCATGGAGCTTTGCCAGGAGCGGCGCGGCGTTTTCAAGGATATGCAGTACGTCACGACGGACCGCGTGGACATCCACTATGTGCTGCCGTTAAACGAGATCATCTATGACTTTTTCGACGCGCTGAAATCGCGCACGCGGGGGTACGCGTCCTTCGACTACGAGCTCTGCGGCTACGAAAAGTCCAGCCTCGTGAAGCTCGATATCCTCCTGAACGGCGATATGGTGGACGCGCTGTCGTTCATCATCCATTCCGAAAAGGCGTATCCGCGCGCGAGGAAGATGGTGGAAAAGCTGAAAGAGAAGATCCCGCGCCAGCTCTTTGAGGTGCCGGTGCAGGCGGCGATCGGCGGGAAGGTCATCGCGCGGGAGACGGTCAAGGCGCTGCGCAAGGACGTCCTCGCCAAATGCTACGGCGGCGACATCACCAGAAAGAAG
>CANRMW010000203.1 GCA_947631835.1 uncultured Clostridia bacterium | reverse complement strand
GTACTCCTTTTGGCATAAAAATGCACCCCCTCGTTAGACATTATATCACATTATCTAACTTTTGGGGTGCATTTCAGATCTCATCCGAAGCACACAAAAAGGCACAGTATTCCCCTTCGACTGCGGGAAACTGTGCTTTATTTGCGCATGCGGATAATGATCATTCTGAGGTGCTCCTTTGTTTGGGATGGATCTATTCTAGCAGAAGCCAGTCCGTTTGTCAAGAAAAAGCGGGCTCCTTCGACAGAAAAGGCCGGCTGAAGATCGTCCAGCCGGCCCGCCCTCAAAGATAACAGCGCACATCCCGCGCGAGCTGATCCTCGAGCTTGATGAGGCGCTTTGTGATGTCTTTGACCTTTTCCTCCGCCGCTTCATACTGATTGAGATAGCGGTTCAGGGATTTTACGCCCATATTGCAGCCGTCCGTGATGAGATCGGCGATCGTCTTGTCCGAGTCTTCCACAGCGAGCTTGACGTTGGTTTTCATCCACGACATCCCTTTGGCCATAGGGTTCGGTTCCTTGCCATCATCGTGGTATTCGTCGAGCAGACTGAGCAGTTCGGTTTTCAGCTTTTCATGTTCCGCCTTGCAGTCTGTGAGGACTTTTCGAAAATCCTCGTGCCGTACATTTTCCAGAACCTCCTCGATGGCGGAGGTTCCCATCTTGATTCCCGCGTCACATTCGCGGAGGAGTTTTATGGTATCCGGTTCGATCATACTGCGCACTTCCTTTCTGACGCTAGTATGCCCGGATTTTTTGCCGATCCGTCCGAATCGGTCTGTATCCCTGTTTTTTCCGTTTTGGAGATCTTTTGAGGAGCTCGCCGGAAAAGACAAGAAAAAACGCGGACTGCGCGTGGTCCTTTCTCTGCAAAAGCGGAAGACAGAAAGAAAAAAGGCCGCGCAAAGGCGGCTTTTTTCATGTTGAAACGGGCGGCTGGTCCTCAAGCGGACTGCTTCAGCGCTTCTTCCAGCGCGATCGCCAGCTGTGCCGGACAGGAGGTGCCTTTAAAACCGCACTTGATGTCCTTGCAGCGCGCGATATACTCTCTCGCGTTCATGCCGGCAGCAAGCGCCGCCACGCCCTGCGTATTGCCGTGGCAACCGCCCTCGAAGTGAACAGAACGAATGATCTCCCCGTCCAGCTCTACCTGAATGTTTCTGGAGCAAACGCCCTGCGGTGTATACGAATACGTCATGATTTTCATCTCCCTCCATCTTTAACTTTCTATGCGATCAGCCCGATGCTTCGGGCCGCAGCAGACCGGTCAACGGGTCTCAGAGGTCCCTTTCTCGCGAAGATAGGTGGACTCCAAATCGGCGAGATGAAGCTTCACCGCGAGCGGATATCGGTCGAATGCAAGACTGATCGAAAAGCTCCCGCCCTTTACGGCCTCGTCGAAGCCGCCCATGTGCCAGCGGATCGCCATCGCTTCCGCCGGCTTGAGGCGCATAAAGCGCTCGATTAGATAGACCGATTTTTCCCCGTGTCCGTAGGGGAACGCGTCTTCCACCGTGTAGTAGGGCTTCTTTTCCCAGGCGCCCGTCTCTTCGTTCTTCACGTTTCGGGTGGAGGTCTTGTAAAACTGCGCTTTGCAGACATCGTGGAGCAGGGCGCAAATCGCGTAGCTCTCCTCGCTTTCCCCTTCTTCGAAATACCGTTCCCGCAGCGTTTTGTAGACGTTGATGCTGTGCATCACCAGGCCGGAGGCACAGGCGCAGTGAAAGCGGGTGCTGGCGGGGGCGGTGAAAAAGTCCGTTGTGTCGAGCCAGGCGAGGAGCTTCTGAGACCCTTCCCGTGTGATGTTTTGAGTGTAGATCCGGATAAATTCATCACGGTTCGGATTTGCCATAACGCATCGACCCCCATCAGACCTGTTCTCTCCCTGTCTAAAAGTATAGCACACGAAACCGCTTTTGTCAAATCGAGCTTCCCGGCTGCTTATACGCTCCGAAAGCCCTTGCCGATGATCTCGCTCGTGTTGGTGATCGACATGAACGCTTTCGGGTCAACACTCCGGACAAATTGACGCAAATGGACGGCTTCGCTGCGCCGGCACGCGGCAAGGATCAGCTTTTTCTCCCCGTGCGTATAAGCGCCCACCGCGTCCAAGACCGTACATCCGTGTTTCAGCTCCTTCATGATATAGGCGCAGACCTCCTCCGGATGCGTCGTCACGATGGAGAAATATTTGCAGAGATTGATGCTCTCGATCACGCTGTCCACCACGAACGCCTTGATGATGAGTCCCAAAATGGAGAACAGTCCCGTGCGGATGTCGAACACGAAACACGCAGAGAAAGCGATCAGCGCGTCGCTCACAAGCAGCGCCTTTCCGATGTCCAGATCCGTGTACTTTTTCAGGATCATGGCGACGATGTCTGTACCTCCGCTGGAAGCGTTGCAGTTGAACAGCATCGCGGAACCGAGCGCGGGGAGCATCATGGCAAAGCACAGCTCCAAAAAAGGCTGGTCGGTGAACGGGGCGTCCATCGGGAAGACCCTTTCGAACAGCCATGTGAGAAAAGAGAACAGCATGCTGCAATAGGCGGTCAAAAAGCCGAACCCTTTTCCCAGGATCAAAAAACCTGCCAAGAGCAGGAAAGCGTTGATGATCCACATCGTCACACCGGGAGAAAGGACCGGGAAGATTTTTCCCAAAAGGATAGAAATGCCGCTGACCCCGCCCGTGGAGAAATTGTTGGGGAACTTAAAAAAATACACGCCGACGGATAAGATCACCGTACCCAGCGTCACGATCCCGAAAGTTTTCCAATCTGTTTTTTTGAGCTGTGTTTTTTCAGCTTCTCCGTTCATACGCGCGAACCTTCTTTGCTTTCTCGAAATGGACCGAAAGAAATTTTAGCATACGGCGCAAAGGAATGCAACAGGAATCGACAGATCTGCATAATGAATTTCCGTTTATGCATTGGCGCGTTTCGGAGAAATCAAAACCACTAGTAAACTAGTGGTTTGCTCAGACCCCAGAGGGGTCAGTGCTTGCTGACCCCTCGAAGGGGTACTGAA
>CANRMW010000202.1 GCA_947631835.1 uncultured Clostridia bacterium | reverse complement strand
GGTCCGCGATGAACGTGCCCATCAGGTCCTTCCCCTGCCGCGTGTCGAGCAGCGGCATATCGAGCACGCAGATATCCGCGCCGATCTCCTTCGTGATCCTGCGCCACTCCCGTAAAATCTCCTCGTAGTTTCGCCCGAGCCGGTCGATGCTGAGAACATAGAGCAGGTCTCCGGGCCGCATCCGCGCCGTCATCTTCCGGTACCTCGGCCGCATAAAGTCCCCGCCGGACTGCTTGTCCACATAGAGGTTCCGTTCCGGCACGTTCCTCTCCCGCAGCGCGCGGACCTGCCTCTCCTCATTCTGCTCCGCGCTGGAAACGCGGGCATATCCGTAGATCTTCATCTGATGGTAAAGCCTCCTTTTTTTGTAAAGAATTATATTCGATTCCATCGCACCGTTCAATTCGGATGCAAAAAAGTCCCGCCCTTCCTTTCTCTCGGAAGAGCGGGATCCTTTCACCGCACGATTCGTGTTTTCCAGTAGATCCGCGCGAGCAGCGCCGCGAACGCCGCCGCGAGCAGCGAGAACCCGAGACGGGTCAGGAGCAGCTCCGCCTCATAGCCGCGCCGGAGCACCTCCTCCCCGTTCACGACGGAAAAGCCCATGCTTTTCAGCCGCTCGGCGTCCGCGCCGGAGGGGTCGGTCTTTTCGAACATCACCCGCGCGAAGCCGCTCTGCGCGAGCGTCTTCGTCGTCCCTGCGGCGAAGGCGGCGCTCTCCGGAAGGCCGTTTTCCAGATAAAACGCGCCGTGCTCCTCCTTCTCGCCGGCCGCATAGGCGCACTGCGCGGGGCTTTCCGCATGCGCGCCGCAGAAAGCGGAAAAAGCGCCCGCGCCGAGCCAAAACCGTTTTGCCTCGCCCGCAGGCTCGATCCCAAAGCAGGCGGAAAGGTAGCCGCTCTCCAGCTCCGTGACGCTGAGCGTCTTCTCCCCGGAGGAAACGCTGTATTCCCGCTGCCGGGACGCCCCGGCCACGCCGTCCGTCTCCCGCAGCCGCTCGAGGGCGCCGTCCAGCCCCGCGCCCTTTTCGGGCGAGGAGAGCACATACTCCACCGGCCGGTCGAGCAGGGCGGCGTACTCCGCCGCGCCGGAGACCGCGTATCCCGCAAGGATCCCGGCGATCAGGAGGAACAGCAGCGCGAGCTTCACCCGGTCGTCCTCCCTGCGGAGCCGCCAGAGCCTTTTCAGCGCGTTCATGTGTTCCTCCGCTTCTTCGCCGCGCGGACGAGTAGCACGCCGAGGAGGATGAGGATCACCGCCGCCACCGCAGCGGCGACGGCCCACCACTGGTTCGGGTCGTCCGGCTCCTCCCGGCTCTCCCCGGAAAACGGGGAGCGGATGTTCACCGAGAAGGTCTCCGTCTCGGTACACGGCGTGCCGTTTTCATCCTCGTATTCATACGTCACCGTGCCGTCCGTCACGCCGTAGGAGAAGCTGCCGTTCGTCAGCGAGGTGATCCGCACGGGGACCGCCGCCTGCTTCAATTCGCCGCCGGGCAGATCCCCGATAAACGCCACGCCGCCGGGCAGGAGGCCGTCCGCTTCGATCGTCGCGCGGACGTTGTGCGCGTCGGCATAGCTGAGGTTCACCGCCTGCACCGTCACCTCCACGGTGTCGGAGACGACGGCCTCCGCCGGCATCTGCAGCAGCGCGAACTCCACCTCGAGCGGCTGCGTGACGCTGAACCGCGCCGTGCCGGAGCCGCTGCCGGTCATTCCTTTTCCGTATGCGAAATCGTAGCTCAAAGGGATCGCATACTGGCCGGCCGGCGTCTCCGGCTTCGAACCGTATTCGAAGGTCAGCTCGACCGTCCCGCCCGCCGGAACGTCCCCGACGAAAACGCTGTCCGAATCGCTTTTCAGCTCAAAACAGTCTCCGGGGGAACCGGCGGTCACCATCATGTTCTGCAGCGCTTCGGTCTCGCTGGTGTTTTTCAGCGTGACTGCCACGCCGATCCGCTCCCCCGCCGGGACGGAACCGTCCGCGCTGCCCCGCACCGACGCGGCGGCCACCAGCACCTTCGGCCCGAGGACGACCGGCGGCTCCGTCGGTTCAGCCGTCGGCTCGGGCGTGGCCTCGGGGTCTTCGCCGTCTGTCACCGTCACGAAAACGGTAAAGTCCTTCTCCACGGGGTTCCCGCTGCGGTCGCGCGCGGCGGCGTGGACCGTCACCGGGTAGCTGCCGTTGTAATATTTATCCTTCAGCGAGAGGAAGAAGGTCACGCAGAAGCTGCGCACCGTCTCCGTCCCGCCGTTCACGCGGTTGTTGAGGAGGCGCACCGTCATATCGTAATTCTTGCTTTCAAACGGCGCGGTGCCCGGATCCCCCAAGTCCACCCTCGCCGTCAGCTCGTCGTTCATAAGCGGCGTCCCGCTCAGAAGCGGGAGGACCACAACCGCCGTCCCGAATGAGACCGACGGAACGTACCCGTCCTCGTAGGTCCGGCTCATGTACGCGTAGAGGTTGCTGTTGTCGATCCAAAGGCCCTCCGCGCCGCCTTCCTCCGGCGCAGCCGCCGGGGTGTTCCCCGCTTCGCCGCCGTCGAACGAGACGGCGGAAGAGGCGGGCAGGGCCGCGAGCAGCAGGACCAGCGCGAGCGCCGCGCAGAATAAACGCTTCATTTTCGGTGTACCTCCATCTCTATGACCTCGTCGCACAGCATGCGGATGTCCTCGGCGCTGTGGCTCGCGAGGAAGATCGCCTTGCCGCGCGCCTTCATTCCGAGGAGCAGCTCCCGCATCGAGGCGACGGTGTCCTTGTCCAGCCCGTTGAACGGCTCGTCCAGCACGAGCGTGTCCGGGTCCTCCATGATCGCCTGCGCGATGCCCAGCCGCTGCCGCATCCCGAGCGAATACTTTCCCACGGCCTTGTGCATATTCTCAGATAAGCCGACCTGCCGCAGGACCTCTACGATCTCCCGCTTCCCGATGCGCCCCTTGAGCGCCGCGAGCGTTTTCAGGTTCCGATATCCGCTCATCGTCGGGATGAACCCCGGCGTCTCGATGATGAGCCCGAGCCGGTCCGGGAAATCGCAGTCCCGCCCCACGCGCTGCCCCTGCAC
>CANRMW010000201.1 GCA_947631835.1 uncultured Clostridia bacterium | reverse complement strand
AAAACGGTTTTTCACAAGGGAAATCAATATCTCGTGTTTTCGAAAAAAAGAGTCCGGAAAAGCAAAGGTGCGCGGTTTTGCGGGGAAGAACGGCGGCGTTTTTGGGCGTTAGTGTTGGCTAATCAACATTTTTTCGTTTTTTGTTTGTTAAGTTACACAAAGAACTGGCAAAAAATTCGTCGAATGGAAAGCAAAGATTCTTGCTTATTTCTTCTTGGGAATTAAAATGGAACTGATATTTGGTATAATCATCGCAGGATGTTGCGGCACCCTTTTTCAGCGTGTGTGCGAAAGGCCGCAGTCCTGCCAAAACTCACCAGTATGGGAGGAAATATAATGCAAAAGCGTATCAGCACATTGCCTTTCCACGACACGCCCGAGCAGCACCAGAAGCTTCTGGAACTGATCGAGAGCCTCAAAGGGGAAAAAGGCGCGATCATGCCCGCGCTGCACGGCGCGCAGGACATCTACGGCTATCTGCCGATCGAGGTCCAGAAGGAGATCGCCGCCGGTCTCAACGTATCCCTGGAGGAGGTCTTTGGCGTTTCGACCTTCTATTCCCAGTTTTCTCTGACGCCGAAGGGCAAGTACAACATTTCCGTCTGCCTCGGCACGGCGTGCTATGTCAAGGGATCCCAGAAGGTCCTCGACCGTCTCGTGGCGAAGCTCGGCATCCAGCCGGAGGAATGCACCGCGGACGGGATGTTCTCCCTGACCGCCTGCCGCTGCGTCGGCGCGTGCGGCCTCGCCCCGGTCATGACGATCAACGATGATGTTTACGGCCGCCTCGTGCCCGAGGACGTCGATACGATCCTCGAGAAGTACACGGCGTAAGATCATGCGGGAGCTATCGCTGAATGTGATGGACATCGCCCAAAATTCGATCCGGGCGGAAGCGACGCTGACGACGATCCGCATCGATGAATCGGAGAAGGACGATACGCTGGCCATCACCATCGAGGACAACGGCTTCGGCATGAGCGAGGAGCAGGTCCGAAGCGTGATCGACCCGTTCTTTACCACCCGCACCACCCGCAAGGTGGGGCTCGGGGTGCCGCTTTTCAAGATGGAAGCGGAGATGACGGGCGGCTCCTTCCGCATCGATTCCAAGCTCGGCGAGGGTACGTCTCTGACAGCGGTCTTCAAACCCTCCCATGTCGATATGATCCCCCTTGGGGACATTGGCTCGGTCATTCATCTTCTCATCACCTGCAATCCGCAGATCGATTTCCTCTATATCCGCTCCTATGAGGACGCGAAGGGGAATAAGGTCGAAAACGCGCTGGACACCCGGGAACTGCGCGAGCAGCTCGGGGACGTCCCGTTCTCCGAGACGGAGGTTTCCGCGTGGATCCGTGAGTATATCGCGGAGATGGAGGCGGAGCTTCGGGGAAATGCCCCGTAATGAAATACCGTGCGCAAAGGCGCAGAAAGGAATGGCAAGCATCATGAAATCTTTAGCCGAACTCAAGGCAATTCGTGACCGCGCGAAGGCTGCGGTCAATGTCCGTGAAAATTCCGAGGCCGGTACCCGTGTGCTCGTCGGCATGGCGACCTGCGGCATCGCTGCGGGCGCGCGTCCGGTCCTTGCGGCCATCGTGGACGAAGTCGCGAAGCGTCAGCTTCCCGACGTCATGGTCACGCAGACGGGCTGCATCGGCATCTGCCAGTATGAGCCTGTCGTCGAGGTTGTCGATCCGGACGGCACGAAGACCACCTACGTCAAGATGACTGCGGAGAAGGCTCTGCGCGTCGTGAACGATCATCTGGTCAACCACAACGTCGTGAAAGAGTACACCATTGGCGCATATCAGCAATAAGGGAAGTTAAGGAGGAAAACAATATGTTCCGTTCCAATGTTCTGGTGTGCGGCGGTACCGGCTGTACCTCCTCGCACAGCGACAAGATCATGGAGAGGATGAAGGAGGAGATCGCGGCGCAGGGCCTCGAAAAAGAGGTCAACGTCGTGCAGACGGGCTGCTTCGGCCTGTGTGCGCTCGGCCCGATCATGATCGTCTATCCGGAGGGCGCGTTCTACAACCGCGTCACCGTGGACGACGTCCCGGAGATCGTGGAAGAGCATCTGCTCAAGGGCCGGATCGTCCGCCGCCTGCTCTATCAGGAGACCGTCGTGGACGAGCAGAACACGAAGTCTCTGAACGAGACGAAGTTCTATGAGAAGCAGATGCGTCTTGCGCTGCGCAACTGCGGCGTCATCAACCCCGAAGTGATCGATGAATACATCGCGCTGGACGGCTACCAGGCCCTCGGCACGATCCTCACCGAAAAGATCCCCCCGCAGCAGGTCATCCAGACCATGCTCGATTCCGGGCTGCGCGGCCGCGGCGGCGCGGGCTTCCCGACCGGCAGGAAGTGGGCCATGGCGGCCGCGAACCAGGCCGACCAGAAGTATGTCTGCTGCAACGCCGACGAGGGCGACCCGGGCGCGTTCATGGACCGCTCTATTCTGGAAGGCGACCCGCACAGCGTCATCGAGGCGATGACGATCGCCGGCTACGCCATCGGCGCGACGCAGGGCTACATTTACATCCGCGCGGAGTATCCGATCGCGGTCAAGCGTCTGCAGATCGCCATCGGCCAGGCGCGTGAATACGGTCTGCTCGGCAAGAACATTTTCGATTCCGGCTTTGATTTCGACATCGAGATCCGTCTCGGCGCGGGCGCGTTCGTCTGCGGCGAAGAGACCGCTCTGATGACCTCCATCGAGGGCAAGCGCGGCGAGCCGCACGTCCGTCCGCCGTTCCCGGCGCTCAAGGGCCTCTTTGAGAAGCCGACGGTCCTCAACAACGTCGAGACCTACGCGAACATCCCGCAGATCATGCTCAAGGGCGCGGAGTGGTTCCGCTCCATCGGCACGGAGAAGTCCCCCGGCACGAAGGTCTTCGCGCTCGGCGGCAAGATCAACAACACCGGCCTCGTCGAGGTCCCGATGGGCACCACGCTCCGCGAAGTCGTCGAGGACATCGGCGGCGGCATCCCGGGCGGCCACAAGTTCAAGGCCGCGCAGACCGGCGGCCCGTCCGGCGGCTGCATCCCGGCTTCCCTGATCGATACCCCGATCGACTA
>CANRMW010000200.1 GCA_947631835.1 uncultured Clostridia bacterium | reverse complement strand
TAATACGCGACGACCGGGCAGTTGTAGTGGTTGTCGGAAATGCCCTCGTCGAAGTTATAGGACATGCACGGGTAGAAGATCGCGTCCACGCCCATGTCGAGCAGCGCTTCCACATGGCCGTGCATCAGCTTCGCGGGGAAGCAGGCGGTGTCGGAGGGGATCGTGTGCTGTCCCTTGAGGTAGAGGCTGCGGTTCGAGGGCGGCGAGGTCTTCACATCGAAGCCGAGCTCGGTGAAGAATCTGTGCCAGAACGGGAGCATCTCATAGAGGTTGAGGCCCATCGGGATGCCGATGACCGGGTTCCCGCGGTCCTCGTATGTATAGCGCGCGAGGAGCTTGCGCTTCTCCTCGAACATATTGTACTGCGTTTTGGTGGACTTCACGCCCGTGATCGGCTTCTCGCAGCGGTTCCCGCTGATGAACCGCCTGCCGCCGGAGAAGGTGTTCACCGTCAGCCGACAGTGGTTGGAGCAGCCGCCGCAGGTGATCGCCTTCACGCTGTGGGTGAACTTTTCCAGCTCCGCTTTGGAAAGCAGGCTCGAGACCGCGTCGTCCCCCGCGCGCTCGTGCGCGTAGAGCGCCGCGCCGTAAGCGCCCATGAGCCCGGCGATCGTCGGCCGGATGACGTTCCGCCCGATCTCCTGCTCGAACGCGCGCAGCACCGCGTCGTTCAGGAACGTGCCGCCCTGCACGACGATCTCTTTTCCGATGGCGTTGGCGTCCACCGCGCGGATCACCTTGTAGAGGGCATTCTTCACGACGCTGATCGAAAGGCCCGCCGAGATGCACTCGACCGACGCGCCGTCCTTCTGCGCCTGTTTCACCGAGGAGTTCATGAACACCGTGCAGCGCGAGCCGAGATCGACCGGCCGGTCCGCGAACAGCCCGAGCTTCGCGAAGTCCTCGATCGTATACCCGAGCGCGCCCGCGAAGGTCTGCAGGAACGACCCGCAGCCGGAGGAGCACGCCTCGTTCAGGAAAATGTCGTCGATCACGCCGTTTTCGATCTTGAAGCACTTGATGTCCTGCCCGCCGATGTCGATGATGAAATCGACCTTCGGGTTGAACGACTTCGCGGCGTAGAAATGGGCCATCGTCTCCACGATGCCGTAATCCGCGGAGAACGCGTTCTTGATGATGTCCTCGCCGTAGCCGGTTGCGGCTGCGGCGGCGATGCGGGCGTTCGGGAAGCGCTCGTAGACCTCGAGCAGGAAATCGCGCATCAGCGGCACCGGGTTCCCCGCGTTCGACATATACCGCGAGCAGAGGATCGCGCCGGTCCGGTCCGTGACGACGGCTTTGACCGTCGTGGAACCGGCGTCGATGCCGATAAAGACCGGCTCGCCGTCGCGGATGTCGTCGAGCACGCGGACGCCCGCGCTCTCGTGGCGCTCCAAAAAGGCCGCGTACTCCGCCTTGTCCCGGAAGAGCGGCGGGCAGGCGCGGTATTCCTCCTTCGCCGTGTACGCAGCGATGGAATTGATGAGGCGCTTGAGGGGCAGTTCGTCCCCGGAAGCGGCGAATGCCGCGCCGAGGGCAACGAAATACAGGGAGTTTTCCGGGCAGACGCCGGTGATTTTCAAGGTGTCGTCGAACGCCGCCCGCAGCTCGGAGAGGAAGGTCAGCGGCCCGCCGAGGTAGACCACCTGCCCGGCGATCTCGCGGCCCTGCGCGAGCCCGGCGACGGTCTGGTTCACGACGGCATAGAGGATGCTCGCCGCGACGTCGCTCTTTTTCGCACCCTGATTGAGGAGCGGCTGCACGTCGCTCTTCGCGAAGACGCCGCAGCGCGAGGCGATCGTGTAGAGCTTTTCATGGGATTTCGCGAGCTCGTTGAGCTCGTCCGGCTGGATGCCGAGGAGCGTCGCCATCTGGTCGATGAACGCGCCGGTGCCGCCCGCGCAGGAGCCGTTCATGCGCACTTCAAGGCCGGACGCGTTTGCGCCGTCGGTGAGGAACAGGATCTTCGCGTCCTCGCCGCCGAGCTCGATGACCGTGTCGGTGTGCGGTACAAGGCGGTTCACCGCGATGCGCGTCGCGTAGACCTCCTGCACGAACTCGATGCCGCTGCGCTCCGCAAGGCCCATGCCCGCGGAGCCGGAGATGGTGAGCCGCACCGAGGCGTTCGGGAACAGCCGATCCACCTCCGTGAGCATCTCTACGGATTTTTCCACGATGCGCGACAGATGCCGCTCGTATTTTTGAAAGAGGATCTCGTTCTTTTCGTTTAAGACGACGCATTTCAGCGTCGTGGAGCCGACGTCCAATCCGACCCGCATTTGGTTCCTTCCTTTCCCTGCCGGTTCCCGGCGGCACGCGAAAACCGTTCGCGTGCGAACTATACTATTATACGCCAAACCTCGACATCTTTCAATGACCTCCGTGTGAATTTTGCCGCAGTTTTTTGGGAACGGAGGAAAAAGCGGGAAACCCGCCGCGTTTTCCGCGGCGGGCAGCGCTCAGATTTTTTTCGCCCAGTCCAGCGAGACCCAGCCGGAGGGCGTCCTGCCCCAGCGGCCCTTCGTCTCGAACACGTCGAACTTCATGCCCCGGACATACCCGTTCGCGTCGTATCCGGCGCGCGCCGTGATCTGCTCCCGCGCGTTCGGCGTCAGCTCCGCGAAGCGCTTCCACGGGTAATCGGTGCCCGGCCCCGTGCGGACGTTCAACACCTGCGCCGTCACCTCATAGAGGCCGGTCTCGGCGTCCGTCTCTTCCGGGTCGGGCGTCGGCTCGGGCTTCCCGTTCCCGGTGATCTTCGGGTAGTCGCGGTAGGCGTAGTCCATGTCGAACCGGCCCGGGTACCCCGGGATCCGCCCCGAAGAGGTGAACTGCCAGATCCCGCAGGGCTTTTTGTAGTCGTTCACGTCGTTCCACTGGGCCACCCACTTGTCGAAGCGGTCGAGCCGGGGCGAGGTGAGCTTCGTCGTCCACCAGTGGAGGTTCGAGTAGATCCCCGCGTAGTACCCGCCCTTCTCCAGCGCCTCGCAGAACGTGACGCAGATATCCGTGAGCGTCTCGTCCGAGGGCATCCCGCTGCGCTCCTTGTAGCCGTCGCCGTCCTCCATGTCGAGCCACGCGCCGTAGGCCGGGGAGAGGCCGTCGAGCAGGCGGAGCAAATGCTTCGCCTCGCCCTGCGCGTCGCGCTCGTTGAGCGCGTAGGAA
>CANRMW010000199.1 GCA_947631835.1 uncultured Clostridia bacterium | reverse complement strand
CTGGAAGCACTGGCGAAGCGGCGGTTTACGCCGCGACCAACGCGACGAAACGACCTTTGGTCGCGACCGGCGCGACGCAAAAGTCTTTGCCCAGCTTTCTTCAGAAAGCTGGCACGGCGGCGGAGCCGCTGTCGTTTGCCCTACACTGGCTGGCGGGAGACGGAGGCGGGCTTCCCGCACGGACGGCTTGCGGCGCGGGGAAAAGATTACTGGAAGCACTGGCGAAGCGGCGGTTTACGCCGCGACCAACGCGACGAAACGACCTTTGGTCGCGACCGGCGCGACGTAAAAATTCTTTTGCCCACTTTTCTTGAAAGAAAAGTGGGGCAGGAGGTTCCATGTACAGAGCAGCAGTGATAGGAGACAGAGACAGCATATACGGATTTGCGGCGCTGGGCCTCGACGTGTTCCCGATCTCGGACGCGGACGAGGGCTCGAAGACGCTGCGCCAGCTCGCGGAGGGAGAATACGCCGTGATCTACATCACGGAGGCCCTCGCGGCGCAGCTCACGCACGAGCTGGACCATTACCGGCTCCTGCCGCTCCCGGCGATTATCCCGATCCCGGGCGTGACGGGGAACAACGGCATGGGCATCCGCATGGTGCGGCATTCCGTGGAACAGGCGGTCGGGTCCGACATCATTTTCAACGATCAGGAATAAACAGACAGAAAGAAAAAGCGGGTGACATCTTCATGAGCAAAGGTACGATCAAAAAGGTCGCCGGACCGCTCGTGGTCGCTTCCGGTATGCGCGACGCCAACATGTTCGACGTCGTGCGCGTCAGCGACCAGCGGCTCATCGGCGAGATCATCGAGATCCACGGCGACGAGGCCTCGGTGCAGGTCTATGAGGAGACCTCCGGCCTCGGACCGGGCGCGCCTGTGGAATCCACCGGTGAGCCCATGAGCGTGGAGCTCGGGCCGGGACTCATCGGCTCCATTTACGACGGCATTCAGCGCCCGCTGGACGCGATCATGGAAGTTTCCGGCAACAATCTCAAGCGCGGCGTGGAAGTCCCCTCGCTCAAGCGCGAGATTAAATGGCATTTTATCCCCGTAAAACACGCGGGCGACGAAGTGGTCGGCGGCGACATTCTCGGCACCGTGCAGGAGACCGAGATCGTCGTGCATAAGATCCTTGTCCCGGCGGGCGTGCTCGGCACGGTGAAGGAGATCGCCGAGGGCGATTACACCGTCACGGATACGGTGGCCTCGGTCGAGACGAAAAACGGCGCCGAGATCGCCGTCTCTCTGATGCAGAAATGGCCGGTCCGCAGGGGCCGTCCCTACCAGAAAAAGCTCTCGCCGGATATGCCGCTGATCACCGGCCAGCGCGTCATCGACACGCTGTTCCCGCTCGCGAAGGGCGGCGTCGCGGCGGTGCCGGGGCCGTTCGGCAGCGGCAAGACCGTCGTGCAGCACCAGCTCGCGAAGTGGGCCGAGGCGGACATCGTGGTCTACATCGGCTGCGGCGAGCGCGGCAACGAAATGACCGACGTTCTCAACGAGTTCCCGGAGCTGGTCGATCCGAAGACCGGCCAGTCCCTCATGAAGCGGACGGTGCTCATCGCGAACACCTCCGATATGCCGGTCGCGGCGCGCGAGGCGTCGATCTACACCGGCATCACGATCGCGGAGTATTTCCGCGACATGGGCTATTCCGTCGCGCTGATGGCGGATTCCACCTCCCGCTGGGCGGAGGCGCTGCGCGAAATGTCCGGCCGCCTCGAAGAGATGCCCGGCGAAGAGGGCTATCCGGCGTACCTCGGCAGCCGTCTGGCGCAGTTCTACGAGCGCGCCGGGCGCGTCGTGGCGCTCGGCAGCGACAACCGCGAGGGCGCGCTTTCGGTCATCGGCGCGGTCTCGCCTCCGGGCGGCGACATCTCGGAGCCGGTCTCGCAGGCGACGCTGCGCATCGTGAAGGTCTTCTGGGGGCTGGATGCGAACCTCGCGTATAAGCGCCACTTCCCGGCCGTCAACTGGCTGACCTCTTACTCGAACTACGCCGATTCCATGGGGAACTGGTTCAATACGAACGTCGCGCCGGACTGGATGGAGCTGCGCGCCAGAATGATGCGGCTTCTGCAGGACGAGGCGGAGCTCGAAGAGATCGTAAAGCTCGTCGGCATGGACGCGCTTTCCGCGCCGGACCGCCTCAAGCTCGAGGCCGCGCGGTCCATCCGCGAGGACTTCCTCCACCAGAACGCGTTCCACGACGCCGATACCTACACAACGCTCGAAAAGCAGCACGACATGATGCGCCTTGTGGTGCTCTACTACGACAAGTGCGCGGCGGCGCTCGAAAAGGGCGCGAAGGCCGACGACCTGATCGGCCTTGCCGTGCGCGAGCGCATCGGCCGCTTCAAGTACGTCCCGGCGGAGAACACCGCCGCCGAGTTCGAGAGCATCTGCGCCGAGCTCGACCAGCAGATCGCGAAAGCCGTGGAGAACAAGGAGGACTTCTGATGCCAAAGGAATACAGAACGATACAGGAAGTCGCCGGCCCGCTGATGCTCGTGAAGGGCGTGGAGAACGTCTCCTACGACGAGCTGGCGGAGATCGAGCTGGCAAACGGCGAAAAGCGCCGCTGCAAGGTGTTGGAGATCAACGAGGGGAACGCCCTGGTGCAGCTCTTTGAGAGCTCCACGGGCATCAACCTTTCGAACAGCCGCGTGCGGTTCCTCGGGCGGACGATGGAGCTCGGCGTCAGCGAGGACATGCTCGGCCGCGTCTTCGACGGTCTCGGCCGTCCGATCGACGGCGGGCCGGAGATCCTGCCCGACCGCCGCGACGACATCAACGGCCTGCCGATGAACCCCGCCGCGCGGAGCTACCCGCAGGAGTTCATCCAGACCGGCGTCTCGGCCATCGACGGCCTGAACACGCTCGTGCGCGGGCAGAAGCTCCCGATCTTCTCGGCCTCCGGCCTGCCGCACGCGAACCTCGCCGCGCAGATCGCCCGACAGGCGAAGGTGCGCGGCACGAACGATCCGTTCGTCGTCGTGTTCGCTGCGATGGGCATCACGTTCGAGGAATCGAACTTCTTCATTGAATCCTTCCGCGAGACCGGCGCGCTCGACCGCACGGTCATGTTCGTGAACCTCGCGAACGACCCGGCCATCGAGCGCATCGCGACGCCGAAAATGGCGCTGACCGCCGCCGAATA
>CANRMW010000198.1 GCA_947631835.1 uncultured Clostridia bacterium | reverse complement strand
ATGGATTATGAGTCCGCTTCCGAGGAGCTCTATTTCTATCACCTCGGCGACTACTATGATCTGCTCCAGGAAGGCAAGGCGGAAGTCGATAACAACTCCATCCGCTGGGCCAAGCTGGCGCAGGCGGCTGCGAAGCTCGAAGAGTCCGCTCTGATGATCCCGATGAGCGCTGACGGCGGCAACTATGCCATCAGCCGCGTGATCCCGCGTACCGACACGACGGTCTCCTGGGGCCTTGACGACGACCGTTACGGCTATTATATGGTCGCGAACGACTTCCTCACCCCGGCGCAGCGCACCGAGCTGACCGGCCTTTGGAAGGAAGCGGAGACCGAGGCCGATTATTATGAGGCGGTCAAGACCTGGGTCGCGGACAACGGGTTTGAGCTCGTTGACGAGTACAACACTTCTATCTCCGGCGACGGCCCGCAGACCTGGGACGTGCTCGCCACCTCCCGTGCGGCGAACTCTCAGTACATCGCGCCGACGTACAGCCCGCTCCTCCGCTATGACGGCAAGGACACGCTGCAGCCCGCGCTGGCCGAGAGCTATGAGATGTCCGAGGACGGCACGGTCTACACCTTCCACCTCCGCGACGGCATCGTCTGGGTCGATCAGCAGGGCCGTGAAATCGCGCCCGTCACCGCGGACGACTTTGTCGCCGGCCTCCAGCACTGCGCCGACTATCCGGATGAGCTCGGCTACCTGCTCTCCGCGGACGGCGGCTGCGGCATCGTGAACTGGGACGAGTATGTCGCCGGTGAAGTCACCGACTTCTCTGAGGTCGGCGTCAAGGCGATCGACGACAAGACCGTGCAGTACACGCTCGTCGGCAAGTGCCCGTTCTTCCTGACGATGCTCGGCTACGGCTGCTTCGCGCCGCTGAACCGCGACTTCTTCGAATCTCAGGGCGGCAAGTTCGGCGCTGAGTTCGACAGCTCCGCCGCGGACTATGTTTACGGCACCGATCCGAGCCACATCGCGTACTGCGGCGAGTTCCTCATCACGAACTACACGGCGAACTCCGTGATCCAGTATGAGGCGAACCCGACCTACTGGGACGCGGACAACATGAACATCCATAAGCTCTCCTATATCTGGTATGATTCCACCGACGTCCTCGCACCCTTCAACAACGCTGTTGACGGTATTTACTCCGGCGCCGGCCTCAATGCCAACGCTGTGATTGCGGCGAAGGAGAAGACGGTTGAGGGTAAAGATACCAATTACTACGACGAATACGCGTATGTTTCCTCTGTCCGTTCCACGAGCTATGTCGGCTTCTACAACGTGAACCGCGCTTCGTTCGCGAACGTGAACGACGACACCAAGATGGTCTCCACGCAGACGCCTGAGGACGCGGCGCGCACCCGTGCGGCGATGAACAACGTGCACTTCCGCCGTGCCCTGAGCTTCGGCACCGACCGTGCGGCGATGAACGCGGCGACAGTCGGCGAGGATCTGAAGTACGCTTCCCTCATCAACATGTATGTCCCGGGCACGTTCGTCCAGCTCGAAGAGGACGTCACGCTGGACATGGGCGACGGCACCGAGCAGACCTTCCCGGCCGGCACCTACTTCGGCGAGATCGTGCAGGCGCAGTTCGACTTTGACGGCTTCCCGGTCAAGGTTTGGGACAGCACCGTGGACGACGGCGTCGGCGGTTCCTTCGGCTTTGACGGCTGGTACAACGTGGACAACGCGAAGGCAGAGATGGCGATCGCCATCGAAGAGCTCGCGCAGATCGGCGTCGAGATCTCTGCGGAGAACCCGATCCAGATCGACTATCCGTACTGGTCCTCCAACGAGAACTATGCCAACAAGGCGAACGCTTACAAGCAGGTCCTTGAGGCTTCGTTTGACGGCGAGGTCGTTGTGAACCTGGTCGGCGGCGAGCAGATGGATTGGTACTATTGCGGCTACTACACCAACGCCGGCAACGAGGCCAACTACGATATGTATGACCTCTCCGGCTGGGGCCCGGACTACCGCGACCCGGCGACGTACCTCGATACCTACCTGCCGTATGGCAGCGGCTACATGATGAAGTGCTGCGGCATGTTCTAATCGAGCCATCGCTGCATTCGTTCTACTCTCACGCAGAACCTGTATAGAGACGTTTCGGGGGGCGGGGGATTTCCCGCCCCCTCACGTTTTATTTTGTGGAGATCGCGAGTTGATGAATTATGGGAAAATATCTGGTTAAACGTCTTTTGCATGGCGCGGTCTCCGTGATCTGTGCCGTACTCCTCATTATGATCCTGGTGTACACGCTGATGGACCGGACCAAGATCTTCGCGATGGACCCGAACTTCACCAAGATCACCGGCAACAGCAAGACGACGTATATGTATTCGCGCTGGGAGGCCTACGGCTACCTCGATTATGTCCCCTACGCCGATTACGTCAACAAGCTGGCGACCGGCGGCGAGATCGACGAGGATACGCGCGCGGCGGCTGTGGCGATCGGCCGCACGCCGGACAAGGACAGCGAGACCGCTGCCGAATATGTGAAGAAATTCACCGAGACGTATGAGGCGCAGGGGTATACCGTGACCCGGCTCGACGCCGTGGTGAATAAGCGGGGCCGTCTCCAGGACGGCGGGCAGCAGGTGATCTTTGCCTCCAAGGACGTCCCGGTCTTCTCCCGCCTGTGGGATTACTTCACGAACTTTATCCGTTTTGACAACATCCATTCGGTGCCGGCGGAAAACGACATCGGGGAGCGCAAGCTCACGTTTACGCTCTACGACCCGCTCTACAATCAGGACGGGCAGAACAAGGTCTTCTCTCCGGCCATTCTCGGAAACGGGACGACGCACCGTTACCTGCTCTATTTTGACGGGCAGTTCCCGTATCTCCATCAGAACTTCCTCACTTTGCATTTGGGCGCGTCATACACGGTGAACGCCGGCGTTGACGTGTTTGATACGATGACCTCCTCTCAGGGCACCTATATCCAGTCTCCGCTCACCTACCCGACGGGCCACACCGAGATGAGCGCGGACGACCTGCACACCGCGACCTACACGGCCGGTTCCAGAGAGGCGAGCTCCCTGAACCTCGACCGCTTTGTCGATGACTACACGAACGTCAATACCTTCAAGTTCGGCTTCTCGAAGATGGGGTATTCGTTCATCATGGGCATCCTCTCGGTCATCATGGCGTATGTGCTCGGCCTTCCGATCGGCCTGG
>CANRMW010000197.1 GCA_947631835.1 uncultured Clostridia bacterium | reverse complement strand
GCGGAAGCAAGTTCACCACACGGACACGGCTTGCGGCGCGGGAGAAAAGATTACTGGAAACACCGGCGAAGCGGCGGCGGAACCGTTGTCGTTTGCTGTACGCTGGCCTGCGGGAAGCGGAAGCAAGTTCACCACACGGACACGGCTTGCGGCGCGGGAGAAAAGATTACTGGAAACACCGGCGAAGCGGCGGCGGAACCGTTGTCGTTTGCTGTACGCTGGCCTGCGGGAAGCGGAAGCAAGTTCACCACACGGACACGGCTTGCGGCGCGGGAGAAAAGATTACTGGAAACACCGGCGAAGCGGCGGTTTACCGCCGCGACCGGCGCGACGAAACGACCTTTGGTCGCGGGATTTTGTTTTTTGGATGTGTGAAGATGGATTTTAAGATTCATTCGAAATATAAGCCGACCGGCGATCAGCCCGAGGCGATCCGCGACCTTGTGGCGTCGATCCGCGCGGGGAACAAGGAGCAGACGCTGCTCGGCGTCACGGGCAGCGGCAAGACGTTCACGATGGCGAACGTCATCGAGCAGTTGAACCGCCCGACGCTCGTGCTCGCGCACAACAAGACGCTCGCGGCGCAGCTCTGCTCCGAGTTCCGGGAGTTCTTCCCGGAAAACGCCGTCGAATACTTTGTGTCGTACTACGATTATTATCAGCCGGAATCGTACATCGTCCAGACGGACACCTACATCGAAAAGGACAGCGCGATCAACGAGGAGATCGACAAGCTCCGGCACAGCGCGACGAGCGCGCTCTCCGAGCGGCGGGACGTCATCATCGTCGCGTCCGTTTCGTGCATCTACAGCCTCGGCGACCCGATCGACTACCGGACGATGGTCATCTCCCTGCGCCCGGGGATGCAGAAGAGCCGCGACGAGCTGATCCGGAAGCTCGTCGATATCCAGTATGAGCGCAACGACGTGAACTTCATCCGCAACAAGTTCCGCGTGCGCGGCGACGTCGTGGAGATCTTCCCGGCGGAGTCGAGCGAAAAGGCGATCCGCGTGGAGTTCTTCGGGGACGAGATCGACCGTATCTGTGAGATCATTCCGCTCACGGGGGAGATCGTCGCGGAGCGCAAGCACGTCGCGATCTACCCGGCCTCGCACTACATCGTCCCGGCGGAGAAGATGGCGAAGGCGCTCGGGGACATCGAGGCAGAGATGGAGGAGCGCGTTGCGTTCTTCAAGGCGCAGGGGAAGCTGCTCGAGGCACAGCGCATCGAACAGCGCACGAAATACGACATCGAGATGCTCAGCGAGATCGGGATGTGCAAGGGCATCGAAAACTATTCGCGCGTGCTCTCCGGCCGCGCGCCGGGCAGCATGCCCTGCACGCTGCTCGATTACTTCCCGAAGGATTTCCTGCTCTTCGTGGACGAATCCCATGTGACGCTGCCGCAGGTGCGCTCGATGTACGCGGGGGACCGCGCGCGCAAGGAAACGCTCGTGGATTACGGCTTCCGGCTGCCCTCGGCCTTCGACAACCGGCCGCTCAACTTTGACGAGTTTTACGATCACCTTGACCAGGCGGTGTTCGTGAGCGCGACGCCGGGCGATTTCGAGATGGAGCGCTCCGCGAAGATCGTGGAGCAGGTGATCCGCCCGACGGGCCTGCTCGACCCGCGCGTCGTCGTGAAGCCGACAGACGGCCAGATCGACGACCTGATCTCCGAGATCAACGTGCGCGCCGAGAAGGGCGAGCGCGTGCTCATCACGACGCTGACGAAGAAAATGGCGGAGGACCTGACCGGGTTCCTCCAGAATTACGGGATCAAGGTGCGGTATATGCACCACGACATCGACACGGTGGAGCGCATGGAGATCATCCGCGACCTGCGCCTCGGTGAGTTCGACGTGCTCGTCGGCATCAACCTCCTGCGCGAGGGCCTCGACATCCCGGAGGTGTCGCTCGTCGCGATCCTCGACGCGGACAAGGAGGGTTTCCTGCGCAGCGGGCGCAGCCTCGTGCAGACGATCGGCCGCGCGGCGCGCAACGCGAACGGCGAGGTCATCCTCTACGCCGACGAAGTGACCGACTCGATGGAATACGCGATCCGCGAGACGGAGCGCCGCCGCACGATCCAGGAAAAATACAACGAGGACCACGGCATCACGCCGACGACCATCGTCAAGGACGTGGCGGAGATCCTCGAGATCACCTCGGCGCGCGAGGACAAGAAGCGCGCGAAGCACCGCTATACCCCGCAGGAAAAGCGCGCGCTCATCGAAAAGCTGACAAAGGAGATGAAGGCCGCGGCCAAGCTGCTCGAGTTCGAGCACGCCGCGTACCTCAGAGACCGCATCAAGGAGCTGGAAAATGACAACCGAAGCGGCAGAAGCAAAAAATAGAAAAGAGACGTACTACGCGCGGCTGGTGCGCCAGCTCGCGCTCGAATGCAATACCGTGCCGGAATCGTTCTCGGTTCCGGGCGTGACGCTGACCGTCTCCGCAAAGCCCGAGGGCGTGCGGATGTACAGCCGGGAGACGCCGCTTTTCCACATGGCGACGACTGGGAACAGCGCCGTCGTCACGGCGGACGAGAAGCTGCACGCGTTCCTGCGCGAATGGATCGACGGGGCGGCGGAGCCGCATCGGCTCCTCGAATTCCCAACGCTCCAAAAGCTCGACGGCGCACTGCGGTCGTTCGGCTACCGCGTCGCCGGGACATTCCACATGAATCTGCCCGACGGGACCTTCCCGATCACGGCCCTGCCGGAGGGGTTCGGGCTCGAGTGGTTCCGCAGCGAAGAAGAGATCGCCGCCGCGTTCTACCCGAACACATCGTTCCCGAACGCGCTCGCCATGGGCGAGGGCAATCCGCTCCGCCCGGATGTAATCGCGCTTGCCGCGACGGACGGCGAGACCGTCGCCGCGCTTGCGGGTGCATCCGCGGACGCGGAGGACCTCTGGCAGATCGGAATCGACGTGCTTCCCGCGTATCGGGGAACGGGACTTGGCGCGGCTGTCGTCTCGCGCCTCGCGAAGGAGATCGCCGGGATGGGAAAGCTCCCGTTTTACGGCACGGCGGTCGCGAACCTGCATTCGCAGCGGCTCGCGCGGCGCTGCGGGTTTTATCCCGCGTGGATCGACGTGGACGCCTCGCGGATCGAACCGGAGGGATAAAAGGTTGAAACAATACAATTTGAGTACCATACCGAAAAAGGGCGCACAAAAACAAGCCCTCAAGAGATAGGG
>CANRMW010000196.1 GCA_947631835.1 uncultured Clostridia bacterium | reverse complement strand
GTCCCGAACATGAACAAGGCCATGCTCGCGGACGCGGTCGCGACCTGCACCGGCGCCGCCTGCGGCACCTCCACCGTTACGACCTTTGTCGAGTCTTCCGCGGGCGTCGCGGAGGGCGGCCGCACGGGCCTGACCTCTATCACGACGGCGGCGCTCTTCTTCATTGCGATGTTCCTTTCCCCAGTGGCGCAGCTCATCCCGACCTACGCCTGCGCGGCGGCCCTCATCTATGTGGGCGTTCTGATGATGAGCAACGTCATGAACGTTGATTGGAAGGATCCGCTCTCTGCGGTCGTCGGCTTCCTGACCGTCGCCATGATGCCGCTCACCTACAACATCTCCTACGGCATCGCCTTCGGCCTGATCGCCTACATCTTCATCAAGATCTTCACCGGCAAGATCAAGGAGATCAACGTCGGGACATGGGTCATCGGCATTCTCTTCGCGCTGATGTTCTTCCTCACGAGATAAATTGGATGTTTCTTTTCCGCACCCCGGCCGCCCGCCGGGGTGCGCGTTCTGTAAACGGCGGGAAAAAGCGCGGACCGCAGGATATTGTGCCGTTTCCCGTTGACTTCTACCGAGAACTGTGGTAAAATGTGCCGTGGCGCACGGGCGCCGAAACGGACCGGGCAAAACCGCGCGGGCGAAGTTCCGCTGCGGAGAAAAATACAACAGAATGGAGTCTTGTTATGAAACTCATCTACGATGTGCAGGACAAGCCGAAAATGAGCCAAACGCTCGTCTTCGCGTTCCAGCAGATGATCGCGATCATGGCGGCGACGCTGCTGGTCCCGATGCTCGTCACGAGCTACGGCCTCGAGGCGGACGTCGCGGCGGCGCTGTTCGGCGCGGGCATCGGCACGATCGTCTACCTGCTCTGCACGAAGCGCAGGAGCCCGGTGTTCCTCGGCTCCTCCTTCACGTTCCTCGGCGCGTATGCCGCTTCCATCGGCCAGAACTACGGCTACTGGGGCATGATCATCGGCGTGCTGTTCGCGGGCCTCGTCTATGTCGTGATCGCGCTCATCATCAAGGTGGTCGGCTCCGGCTGGGTCAATAAGCTGATGCCCGCCGTCATCATCGGGCCGATCGTCGCGCTGATCGGGCTTTCCCTTTCCGGCACGGCGACGAGCTGGGTCATGGGCAACGGCGCGGCGGACGTCGTTTACGGCGAGAGCTACAGCTGGGTCTCCATTCTGGTGGGCCTCTTCACCTTCTTCATGATCGTCGTCGCGTCCGTCAAGGGCTCGAAGACCGTGAAGCTGATCCCGTTCATCGTGGGCATCGCGGCGGGCTACGCGCTCGCGCTGGTGCTGACCGTGATCGGCACGGCGGCGAACATCGAAGCGCTGAAGGTCCTCTCCTTCCAGCCGTTCATCGACACGTTCTCGCACTTCTCCATCCAGAGCATCATCGATTATCCGAAGTTCTTCTTCCTCAAGGCCATCCAGTCGAACGGCCAGTATGTGCTGGACGCGGCCGCCATCGGCAACATTGCGATGATCTATGTGCCGATCGGCATCGTGGAGCTCGCGCAGCACATCGCGGACCACAAGAACCTCAGCTCGATCATTGAGCGCGACCTCATCACCGACCCGGGCCTCGACAAGACGCTCATCGGCGACGGCCTCGGCTCCATCGTCGGCGCGGCGTTCGGCGGCTGCGCCAACACCACCTACGGCGAGTCCATCGGCTGCATTGCGATCACCGGCAACGCGTCGATCGTCTCCATCCTCTACGCGGCGCTCGGCTGCGTGGTCCTCAGCTTCTTCACGCCGTTCGTCGTGCTCATCAACTCCATCCCGAAGTGCGTCATGGGCGGCGCGTGCATCGCGCTCTACGGCTTCATCGCGGTCTCCGGGCTCCAGATGCTCCGCCGGGTGGACCTCGGCGACAGCCGGAACCTGTTCGTCGTCTCCGCCATCTTCGTCTGCGGCATCGGCGGGCTGTACTTCGGCTTCGGCACGAACGGGATCACGGGCGGCGCGCTGCTGAACATCACGTCCCTTGCGGCGGCGCTGATCGTCGGCATCGTGACGAACCTGATCGTGAACAACGGGCATCTTTCCTCCGGCGAGGAGAACAGCTCCATCGGCGCGCATGTCGAGGGCATGGGCAGCGTGGGGGATCCCACGGTGCCGCAAAAACCGAGACCGCAGGGAAAGAAGAAAAAGAAGAAGTAAACCGAACGCGGTTTTCACGGCGCGGCGGCGGAGAGCCGCCGCGCTCTTTGACTTTTGGGAGGCTGCGATGGACCGAAAATACATCCGCCGCATCTATCTGAACGGCGAGCTGCCCGCCGGCTCCTACCTGCGGGACGTCCCGGCGGTCCGGAGCCTGAAGGCGACGGGCGGGCTGGAGTTTGACCGCGACGTGACGTTCCTTGTCGGGGAAAACGGGACGGGAAAGTCCACGCTGCTCGAGGCGGCGGCCGTCGCCGCGGGGTACAACGCGGAGGGCGGCGGGCGGAACTTCCGCTTTTCGACACGGGACACGCATTCGCCGCTGGCGGACTATCTCACGGTCGTGCGGCAGGCGTACCCGAAGGACGGCTTTTTCCTGCGCGCGGAGAGCTTTTACAACGCTTCGAGCTACATCGAGGACGTCGCGGCGAACGGCCTTGCGGGGGAGGCGGGCGCGGCGGATTTCCTCCAAAAGAGCTACGGCGGCGCGTCGCCCCACGCGCAGAGCCACGGGGAGAGCTTCCTCGCGCTCGTGCAGAACCGGTTTTCCGGGAACGGGCTGTATCTGCTCGACGAACCGGAGGCCGCGCTCTCGCCGATGCGGCAGCTCGTGCTGCTCGGGGAGATGCGGCGGCTCGTGGAGGCGCGCTCGCAGTTCATCCTCGCGACGCATTCGCCGATCCTGATGGCGTATCCGGGCGCGCGGATCTATGAGATCACGGGGAAGGGGATCCGGCCCGTGGAGTACCGCGAGACGGAGCATTACGCCGTGACGAAGGCGTTTCTCGATTCCCCGGAGCGAATGCTGCGCGCGCTGTTCTCCGGAGAAGAAAAAAGCGACGAAATTTGAAAAAACGCTTGCTTTTCGGTTTGGTTTGTGATAAACTATACCTGTTCGTCCTGAAACGAAAGATGTTCGCGAAAGAGGTGACTGACCATGAAGAATATCCATCCCGATTATCAGGAGACGACGATCACCTGTGCGTGCGGCAATGTGATCCACACCCGTTCCACGAAGAAGAATATCCGCGTGGAAATTTG
>CANRMW010000195.1 GCA_947631835.1 uncultured Clostridia bacterium | reverse complement strand
TAACCGCAAGGGCAGCGGTTATTATACGGATTTATATTTTCCTGCCCAGTTTGGCGTTTCGCGGCAACGGGCGATGGCGCATTATACCAACGCGCTTTGCGCTTATGGTATAATAAAAGGGAAATGACGAAGCAAAGGCGTGTGTGTTTAGCAAACAGACGATGGGTGACATAGCGGAAGGGAAGAAAGCGCGTCTTGATGCGGGAATTGCCCTTCCGAATCGATACAGAAAAACTACGGTAAGGAGAAAAAGAAACATGCAGTGGGAACAGAGAAATTACGAAGAGCAGATCGACCTCGTCGCCTTGATCGCGGAGGTCCTGCGCAAGTGGAAATGGCTGATCGCCGCTGCGGTCGTCGGCGCCGTGCTTCTCGGCGGCGTCAAATTTCTCAAACCGGCCAGCACCGAGATCGATCAGGAGCAGGTGACGGCGGTGCAGAATGCCCTGAACGGCAACCGTGCGACGCTTGCGGCGGATCAGACGGAGTTGGAGACGAACCGGAACAACATCGAAGTGAATGAAGGCAAGATCGACGCCAATGAGGAACTGATTGTCACCTACCGGGACACCAACGCTTCGCAGAAGGAGATGCTCTCCGCGCTGGAAGACGGATTGGACCGCGCACAGGATGTGCTTTCTGATAGACGCGCAACCGCGGAGGAACTCTCTGAGGTGATCGTGCAGCTTCCCACGCTGACGAACGACATCACGACCGTCAACAATCAGTTGAATGCCACCGCGCAGCAGATCTCCGCGGCGGAGAATGAGATCGCCTCTTGGAAGAACGAGATCCGCACGATGACCGACAGAAACGAGGTCCTGGAACAGGCGATCGACGACTTGGAGGCGCAGATCGCAGAGCAGGAGAGCCAGCTCGCCGTGCTGCAGCAGGGGACCGTGAAGAAGGATTCTATCCTTACCTTTGCCCTGCTGGGAGTGCTGCTCGGCGTGATTGTTGTCTGCGGCGTCGTCTTTTTGGGCTTTATTCTGGACAAGAAAATGCGCAGCAGCGCGGATTTGAAAGAGCGTTACCAACTGGCGATCTTCGGGGAGCTTTATTCGAAGAAGGCGAAGGGCCGGAAGGGATTCGCGCGAAAGCTGGACAAGCTGGCCGGGGACGTGCAGACCCTCCCCGATGAGGAAGAGGTTTACCGCCTGATCGCTGCGGGGGTCCAGGCGGCAGTGAAGGGCCCGTGCCGCCTTGCGGTCACAGGGACCGTGGAGAAGGACGTCCTGGAGGAGGTCAGCGGCAAGCTGCAGGCGTTGCTGCCGGAGACCTTCCAGATCACCGCGAAGGAAAATCCCGCTTATAACGCCGCGTTTTTGGCGGAGATCCGGGATTATTCGGTCCTCCTGGTCGAGGCGAAGGGAGTCTCCGAGAAGCCGGAGATCCTGCGACTCATGGAGATCCTCGGCCGCAACGAGGTGCATGTTCTCGGCGCGGTGGTGAGGTAAGGCCGTTCGCCGGGAGAAGTCCCGGAAAACGGAGAGGCGAAGAGCACCAGCAGCCGGGCGGACGCCTCTTGAAAACAGCAAAAATCGGACCGGGTGTCCTCCTTTTTCGTGGAGGGCCCGGTCCTCTTTTCGTCTGTTTTCGAAATGCGGATGATTGGATGGAGTGTGCAAAGGACTTTTCGTGCTGCGATGTCCGCTCCTGAAGGCGGGGTAAGCGACCGTGCGTTCCTTTGGAAAGCGCGGATGCGGCGTTATTTCGGGAAGGGGAGCGCGCCTTTGCTCCGCCTTTCTACCAAAAACAGCTTGTAGGACGAGCTGAGCGCGCCGTCTTCAGCATCGGCGCGGAGCGTGAGGACGCGCGCGGACGACGCGGGCATGACGCACACGGCCTTTCCGAACATCGAGGCGCTGCACGGCGCGGCCTCAGGATAGGAGAAGGCGCCGAGGCAGACCGTTTCCTCCGGCGTCTCGAGGGTCAGACGCACACGGCCGGCGGGCATGGGTTCGGGCAGGTCGTTGAGAAGGAAGAGCTCGAAGACCGCTTCCTCTCCCCGAAGGAACCGCAGACGCGGGGTGCGGACGCTCACCATGCGGTCACGCAGGGACTCGCGCACGTCATAGTACGCCGGGCGGGGAAGGTTCGGATACATCACGAGGCTGTTGTTCGCAAAGCACGGCCACGGCTCGTTGAAGCACCAGTTGAGCGCCATGGAGGTGCGGGGCCACTTGCGGCGCGCCTCCTCGAACATTCCTTTGTAGCTCTGGCCCTGCAGCTCCAGACCGCAGGCGATGCGGGTCTCAAGGTCCGGCTGCCGGCCGTAAAACGCTTCGATCTCCTCCGGCCGGTACCATGTGTACAGCGAGAGCCAGGAACGGAATGCGTGGTGCGATTCCCACGCGCTGCCTGGGCGCACGTCGTAAAGCTCCTCTTCGGGAAGATACTGCCGGACATAGTCGAGGGGCGCGGGAGCGGGCGCGCCGAACTCCGTATAGGCGGTCCTCGGGTTTTGAATGAAATCGGTGACGGCGTCTTCGCCGTTCAGATTGATGTTCAGATAGCTGCCGTGTCCCATGCCGTAGAGCGGGGAGGTCATGAGGAACGGCGTCCACGGGTCGTGCTCCAGGCAGGTCTTGTCGAGGAGCCGGAGCGCGAGGGACTGGTTCGTCATGCCGGACCAGCCGTTGAAGAGCTCATTGCCGCCGCACCACATCACAAGCGACGGGTGGCCCTTCACGCGGTCTACGATGGAGGCGGATTCGCGTTCCAGCACGCGCAGGTAGTGGGGATCGTCGGGGTAATTGTTGCAGGCGAGCGGAAATTCCTGCCAGACCATGACGCCGTGCGCGTCGCAGGCGTCGAAGAAGGATTCGCGGTTGACAAGTCCGCCGCCCCACACGCGCAGGATGTTCATGCCGCACGCATCCGCGAGGGAGACGATGCGCGCATAGACGGCGGGCGTCATGCGGGAGTAAAAGATCTCGGTGGGAACGAGGTTGGAGCCCTTGCAGAAGATCCGGCGGCCGTTGAGCTCGAGCGTGATGGGGCAGACTGCCTGCGTCATCGGGTAGCCGCCGCCCGAGTACCAGCTTTCCGCGTTCATCACGAGCGCCGCACGGCGGAACCCGACCGGGCGCGAGACATCGTCGAGCGGTTCTCCGTCCGGGCCGAGGAGGACGGCGCGGTACAGATACCGGTGCTGCGCGCCCTGCCCCCGGCACCACCAGAGCTTCGGGCGGTCCAGATGCAGGCGCAGAGAGACGGACTCCGCTGCCGGCGCTTTTGCGCAGGCGACCGTTTCCTCGCCGTCCAGCAGCGCGACGGAGAGCGTCATGTCCGGGGCAGGACGGCATACCCGGAGCGCAGCG
>CANRMW010000194.1 GCA_947631835.1 uncultured Clostridia bacterium | reverse complement strand
CCAAGCCTGGTAATACTGCATGTCCACATGGTAGATGTCGCCGAGGACGCCCTGGCGGATCAGATCCTCCGCGTACCGCGCGGAAGCCTTGAAGCGGTAAGAGAAGCACACCATGCTCTTGACGCCCTTTTCCGCCGTGACCTTCGCGAGGTGGTCGGCCTCCGCCGCCGTCATCACCATCGGCTTTTCCACGTCATAGGGCTTGCCGGCCATTGCCGCCGCCAGCGCCATTTCGTAGTGCAGATAGTTCGGCGTGGAGATGTCCACCGCTTCCACGTCCGGGCAGTTGATCAGATCGTGATAATCGGTGAAGCAGTGCGCGTCGTCGATCCCGTACTTTTCCTGCGCGTACCGGATCGCATCCGGATTGATGTCACAAACGGCGACGAGCTTCAGATCCGGGCTGCGCTCGATCCCCGGAAGATGCATCTGACGGGAAATGCCGCCAATGCCGATGCTTCCAACCTGAATCGGTTTCATATTCTCTGTTCCCTCCTGTTTTGGGAAAAATGGATCATCCCTTAACGCCGCTGAACGCGATGCCCTCCACGAAGTATTTCTGCGCGCAGAGATACGCGATGAGGATCGGGATGACAGACACCACGGAACCCGCCATGACGAGGTTCCACTGGGTCGTGTAAATGCCGCGGAAGAAGGCGATGCCAAGCGTCATCGTGAACTTTTCCGGGGTGGAGAGGTAGATCATCGGCCCGAGATAGTCGTTCCAGGTGTTCATCAGCGTGAAGACGCCGAGGGTGAGCATCGCCGGAACGATCAGCGGGAGCATGATCCGCCAATACGTCATAAAGGGGTTGCAGCCGTCGATCTCTGCGGCTTCCTCAAGCTCCCGGGGCAGCGTCATGAAGAACTGCCGAAGCAGGAACACGCCGAAAGCGGAGAAGAACGCGGGCAGGATCAGCGCGAGATGGGTGTTCGTCAGTCCCATCTTCGCGAACATCAGGTAGGTCGGGATCATGGTGACCTGCCCGGGGACCATCAGCGTGCCGAGATAGAAGAAGAACATGACGTTGCGCCCCTGGAACCGGATGCGCGCGAACGAATACGCTGCGAGCGAAGAGAAGAACAACTGCCCCGCCACAACGCAGATCACGATCTTGATGGTGTTCAGCATGAACTTCAGCATCGGCTGCTCGGTGAACAGCTTCACATAGTTGACCCACTGCGGCTCCGGCGGGATCCACACGGCCGGGATCCTCGTCGCGTCAAACTGTGTCTTGAGCGAGGTGGAGAGCATCCAGAGGAACGGGACGACCATGACGACCGAGATGGCGATAAATACAAGGTACAGCAGAACGCGCCGGACATAGAAGCTCGCGGAACGTTTTTTGACGATAGCAACGTCAGCCATTTTTCCTCCTCCTCTCATATCGACGCCTCAGCCCACTTTTTGGAGCTGCGGTTCTGGATCAGCGAAACGATGAACACCAGGATGAAGAGCACATACGCCGCGGCACAGGCATACCCCATCTTGTAGAACTCGAAGCCATACTGGTAGAGGTACCGCGCGACGGTCTGCGTGGCGTTGACCGGTCCGCCCTGGGTCATGATGTTGACCTGGTCGAACACCTGCAGCGAGCCGATCAGGGACATCAGCGTGACGAAATAAGTGGTCGGCCCGATCATCGGGACGGTGATCTTAAAGAACCTCTGCACGGAGCTGGCGCCGTCAATGGTCGCCGCCTCATAGAGCTCGTGCGGCACGCCCTGCAGACCGGCCAGGAAGATCGTCATGTTGTAGCCGAGGCCCTTCCAGACGCTCATGATGGCGATGGAGATCATGGCCATTTTGGGATCGGTGAGCCAGTGGACCGAGGGCAGCCCGACGGCGTTGAGGACCGTGTTGAGCATGCCGCCGTTGTCCTCATAGAGCAGGCTCCACACCAGCGAGATCGCGACCATCGAGGTGATGACCGGGATGAAGGTGAAGGTGCGGAACAGCGCGATGCCCTTGAGCTGCCGGTTGAAGAGGACAGCCAGCAGGAGGGAAAGGATCACGCCTGCGGGGACGGTCAAAACGGAATACCAGAGCGTGTTCAGGAGCGCGGTGATGAATTGGCGGTCCTGGAACAGGCGGATGTAGTTCTTGAAGCCCACGAAATCGACCGTGGAGATGATGTCGTAATTCGTAAGGCTGTAGTACAGGGAAAGAAAGATCGGGATCAGCATGAAGGCGAGGAATCCTAAAAAGTTCGGGGCGATGAACAGGTAGCCCCAGAAATTCCAGCGTCGTTGGATTTTGCTCTTCCTCTTCTTTTCTTTCTTCTGGGGGGATTTTTGATTCGACATTTTAGGGATCCTCCTTTCCGAAACGAAAACCGCGGGCAGCGGCAACATCACGCTGCGCTGCCCGGGGATTTAAACTTTGCCTGAATATTAACCTTCCTTAAGGAGCTCGTTGACATCGGCAGCCGCCTGATCGAGCGCGGCCTGCGCGTCGTCTTCCTGGTCGAACATATACGCCTGAAGGTCAAGGCTCAGCGCGTTTTCGATCTGCGGCCACGTCACGGTGAACTGACGTCCCATCGCGTACTCCATCTGATCGGAGAAGACCTGCAGGTACGGGCCCATCTCGTTTTCCTTGTAGAAGTCCTTAAATTCGGGCTGCGGAGGAATGGTGATCCAGTTCTCCCAGAAGACCTGGGTGAAGTCGGAGCAGCAGAGGTGGATCAGGTAGTCGTAGGCTTCCTGCGGATACTTCGTGTTGCTGAACGCCACAACGCCTTCGCCGCCGACGATCGTCGCGTGCTGCTTCTGCGCGGGCAGCGGGGCAACGCCGAACTTATCCTTGAACTCCGGATCTCCCATGAACACGGAGAGGGACCACGGGCCGTCAATGGACATCGCCACGAGGCCGGAGGTGAAGCGGTTGACACCGGTCGGAGCAGCCTGAAGCGGGCAGCTCTTGTCGTCCTGCACCATGGTCTTCCAGAACTCCAAGGCTTCCACGCCTTCCGGAGAATTGAAGAGCGCCTCGGTGCGGTCGTCGTTCAGCATCTTGCCGCCGTTCTGCCACAGGAAGGGCAGCCATGTCCAGCAGTAGCCGGCAGTCGTGCCGTAGATCGGCAGGTCAAGGCCAAACACGCCCGCCGCTTCGTCGGTGGTCGCTTTCGCCGCGGCGCGCAGGTCGTCCCACGTCCAGTCGGCGGTCGGCTCTTCCACGCCGGCGTTCGCGAACAGTTCCTTGTTGTAATAGAGGGCCAGGTTGTTCGCGGTGATGCGCAGGCCGTAGACGTCGTCGCCATACGTCATGGTCTCCCAGACGTTCTCATAGAAGAGGTCCTTGTACTCCTCAACGCCGTACTGTTTGAGGGCGAGGAGCTTGCCTCTCGCGGAAAGCTGGAGCGAGTCGGTGCCGGCGTCGATGAACGCCAGGTCCGGGTTGTCGCCGCCGGCCAGCGTCGCGGACATCTTCGTGGAG
>CANRMW010000193.1 GCA_947631835.1 uncultured Clostridia bacterium | reverse complement strand
CACCAATATCCTGAAAAACATGTTGCTCAGTTTTTGCACGGGCATCGGCGCGGGCAGCGGGATCATGGTCGGCAACCGGCTTGGCGCGGGAAAGCTGGAGGAAGCGAAGGCCATCGGCGGGAAGATCCTGAAAGCCGCGGTGCTGTTCGGGGGCGGGACGGGCGCGGCGCTGCTCGCGCTGACGCCACCCGTGCTGGCGCTCTCCGGAACGCTCACGGAAACGGCGCGCGGGTATCTCGCGTTCATGATGTGCATGAGCAGCGTCTGTGTGATCGGAAAATCCCTCAACAGTACGATGGTGGGCGGCATCTTTACCGCCGGGGGCGACACGCGGTTCGGGTTTTTCTGCGACCTCATCAATATGTGGGGATTCATCCTGCCCTTAGCGGCAGTCGCGGCATTTTGGCTGCGGCTCCCCGTTCCCGCCGTATACTTTTTCCTGAATCTGGACGAGATCTGCAAGATCCCGTTTGAGATACGCCATTACAGAAAATACAAGTGGGTGAAAAATCTCACGGAACAGGAGGAACTGTCATGACCATGCGCGAAAGGATCCTCGCCGGAAAGCTGTTCAGCGATATGTGCGAGGGGCTCCCCGGGGAGCGGAATGAAGCGAAGCGGAGGATGATCACCTTCAACGCGACCGGGCCGGACGAGATCCCCGAGCGGAAGCGCATCCAAAGCGAAATGCTGAACGACGCGAGCGGCAGCGCTTGGATCGAGCCGCCGTTTTACTTCTGCTACGGGAAACACATCACGCTCGGAGAAGGGACCTATGTGAACTTCAACTGCAATTTTGTGGACGACGGCCCGATCACCGTCGGGAAAAACGTGATGTTCGGCCCGGCGGTGACGATCGCGACGGTGGGACATCCCCTGCGCCCTGACCTGAGAGGCTTGATGTACACCGATCCCGTCCGCATTGAGGACAACGTCTGGATCGGGGAAAACGTGACGATCTGCCCCGGCGTCACGATCGGCGAGAACAGCGTGATCGGCGCGGGCGCGGTCGTGACGAAGGACATCCCGGCGAACTCGGTCGCCGTCGGCAACCCGGCGCGCGTACTGCGCGAGATCGACGCACGCGACAACAAATATTACTACAAAGACCGGAAGATCCTGCAGGAGGACCTCGAAGAGGAAGCGTCCCTCCGCGGAAATACGCCGAATAAGACGGAAATCTAACTTCTATGTCCATATATAAAAACGCAAAAAAAGATCACATTCTATACCTCCGAAAACAGAAAGGATCCTCGGCAAAACCGGGGATCCTTTCTTTATAGCGCTGGTGCGTTTTAGGAATTGCTTCGTCATGTTTCCCCCCTTCCCCCGCATCCTTTCGCTTCAACTCCACTCGTTGTCTTCGGCCTCCCCCACCCGGTTTCAAACGCCGCTCCTCTTCCCTTCCACGCCTTTGGCGCTTTCGCATTCGTCCGCGCCGAGAAGTTTCCCTTTTCGGCTTGTAAAACGCCCTCTCCTATGCTATACTGATGCCAACAGAGGAAAAGCACGCCAAACATCTATTCTTTTGCAGAAACGGAGGATTTGAAACCATGTATACGCTGAAAGCGCGGGAGATCCCGCTGGACGAAAGCTACGACGTCATTGTGGTCGGCGGCGGACCCGCCGGTTGCACCGCTGCGGCGTCGGCCGCGCGGGAGGGCGCGAAAACGCTCCTGATCGAGGCGACCGGCTCGCTGGGCGGCATGGGCACCTCCGGGCTCGTGCCGGCGTGGTGCCCCTTTTCCGATCTTGAAAAGATCATCTATTGCGGTATGGCAGAGACGGTTTTTGCACGTTCGAAGGCCGTAAGTCCCCATGTGCGTCCGGAGGACACGGACTGGGTGCCGATCAGCCCGGAGGACCTCAAGCAGATATATGACGACCTCATGGAGGAATATGGCGTCGATGTGCTCTTCAACACGTTCCTCTGCGACGCGGAAACCGAAAACGGCGCGGTGAAGACCGTCGTCGTCTCCAACAAATCTGGGCTTTCTGCGTTCCGCGCAAAGGTCTATGTGGACGGCACCGGAGACGGCGACCTCGCCGTGATGGCCGGCGCGTCGTATGAATTTGGGGAAAAAGGCGGCGAGCCGATGCCCTCGTCGCTGTGCTTCATTCTAACCAACGTGGATATCTATGCGTACCAGTACCACCCGAAATACGGCATGATCCACGGCGGCACCCACCCCGACAACCCGAACAGCTTCGTGCATCTGCTTCCGTCGGATGCGCGTTACCCCGACATCGTGGACAAGCACCTGTGCAATAACATCATCGGGCCGGGCGCCGTGGGCTTCAACGCCGGCCACCTGTTCGGGCTGGATTCCACTGATCCGAAAAGTGTCTCCGCAGCCATGATCCGCGGCAGACGGATCGCCCGGCAGTACCGGGACGCGTTCGCGTCGTATTTCCCGGAGGCGTTCGGGAACGCATACCTCGTCGCGACCGCGCCCGTCATGGGGATCCGCGAGTCCCGGCGCATCGTCGGCGATTACACGCTGACCGTGGAGGATTACGCGAACAAAGCCGATTTCCCGGATGAGATCTGTCGGAACAGCTATTATCTCGACATCCACTACACGCAGGAGGAACTGCATCGTCTGGCAGAGGGAAAGATCGACGAGACCGCCCGTTGCGCACGGTACGGCCCCGGGGAATCGCACGGCATCCCCTACCGCGCGCTGCTGCCCAAGGGCGTGCGGAACGTCATCGTCGCGGGCCGCTCGATCTCCTGCGACAAGCGGATCCAAGGCTCCGTCCGCGTGATGCCCGTCTGCCTCGCGATGGGCGAAGCCGTGGGCGCTGCGGCCGCGTTCGCCGCTTCGGGCGACGGGGACGTCCACCGTGTCGATACGGACCGCCTCCGCGCGCGCCTGCGCGAAATGGGCGCGTATTTCCACGGGGAGACCTGACCTTCCGAAGCGGTATTTCAGCAGCAAATCTCAAAAAGTGCATAACCCCTGCTGGATGATCCCCCGGCTTCGCCGGGGAATCATCCCTTGTCGCTTTCATGCAGTTAGTCACTCCGTCACGCCTGCCCAATCTCGCGGTCCGGCTCCCACTCCACCGTCGGGTGAGCGCAGTTGATCCTTCGGTAGCACGGGCAGCCGCGCGCGTGGTCGTTGATGATCCCGCAGGCCTGCAAATGCGAGTAGACCGTAATGGGCCCGATATACTTGAACCCCCGCCGCTTGAGGTCTCGGCTGATCCGGTCCGACAGGCCGTTGCTGACGGGGACCCTGCCGTCCGCGTGTCCTTCATACAAAACGGTCTTTCCGTCCGTATACGCCCACAGATACGCGCAGAAGCTGCCAAACTCCTTTCGGATCTCCTGATACCGCCCGGCGTTTTGGATGACCGCCCGCACCTTTCTTTCAGAGCGCAGCATCCCCTCCGTATGAAGGATGCGCTGGACGTCCTCCTCCCGGTACACGGCGATCCGGTCAAAATCGAAGTTGTCGAAGCACGCGCGAAAGATCTCGCGCTTCTTCAGCATCAGGTTCCAGCTCAGCCCGCACTGCAGGCATTCGAGCGTCAGATGC
>CANRMW010000192.1 GCA_947631835.1 uncultured Clostridia bacterium | reverse complement strand
CAAGCACCCGAACCGTGTCTTCCTGCGGACGGTGCGGACAGCGGGCGTTTTGGTGATTGCCGGCGCGATGGGAAACGTGATCGATCGATTTGCGTTCGGTCATGTGGTCGATTATATCTCTTTTTCCTTCTTCCCGTTCGTGTTTAACTTTGCGGATTGCTGTGTCGTGATCGGCGGGCTCGTCGGCGCGGCGGCGTTGCTGTACCTGTATCGCGCGGAAAAGAAGGGGAAGGACGCGGCCGGATCCTCGGAACCGCCCGAGGAGAGCGAACATGGATCGGATTGAGATCACGGTCCGGGAGGAAGGGAGCCGGGCGGATCAGACCGTTGCGGCGGAGCTTCCGGAGCTTTCGCGGGCCGCGGCGCAGAAGCTGATCGAGGAGGGAAACGTCCGCCTGCATGGGAGAACGATCCGCAAGAGCGAGCGGCTGGCCGCCGGCGATATCCTCACAGTCGAGCTGCCGGAGGCGGAGCCCATGGAAGCGCTGCCGGAAGCGATCCCGCTTGAGATCGCCTATGAAGACGAGGACCTCCTCGTGGTGAACAAGCCGAAGGGGATGGTGGTGCATCCCGCGGCCGGGCACCCGTCCGGGACGCTCGTCAACGCGCTGCTTTACCACTGCGGAGATTCGCTCTCCGGGATCAACGGCGTCCTGCGGCCCGGGATCGTGCATCGGATCGACAGGGATACGAGCGGGCTTCTAATCGTCGCCAAAAACGATATAGCGCACCGTGCGCTCGCGGAGCAGATCGCCGCGCACAGCTTTACAAGGGAATACCGCGCGGTGGTCTACGGGAATCTTCGGGAAAGCGGGACGGTGGATGCTGCGATCGCGCGCCATCCGACGGAGCGCAAGCGCATGGCGGTCTCGAACGCGCCGCACGCGAGGCGCGCGGTGACGCATTATTTCCCCGAGGCGCAGTTTGCGGGGTTTTCTTTGCTCAGACTTCGTTTGGAGACCGGGCGCACCCATCAGATCCGCGTGCACATGGCTTATATCGGCCATCCCGTGGCGGGAGATCCCGTGTACGGCCCGAAAAAGTGCATCACTTCTCTTTGCGGGCAATGTTTGCACGCGGGGAAGATCGGTTTCCTGCACCCGAGAAGCGGCGAATACATGGAATTTACCGCGCCTTTACCCGCGTATTTTACGTCCTTTTTGCGCACACTCCGCACCGAGGCAGAGCTATGAAGGAGAAAAGCATCGCGGTATATCTGCTTTTTCTCGGCGCGCTCGCGTTGATCCTTTTCGCTGTCGCTTTCTCCGAGCCGGAGATCCTGCCGTGGAAGGTGACGGGCACAGAAGCAGGGGAGAACGTCCCGCCTGTGCAGGAGACAGAGACGGTGCAGAAGATCGACCTCAACACGGCGTCAGCGGAGGAACTGACGGCGCTGCCCGGGATCGGCCCGGTGACTGCGGGGCGGATCCTTGCCTACCGGGAGGAGCACGGCGGCTTTTTCGATGTGGGCGAGCTCACAGAGGTGGAGGGGATCGGTGAAAAAACGCTGGAATCCCTGCTGCCTTATGTCTTTTGCGGTTGATCTCAAGATAATCGGGCCGGAGCAGCCTGAAAGAATTTGCTGCTGGCATGCTCCTAAAGAGGAGCAGCGTGTTTTTCCACTTCCATCACACTCCCGCTGCCCCAAAAATCAGAATGTGTTTCTTGCCGGAAGGTTTTAATAAAAGCACATTTGTGAGTGTACATTCGCACGCCGTCCGGAGCATACGGCTGAAACCGTTCTATGCGCCGTCATGCCGGCGGCTTGTCTTGTTGCTGAACTTGAAAAAACAAAAATTGCCCGGAAACGCCAAAAGCGCTCCCGGGCAGTTTTTCTGCGCCGCGTCTTATTTCAGAATGACTTTGTGGAAGACTTTCTTGCCCTTTTTCACGATGATCTGTCCGTTTGCATAGTCCGATCCGGAAAGGGTCTTCAACGGGTCGGTGATCTTCACATCGTCGATCGAGATGCCGCCCTGCTGGATCAGGCGGCGCCCTTCGCCCTTCGAGGGGACCAGCCCGCAGGTGAGCAGGAGATCGAGGAGCGCGATTTTGCCCTCCGGCAGAGCAAGCTCGGTGGTGGGCATATTCTCTGTGTTCGCGCCGCCTCCAAAGAGCGCGCGGGCGCCCTCGCGGGCCTTTTCCGCTTCCTCCTCGCCGTGGACCATCTTGGTGAGCTCAAAGGCAAGGATCTCCTTGGCGCGGTTGAGATCGCTGCCCTCCCAGGACGCCATCTTCTCGATCTCTTCAAGCGGCAGGAAGGTCAGCATCTTGAGGCATTTGATGACGTCCGCGTCTCCGACGTTGCGCCAATACTGGAAGAAATCAAAGGGAGAGGTCTTCTCCGGGTCGAGCCAGACGGCGTTCCCGGCGGTCTTGCCCATCTTGTGGCCCTGAGAATCGGTGAGCAGCGTGATCGTCATGGCGTTTGCGTCCTTGCCGAGCTTCCGGCGGATGAGCTCCGTGCCGCCGAGCATATTGCTCCACTGGTCGTCGCCGCCGAACTGCATGTTGCAGCCGAGCGTCTTGTACAGGTGATAGAAGTCGTAGGACTGCATGATCATGTAGTTGAACTCGAGGAAGGAGAGCCCCTTCTCCATGCGCTGCTTGTAGCATTCCGCGCGCAGCATGTTGTTGACAGAGAAGCACACGCCGACCTCGCGCAGGAGCTCCACATAGTTGAGGTCCAGCAGCCAGTCCGCGTTGTTCACCATCGTCGCCTTGCCCTCGCCGAACTCGATGAACCGCTCCATCTGGCGCTTGAAGCACGCGGCGTTGTGGTCGATGTCCTCGCGCGTGAGCATCTTTCGCATATCGGTGCGCCCGGAAGGGTCGCCGATCATCGTGGTCCCGCCGCCGATCAGGGCGATCGGGCGGTTTCCCGCCATCTGGAGGCGCTTCATCAGCGTCAACGCCATGAAATGTCCCGCCGTGAGGCTGTCTGCGGTGCAGTCAAAGCCGATGTAGAAGACCGCTTTGCCGTTGTTTACCGTCTCGCGGATCTCCTCCTCGTTCGTCACCTGCGCGATGAGCCCGCGGGCTTTCAGTTCTTCATAGATCTGCATGTTCTGTTCTTCCTTTCTGTTCCTTTTCAAAGGTCGTTTGCGTTTTCAGGGATTTGGCCCGGTGTTTGTCTTTCCGATGCAGATCCTTTTCAAAGGTCGTTTGCGTTTTCAGGGGATTTGGCCCGGTGTTTGTCTTTCCGACGCACAGAGTTTTCCTCCGCGAAAAAGCCCTCTGCTCATCGCAGAGGGCGAAAAATTCGCGGTACCACCTCAGTTCGTCCCGAACTCACATCCGGGACCTCGCGGGGTTCGTATGCAAACCCCTGCGCTGTAACGTGCGCACGCGGCTCTCCCTACTGAGCGGTTCAGGAGAGCGGCTCGGGAATGTATTTCCGCGGTCCTCCGCGCCTGCTTCCACCGTCCGCAGGCTCTCTGTGCCGAAGAAAAGCGCGTACTTCTTTCCGTCTTTGCCGTTGCTATTGATTATAACCTGAAACCGCGGGAAAGTCAAGCATTTTCGCGGATTCTTTCGAGCGCGGAGAGAACGCGGGCTTTCTTTTCTTCGGTGTCCGCC
>CANRMW010000191.1 GCA_947631835.1 uncultured Clostridia bacterium | reverse complement strand
CGTGATCATCGCGCTGAGCCCGGCGATGGTGGCCTCGGTCATCCTCTTTGGGTTCCGCGCGGCGGTCATCATCCTGACGACGGTCGCCTCGTGCATCCTCAGCGAGTATGTCTGCCGCCGCGTGATGAAGCGCCCGCAGACCGTCGGCGACCTCTCGTGCGTCGTGACGGGCGTGCTGCTCGCGATGAACCTGCCGGTCTCCATCTCGCCGATCATTGCGGCGTTCGGCGGCGTCGTCGCCATCGTCGTGGTGAAGCAGATGTTCGGCGGCATCGGGCAGAACTTCGTGAACCCGGCGCTGACCGCGCGCATCGTTTTGATGAATTCCTTCCCCGCGAAAATGACGGGCTGGACCGCGCCGCTCGACCATGCCTTTGTGGACGCCGCGACCACCGCGACGCCGCTCGGCCAGCTCAAGGAGGGACTGTTCGCCTCGGGCGAGGCGGTGAAGCCCTCGTATCTCGACCTCTTCCTCGGGAACACCGGCGGGTGCCTCGGCGAGACCTGCGCGCTCGCGCTGCTCCTCGGCGGCGTGTATCTGATCCTCCGCAAGGTCATCAGCCCGGTGATCCCCGTGACCTACCTCGGGACGGTCGCGGTGCTCTCCCTGCTCCTCGGGCGGGACCCGCTCTTCGACCTGCTCTCGGGCGGCCTGATGATCGGGGCGATCTTCATGGCGACCGATTACACGACGAGCCCGATCAATTTCGGCGCGCGTATCGTCTATGCCGCAGGCTGCGGCGTGCTCACGATCCTGATCCGCGCGTTTGCCTCGCTCCCCGAGGGCGTGTCGTATTCCATCGTTTTGATGAACATCCTCGTGCCGCTGATCGAGCGGGCCGTGAAGCCCCGGGCGTTCGGCAAGCCGAAAAAGGGAAAGGCGGGTGCGTGAGATGAAGCTGAATGCGAAAGACATCCTGCGCCCGGCGCTGACGCTGTTTTTGATCTGCCTCTTCGTGACGCTGCTCCTCGCCGGGACGAACCTTCTGACGAAGGACCGCATCGCCGAGCAGTCGCGGCTGGAGGCGGAGAACGCCCGCCGCGTCGTGCTGCCCGAGGCGACGGAGTTTACCGAGAGCGGGAGCTGCTATGTCGGCTCCGCGAACGGCAGTGAGGTCGGCTATGTGTTTGAGACCTCGAGCAAGGGCTACGGCGGCGACGTCCGCGTCATGACGGGCATCGACACCGAGGGGAACATCACCGGCGTCGTCATCCTCGAACACGAGGAGACCCCGGGCCTCGGCGCAAACGCCGAAAAGCCGAGCTTTACCGACCAATTCAAACAGCCGGCGGGCGACGGGCTGACGCTCGTCAAGAACCGCGCCCCGAACCCGGGCGAGGTGGAGGCGCTGACCGGCGCGTCGTTCACATCGAACGCGGTGGCCAACGCCGTGAACGAGGCCATCGAACAGTATCATGCCGTGAAAGGGGGCGCGTGACCGTGGCAAAATCGCTGAAACAGGAATTTACAAAAGGCATCATCAAGGAAAACCCGGTGCTGCGGCTCGTGCTCGGCACCTGCGCGACGCTCGCGGTGACGACGGCCGCCTCGAACGCCATCGGCATGGGCGCGGCGACGACCTTCGTGCTCGTCTGCTCGAACGCCGTCATCTCCTTGATGAAAAACATCATCCCGGATAAAGTCCGCATCCCGGCGTTCATCACGATCATCGCCGGCTTCGTGACCATCGTGCAGATGATCGTGAAGGCGTTCGTCCCGGCGCTCGACAGCGCGCTCGGCGTGTTCCTGCCGCTGATCGTCGTCAACTGCATCATCCTCGGCCGCGCCGAGATGTTTGCAAGCCGCAACCGCGTGCTCCCGAGCATCGTGGACGGCCTCGGCATGGGCGTGGGTTTCACCGCCGCGCTGCTCGCCATGGGCATCATCCGCGAGCTGCTCGGCGCGGGCACGGTGTTCGGCCTGCCGATCCTCTCGAACTTCATGGACCCGATCATCATCTTCCTGCTTCCCCCGGGCGGCTTCTTCGTCTTCGGCATCCTGATCGCCATCGCCGGGAAGCTCAGCGAGGAGGGCCATGCGCCGGAGGCAATGTCCTGCGCGACCTGCCCGCTGAACGCGAGCTGCACGAAGCGGGCCGAAAAAGAAAAGGCAAAGGAGGGCAGATAAATGGATCTGAAATTTCTCGTCGGCATTTTCCTCGCTGCGATCCTCACCGAAAACTATGTGCTCAATAAGTTCCTCGGCATCTGTCCGTTCCTCGGCGTCTCCAAAAAGCTGGATACGGCCTTCGGCATGAGCTGCGCCGTGACGGTCGTCATGGTGATCGCGACGGCGGTCACCTGGCCGATCTACACCTATCTGCTCGTGCCGCTCGGCCTCGATTATCTGCAGACGATCGTCTTCATCCTCGTGATCGCCGCGCTCGTGCAGCTTCTCGAGATCGCGCTGCACCGCTATATGCCGCCGCTCTATAACTCCTTGGGCATCTATCTGCCGCTCATCACGACGAACTGCGCGGTGCTCGGCGTCACGATGCTGGTGCTCGAAAAGGGCGAGGCGGACCCGAACTTCGGCTATGTCGCGTCGCTCGTGAACGCGTTCGGCGCGGGCATCGGTTTCCTCGTGGCGATGGTGATCTTCGCCGGCGTGCGCGAGCGGCTCGAGCTCTCCGATCCGCCGAAGTTCCTCAAAGGGCTGCCGATCACGCTGATCGCGGCGTCGCTCGTCGCGGTGTCGTTCCTCGGTTTCAACGGCCTTGTGGACGGCCTGCTGGGTTAAAGGAGGGCGAGGTATGGAAATTCTGATCCCGGTTCTGATCGTCGCGGGCATCGGGCTCGTGGCGGGCGTCGGCCTCGCGATCGCCTCCGTCATCATGGCGGTGCCGAAGGACGAAAAGGCCGAAGCGATCCTCGAAAGGCTCCCCGGCGCAAACTGCGGCGCGTGCGGCTTTTCCGGCTGCTCCGGATACGCCGCCGCCCTCGCGAAGGGCGAAGCGAAGGTCGGGCTGTGCTCCCCCGGCGGGGAGGAGGTCGCGCATGAGGTCGCGGCCCTGCTCGGCGTCTCGGACGTTTCCGTCGAGAAAAAGGTCGCGCTCGTCCACTGCATGGGCAGCTATGACATGACGAGCGACAAGATGCGCTACGACGGCATCGAGAGCTGCGCCGCCTCCACGCTCCTTGCGGGCGGCCTGACGAGCTGCCGCTACGGGTGCATGGGCATGGGCGACTGTGTCGCCGCCTGCCCCTACGGCGCGATCGAGGTCTGCAACGGCATGGCCTCCGTGAACCCCGCGAAGTGCCGCGGGTGCTCCGCGTGCGTCGCGGCCTGCCCGAAGAAGCTCATCAGCTTCGTCTCGATGAAGAAGCAGGCGGTCGTCCGCTGCTCCAACTGCGACAAGGGCGCGCAGACGATGAAGGTCTGCAAGATCGGCTGCATCGGCTGCGGCAAGTGCATGAAGGCCTGTGAGTACGGCGCGGTGAAGGTCACGAACTTCTGCGCGTCGGTCGATCCCGAAAAGTGCGTCGGCTGCGGCAAGTGCGTCGAAGCGTGCCCGCGCCACGTCATCACGCTGCTCGACCACGGCGCGTGAGACGGCCGCGCGGAAAAGAGACAGAAAGAGAAAGGGGACGCCGATCCGGCGTCCCCTTTGTGCTGGGCATGGGCAAAGAGACAAAAGCA
>CANRMW010000190.1 GCA_947631835.1 uncultured Clostridia bacterium | reverse complement strand
TCGCCCCAAGAGAATCGGTGAGAAAGGGTATGCGAAAATAAAGGTTTTTCGCCATATATCCAGCGCGGATCGGCGAACTTTTCCCGCCGCTGCCCCACGTCGTGCAGGTCTTCCTGCGTGAGAACAAGCGGCCCCGCTTTTCCGGCAAAAACACTTTCAAATGCGGAGTACATTGCCTGCTTGAGCACGTCAATCGTAATATTGGGCTGAACCTCCCGCAGATTTACGACCCGCGACCGCACGGATGGGACTCCTTTTCCTTCGAGCTTCGCCGCGCTCGGATGCAGATACCGTTCCACTTCCGACTGATCCACACCCACCATCACCGTGCCGTGGTGACAGCAGAAGCTTCCGCTCCTGAAAAGCGCGCTGCCGGAGATTTTTCTTTCGTTCACAAGAATGTCGTTTCGCCCGGAAAATTCCGCGTCAATGTCGAGGCTGCGCAGCGCTTCCAGTACGACCCGCGTCTGGTGTTGTGCATTGTAATGCTTCTCATGCGCGAAAAAGCTGAAATTGAGGTTTCCGAGGTCGTGCTACACCGCACCGCCGCCGGAATTGCGCCGGGCGAGGTGCACGCCATCCTGTTGGAGCAATTCCACCGCACACTCCCGCGCCGCGTTCTGGTTTCGCCCGATGACCACCGTCTTTTCGTTCTGCCAGAGGTAGAGGATGCGCTCGTCCTCTCCGCAGCGAAAGAGCAGGTGCTCTTCCAGCGCAAGGTTTCGGTAGGGATCGCGGCAATCCGTCTCTATATAGGAAAGTCTCATGCTTTGAGCGTTTCTAGATACGCGGCGTATTCTTCGGCGGTCAGAAGCTCCGCCGTCTCCGTCACGTCCTCCACCCGGATGAGCCACGCGCCGTAAGGGTCTTCGTTGAGCCGGTCGGGCTCGTCCGCCGTGTCCTCGTTGATCTCCGCGACCGTGCCGCTGACCGGCGAATGGATGTCCGACACCACCTTCGTGGATTCCACCTCGCCGAACGGCTCCCCGGCGGTCACCGCGTCGCCCGCCTCCGGCAGGTTCACGAACACGATCCCGCCAAGCTGCGACTGGGCGTAGTCCGTGATGCCGACGAGCACCGCGCCGTTTTCCTCGCGCATCCACTGGTGGGTCTTTGTGTATTTGCAGTCTTCCCGAATGGTCATTTTGTTTTCCTTTCTTTTTCTGCGAGCACCGCGCAGCCGATGGCCGAAAGATACGCGGCGTGGTCCGGCACGGCGACCGGCTTTTCCAGCACCGCCCCGGCGTACTTTTCGATTCCCGGTATTTTTGTGAGTCCCCCGGAAAGGTAGATTCTTTCGCAGTCCGCCTTTCCGAGCAGCACTTTGGATTGTGTTAAGATCTGCACGAGCACGGCCCGGAGAATTTCGTCCTCCGAGACGCCCTCGGCGATCCGCTCCACGATCTCGCTCTGCGCGAACACCGCGCAGGTAGACGAGAGCCGCAGAGCGGGCAATTTGCCGTCCGAGAGGTCGAGACTTTCAAACGAGACACCCAACCGATGCAGCGTGTTTTCGAGGAACATCCCACAGCCCGCCGCACACTTGTCGTTGACGAAAAACGAGAGCAGCTTTCCCTCCCGCTGGCGGATGAGCTTCGTGTCCTGCCCACCGACGTCGAGCACCGTCTCCGCCTCCGGCGCGACGCGGTGAACGCCCGCCGCGAGCGCGCTGAGTTCGGACACCGCGCGGCTTCCGTCGATGTTCTTCCTGCCGTAGCCGCAGCTCACGACGGGAAGATCGCCGTATGCTTCGCGCAGACTTTGCAGCTTCTCCGCAAAATACTCCCTCTGCCGGACGGGCGTTTCCTCCGCGCGGAGCGCTTCGATCTTTCCGTCTTCCCCCAGCACACAGAGCTTCGTGTAGGTAGAGCCGATGTCGATCCCGACGCCGCTCATACAATCTCCCTTAAGATGTCGAGCTGCGCCTTTGCGCGCTCGAGGTCGAGGTATTCCCGGTCGATCATGTCGATCTCGAGCTCCACCTGCGGCAGGTCGATGTACTTTGCCGAGACGAAATCGCACTTGCAGCTCTTGTTCCGCAAGGAGATCGCAGCCTTCGCGCCCGAGCGCTCGATGCAGCTTTGCAGCCGCTCGCGCTTCGTCTTCGCCGAGAGGTTCAGGAACGTGTAGTTGTAGGCGGTGAAAAGCCGCTCGAAGGGGTCGCCGCCGCTGTAATCGAGGCTCCACCAAGTGATGTAATTCGAGCCGCAGATGCGGAGATCCGGCAGCAATTCTTTCAGGTACCGCTGCGGGTGGTACCAGAGCGGGTAGCCGAGCCAGAAGACGGGCGTGCGCTCCGCGTCCGCCTCGGGCGCTTCGGCCTGGATGTCGTACATCGCGTCGTACAGCGCGGCAGTTTCCGGCTTGCACCGGTCGGTGATGAGGTAGGAGATGCCGTCAAAGAGCGCGGTCGGCTCGACGCACTTATTCGCCAGAAGGTCTGCGACGCGGTTCCACGCAGCGACGCTTCTCTGGCTGTTCTGGATGAGCTCCGCAAGGCGGGCTTCGTCCAGCTTGTTCCCGCTGAGCGCTTCCATCTTCGAGATGAGGTCTTTGTGCTGCACCGTCACATACGGCAGCGCGCGTTCCCTCTCCACGCTTTCGCCGGGGTAGTCCAGCACGATGAGCGGGACGTGGTATTCTTCCGCTAAGAGATTCCACCAGTTCGGCAGCGTGTTGCACTGATTGTTCGTCGCGATCAGCACGTCCGGCTTCGGCGGCATACCGCGCGGCGCGGTGCCGACGGAGAGCGCACCGTTGAAGCACCCGGAATACGCGCAGCAGTCGAGGCAGAGGCCGTTCTTCTCGCTCTCTTTCAGCAGCGCCTGTTCCTGCTCGCTCGCCGCGATAACGGCGGCGTAGCTCTCCGGGTAGATGTACTCGATGTCGAGCGCCTCCAAGATCTCCACCGGCGTGAACGCCGTGACCCACGCCACCTTTCGCGTCGGCGCCTTGCCCTTTGCGTACTTGGAAAAGTCCTTGTAGTAGTCCCGCATCAGCTTCGCCTGAAGCTGCAAATACAGCTGTGCCATACTCTCCCCTCCTTACAGCAAGTCCGCGAACGTCTCGATGGCGAGCGCGGCGTTCTCCGCGCCGCTGCCCGTCTCCGTCACCCGAAGCACCGGGATCTGGAGCTCGTCCAGCATCCGCTTGTACGCCGGGAACAGGTAGTCGTATGGCTCGCAGTATTTCTGCGTCAGGAAGATGACGCCCCGCGCCTGCTTTTGAAGGAGCTCGTCCCGGTCCTCCCTGAGGATCTCCGCGAACGCGTCCTGCGACGGCGAGGGCATCCCCGCAAGGAGGCTCTTTGCGATGTTCTCGTAAAGATCGCCCTCTGACGAGACCTCCGGCGCAAAGACGAGCCGTCTCGATTCCGGCAGCCGATCTCCGACGATGTGCATTCCCGCCGATTCGATCTGCCGGACAATGCTTGTTCCGGCCTGCGCCGACCCCACGACAAAAACCCTTGGAGACGCAGGGAAGCTGCCCACGGAAAGTTCCGTCGGCACTTCCTGCTCCCGCAAGGGCTTTTGCAGAAGTCTGTGTATGGTCTCGAGGTATGCGCTGTAACGCAGTTCCGGGAGGGATTCATACAGCGCGCGCAGGGCACGGTTGCGGGCATTGATCCGCTCTGTCCGCTCC
>CANRMW010000189.1 GCA_947631835.1 uncultured Clostridia bacterium | reverse complement strand
CAACGGTTCCGCCGCCGCTTCGCCGGTGTTTCCAGTAATCTTTTCTCCCGCGCCGCAAGCCGTGTCCGTGCGGGAAGCTCGCCTCCGTCTCCCGCCAGCCAGCGTAGGGCAAACGACAGCGGCTCTGCCGCCCGCGTCGGGCAAACCCCATTATACCACAACGATTCGGAAATGTACAGAGCAAATTGAACTTCTGTTCGATTTTTTGAAAAAGTTTTTCTCCGCCCCGCAGCGCGGCGGTCCGGCGGGCAGGCAAAGGGCGCGGCAGCGCCGCGCCCGGACTTGTTTCATTCGAGAAGTTCGCGCCGAAACGCGTAGACCTCGTCCTTGATGGGCTTGAGCAGCCCGCCGTCGAGCATGGAAAAGAAATCGTCGCCCCCGAAGATGAAGTGGTCGAAGAGGTTGACGTGGATGCCCGCCAGCGCCAGCACCACCTCACGCGTCGCGACGATGTCCTCGTGGGAGGGCATGACGTTCCCGCTGGGGTGGTTGTGCGAGAGGAAGACCGTGTCCGCGTCGTAGAGCAGGCAGAGCTGCACGATCTCCGGGATGAGGAGCGGCACCTTGTCCGTGGAGCCTTCCCCCACGATCCCCATATACTGCAAATAGCCCTTGCTGTCGAGGACCTGCAGCACCAGGATCTCCCGCCGCGCGGCGGCGAACCTCCCGCACACCGCTTCAAACGCGCTCTGCGTGTTGAAGAGCCGCAGCCGGTGGTTCCGCTTCTCCCGCTCATACAGCCGGGCGAGATCCGGCAGCGCGGAGAGTGCCCCGGCGATGCGCGGCTCCACGCCCTGCACATGCAGCAGGACCTCCGGCGGCGCGTTGAAAACGTCGCTCAGCCGGTCGAACCGTTCCAGCAGCCTGCGCGCGAGGAGATACGGATCCGTGTCCGGCCTCAACAGCCGCAGGTAAAACGCCAGCGCCTCCTCCGGCGATTCCTCTGCCTGACGCGGCAGCCGGGGAATGTCGTCCCGCGCCGTCAGGCGTTTCTTTCCCGCCACGGCCTACTTCAGCGTGACCGCGATCACCGTGTCCGTTTCATCCGGCAGGCGCGCGGTGCGGCTCGCCTGCACGAACACGACGTCGGGGTAATTGTCCCAGATCCAGCCTTTTAGCTGCATGACTTCGGAGCCGTCCGCCACGAGGCGGATGGATTCGATCTCGTCCGCGGCGACGCCCTGCAGCGGGATGCCTCCGATGGAATTTTCCAAAATATGATAATAGAGCGTCTTGCCGCACCGCGTGATGCGGCCGTTTTCGGGCTTCGGCATCCCCGCGCCGCCGCAGCCGTAAACGGATGCGCCGTTTCGGTGCATCCACGCGCCGATCGTCCGCAGGATCTCCACGGATTCCGGCGGGATGTTCCCGCGCGCGTCCGGCCCGACGTTGAGGAGCAGATTGCCCCCCTTGCTGACGCACTCCACGAGCTTGCGGATGATCGTCGCGGCGGGCTTGAAGTTCTTGTCCAGCGCGGTGTATCCCCAGTTGTCGTTCATCGTGATGCACGCTTCCCAGCAGATATTCCGCCCCTTGCTGTCCCGGAATCCCTCCTGCGGGATGATCTGCTCCGGGCTGACGAAATCTCCGCTGTACTCCAGCGGCGCGTCCGTCGCGATGGACCCGAAGCCGCTGCCGCTGACCTCAAGCCGGTTGTCGAGGATGATCCCCGGCTGCAGGCTGCGCACCATGCGCACGAGCTCGGAGGCGCGCCACGCTTCGCCCGTGAGATCTCCATAGGAAAAATCGAACCACATGATGTCGAGCTTCCCGTAGTTCGTGCAGAGCTCGCGCACCTGCCCGTGCAGGTAATCGAGGTACCGCGCAAAGTCGTGCGGCTTGTCCCGGAACGCGGGGTTGTCCCGCTCCGGGTGGTTCTGGTCGCCGAAGGCGGGGTAATCCGGGTGGTGCCAGTCCAGCAGCGAATAATACAGCCCGACCTTCAGGCCCTCCGCGCGGAACGCGTCGAGGAACTCCCGCACGATGTCCCGCCCGAACGGCGTGTTCGTCACCTTCCAGTCGGTGAGCGCGGAATCGAACAGGCAGAAGCCGTCGTGATGCTTCGAGGTCAGCACGGCGTATTTCATGCCCGCCTGCTTCGCGAGCTTCGCCCAGGCTTTCGGGTCAAAATCCACCGGATCAAATTCCTCAAAAAACGGCCGGTACTGTTCCTCGGGCATGTGCTCCTGCGAGCGCACCCACTCCCCCCTCGCGGGGATCGCGTAAAGCCCCCAGTGGATGAACATCCCGAACCGGTCGTGCACGAACCATTTCATCCGCTCCTCATAAGCGGCACGGTCAAAGGTATACATGGCAAAGCCTCCCCTCGCGGAAGTCCTCTCCTCCCGCGGTTTTCTTATCTGCATTGTAGCATTTTCAAAAGGATTTGTAAATACTTTTTCCGAAAGGAAAAAACGCTCCCCGGGACGCGCCGAAAGAGCGCCCGGCGCGTGGACCGGACGCTCTTCTTTTACTTCTGGGGCTTATAGCTGACCGTCCCGCAGAGGCGGTCGCCCGCGTCGCCGGCGGCGGTGTAGATATATCCCTGCTCGTTGAGCGGGCCGGGCGCGTAGTTCGCGGCATAGACGCGCACATCCGGGTGCTTCTCCCAGAGCAGCTTCACGCCGATCTCGGAGGCGAAGATGCACATGAATTTGATGTTCCGGCAGCCGAACTCCTTGACGAACTGGATCGCGGCCTCGGCGGAACCGCCGGTGGCGAGCGCCGGGTCCACCACGATCACGGGGCCGTTCGCGGAATCCACCGGGAGCTTGAAGTAGTACGTCATGGGCTTGAGCGTTTCCTCGTCGCGGTATAGCCCGATATGCCCGACACGGGCCGTCGGCGAGAGCGCGCGCAGGCCATCCACCATGCCCAGCCCAGCGCGGAGGATCGGTACGATGGTGAAATCCTCGGCGAGCACCTGCGTCCGGATCTTCTGCAGCGGCGCCTGGATCTCCACCTCCGTCGTTTTCAGGTCCTTGAGCGCCTCATATCCCATGAGCATCGCGAGCTCCCGGACCAGCTCGCCGAACTCCTTGGAGCCGGTGTTCACGTCGCACAGGTGGCTCACCTTGTGCCGGATCAGCGGGTGGTCGAACACGGTCAGATTTTTCAGATACTCCTGCATAGCAATTCCCCCAGATCGTTCTTTTTTCCCCATTATACCACCGCGCGCCGCGAAACGCAACCGTACTTGACGGTTTTCGCGCATCATGATACAATACCCACAGAATCTTTTTCCCGAAAGGACGGATCACCATGGCGGTCATTCTGGTCAGCGCATGCCTGCTCGGCGCCGAATGCCGGTACAAGGGAGACGGTCAGCGCGCGGAGCGCGTGCTGCGTCTCGCCGAGCGCCACACCCTCGTCCCCATCTGCCCGGAGCAGATGGGCGGTCTTCCCACGCCCCGGGACCCCGCGGAGATCCAAGGGGGCCGCGTCGTTTCCTCCGCCGGGCGGGACGTCACCGCGGCGTACCGGAAGGGCGCGGAGACCGCGCTCTTCCTCGCGAAGCTGGACCGCGCGGACTTCGCGATCCTCAAGGCGAAAAGCCCCTCCTGCGGCAAAGGTCTCGTCTATGACGGCACCTTCTCCGGGAACAAAGTCCCTGGGAACGGCGTCGCCGCCGCGCTCCTGCTCGAAAACGGCATCCCCGTTTTCACGGAGGACGAGCTGGACCTGC
>CANRMW010000188.1 GCA_947631835.1 uncultured Clostridia bacterium | reverse complement strand
CTGGGTGGTCAGGTCGAGCGGCGCTCCGAGCTTCCCGCCCTCCTCCACCGGGCAGGCAAGCACGCGAAGCAGCCGGTCGTCGCAGTGTTTCCGCTTCGGCTCTCCCGGAAGCGGCGGCATCCCTCTCCCTTTCCGAATATTTCGCGGACGCGCCGTATTACGACCACACGGAGGTCCTCGCCCGGCTGGGGCTCCCGCTGGAGCTTCTCTTTTCCGAACGATGTCTCGGCACGCTTTCCGGTGGGGAAAAGGTAAAGGCGCAGCTCGCCCGCCTCTTGATGGACAGCCCTGAGATCCTGCTCCTCGACGAGCCGACGAACGATCTGGACATTCAAACGCTGGAATGGCTGGAACGGTTCCTCCTTCAAAGCCGCCTGCCTGTCCTCTTTGTCTCGCACGACGAGACGCTGATCGAGCGCACCGCGAACGTCATCGTCCACATGGAGCAGCTCATCCGCAAGACACAGTGCAGGATCACGGTCGCGCGGTGCCCCTATTCCGAATATCTGTCGCACAGGCGGCTCCAATTCGCGCATCAGGCGCAGGTGGCGCAGAAACAGCGGGACGATTACGACCGCCAGATGGAAAAGTGGCGGCAGATCTACGAGCGGGTCAACCACGAACAGCGGACGATCTCCCGGAAGGATCCCAGCGGCGGGAGGCTTCTCAAGAAAAAGATGCACGGCGTCCTTTCGATGGGCAGACGGTTCGAGCGGGAAAAGGAGAACTTCCTTGATTTTCCAGAAGAGGAAGACGCGATCCTCACGAGGTTCGACGCGGACATTCAGGTGCCCGCCGGAAAGACCGTTCTCGATCTCTCCCTCCCGGCGCTCTCCGTCGGCGGACGCGTGCTCGCCCGGGATATTCGTCTCACCGTTTCCGGCAGCGCGCACATCGGCGTCACGGGGCGGAACGGCGCCGGGAAATCCACCCTGCTCGCGCTCCTCTGGGACCTTCTCCGGGAAAGGCAGGACCTCTCGGCCGCGTTCATGCCCCAAAATTATGCCGACGCGCTCGATTACGAAAAAACGCCCATCGATCACCTCGCCGCCCGTTACACGAAAGCGGAGATCACCAGGGCGCGCACCTGCATGGGCTCCATGAAATTCACCCACGAAGAGATGACGGGCACGATCGGCGCGCTCAGCGGCGGGCAAAAGGCAAAGCTCATTTTCCTCGAAATGGTGCTCCGGCGCGCGAACGTCCTGCTCCTCGACGAACCGACCCGAAACTTCAGCCCGCTCTCGGCTCCGGTGGTCCGCGCGGCCCTTCGCGGCTTCGGCGGGGCGATCCTCAGCGTCTCCCACGACCGAAAGTACCTTCGCGAGGTCTGCGATACGGTCTACGAGCTCAGGGAAGGCGGCCTTTTCCCGCTGGAACGGGAAGATCTTTGAAAGATCGCGCTTGCGTCTTTGAAAAGAATGTGCTATACTTTTCCTGTAATTTAGTTTTTTCCTTTCCTTTTTTCCTTCCGTGCGGCGGGGCGCTTGCCCTGCGTCGGATCGAATAGAGGGAAAGAAACGGATCCACGGCAAAGGAGGTCCTTTTTATGGCCAAAAACACCGAGCCGAGCCGCTCCCGTTCCCGGACCGGCTCTTCCCGGAGCACTGCTTCCCGCACGCGTTCTTCCGGCTCCGCATCCCAGCGCGGATCATCGGGCGCCTCGCGGTCGTCCCGCCCTGCGGCGAAAAAGCGGATGGGCACGGAGAAGACCGTCTCCATCGTCGTGATCTGCGCGTTCGCGGCGATCCTCCTTGTCGTGGTCATCCTCGGCCTGACGAAATTCGGCGTTCCGTCCGTTTCGTGGCCCGATTCGTCCGACACACAGTCCGAACCGACCATGAACCCCACATCGGAACCGACGGCGGAACCCACCGAAAAGCCGACCGAGAAGCCCTCGCCCACCCCCACCAGCTCTCCGACTGCAAAACCGACCGCCGAGCCCACAGCGGAACCGACGGCGGAACCCACTGCGGAGCCGACCGAAGCACCTCCCGCAGAGGGAGACGGGGACTACGGCGGCACCGGCGGCAACGGCGTGATCGGCACGCATGACGGCACGGAAGGCGCCGTCGGGCCGGACGAAGAGGAGGAGCGGGTCACCTACGTCGCGGACACGAGCACGGACCTCTTCCACGATCCCGGCTGTTCCGTCGTGGAGGGCATCGCCCCGGAGGACCGCTGGAACTTCTCCGGGACCCGCGATTATCTCACCGACCGCGGCTTCAGTCCTTGCGCGCTGTGCAACCCGTAAACCCCGCAGGACATCTTTAATGACAAGACCGCACCCTCCGGAAACGGAGACGCGAAAAGGGACGAGAGGCTTTATGCCTCCCGTCCCTTTTTATGACGCGCGTTATTCATTTTGGTTGCCGAACATATCCTTCAGCTTCCCGAAGAAATTCTTGCGCTTCTGGTAATTTCGGTCGTCTGCAGAGGATTCCAGCTCGCTGAGGATCTCTTTCTGGCGCTTCGAGAGGTTGCGCGGGACCTCCACCGTCACCTGTACATACTGGTCGCCGCGTCCCCTGCCCTGCAAGCTTTGGATGCCCTTGCCCTTGAGCTTGAACACGTCGCCGGGCTGCGTTCCCTCGTGGACGTGGTAGCTGACCTTCCCGTCCAGCGTCGGGACCGTCACGTCCGCGCCGAGCGCCGCCTGCGAGAAGGTGATCGGCATTTCACACCAGACGTCGTTGCCGCGCCGCGTGTAGATCGGATGCGGCCGCACGGTGACGAACACATGCAGGTCGCCGTTCGGGCCGCCGTTCGCGCCCGCGTTGCCGCGCCCGCCGACATTCAACACCTGCTCGTCGTCAATGCCAGCCGGGACGGTGATCTCGACGGTCTTCTCCCGCCGGATGCGCCCCTTTCCGTCGCAGGTGCGGCAGGGCGTCTCGATGATCTTTCCGGTGCCCCGGCAGTGGTCACAGGTGCCGACGGACTGCATCACGCCGAACGGCGTGCGCTGGTTGATCCGCACCTGGCCGGTGCCGCCGCAGTGGGGGCAGGTCTTCGGGCTCGTGCCTTTTGCCGCGCCGGTGCCGCCACAGTCCGGGCAGGATTCGATCTGGTGGTACTTCACGTTCTTCTTGCAGCCCTTCGCCGCCTCTTCAAAAGACACGACCACGCTGGTCTCCGCATCCGAACCGCGCCGGGGCGCGTTCGGGTTCTGTCGGCGCGCGCCGCCGAAGCCGCCTCCGAAGAAGCTGTCGAAAATATCGGTGAAGTCAAAGCCGCCCGCGCCGCCGTATCCCGCGCCGCCTGCGCCGCCGCCGAAGTTCGGGTCCACGCCCGCAAAGCCGAACTGGTCGTACCGGGCGCGTTTGTCCGAATCGGACAGCACCTCATACGCTTCGTTGGCCTCCTTGAACTTCGCTTCGGCGTTCTTGTCGCCGGGGTTCAGATCCGGGTGGTACTGCTTTGCGAGCTTGCGGTACGCCTTCTTGATCTCGTCGTCCGACGCGCCCTTCTGTACCCCGAGCACCTCGTAATAATCTCTCTTGCTGTCTGGCATCCGACCATCTCCTCACAAAAGGCAAGGGGCTTTTTCGGCCCCCTGCACTTCTGTTTTACTCCTTACTCGACGTCTTTGAAGTCCGCGTCATAGACGTCTCCCGTGCCGCCCGGCTGACCGCCGCCGGCGTTCGGACCGGCGCCCGGCGTGCCATACGGCGGCTGCTGGCCGCCCTGCGGCGCGGCG
>CANRMW010000187.1 GCA_947631835.1 uncultured Clostridia bacterium | reverse complement strand
GACGGTTCGGGCTATGCGCTGCATCTCTATGCGCGTGGCGGAGAGCTGCTCGAGGAATACACGCAGGTCGGCGCGCCGCTCCACCCGGAGGAGGCGGAATCGCTCGGCGAAACCGAGACGTTCTCGGCGCGCGAGGTGCGGCCCGGTACGCTGGAGGTCACGACGGACGCGGGGCGCGTGCTCGTGTGCCTGCGAAGTGCGGAGGGGCTGGAATGAGGAAGCAGATCACGGCATTTTATGTGGAGACGCTGATCCTCGCCGCGGCGTTCGTCGCGGTGCTGCTCGCGCTGAGTCAGGTGTTTGGGCTGGCGCACAGTGAGAGCGAAAGGGCCGGCCGGCTGACCGAGGCGGTGCAGCTCGCGGAGCGCGCCGCGGAAGCGGTCGCGGCCTCGGATTCGCTCGAGGACGTGCAAGCACTGCTCGCACCGGACGGGGAGGCCGTTTTGAAGGACGGCGCGCTGGAGCTGGACAGCGGCGCGCTGTGTCTCTCCGTTTCGTGGGAGCCGGACGGACCGCGCCTTGTCCGAAGCAGGATCGCGGTCGATTGGAACGGCGCGGAGATCTACGCGCTCGAAACCGCGCGCGGGAGGGAGACGTCATGAAACATGTGCCGATTCGGCTGGGGCCGCTGGCGCTCCTGATGACCGTGATTGCGATCTGTCTCGCGGTGCTCGGCATTCTGACATTTTCGACGGCGCGGGCCGATCTTTCGCTCGCCGAGCGCTACGCGGAGACGGTGCAGACGCGGTATGCGCTCGAGGTGGAGGGGCAGACGTTTCTATGCTCCGCCGCGCCGGGCGAGACGGCGGTTTTTGAGCAGGACGGAATGAAGCTCTCGGTGGCGCTCGACGGGAACGGCGACGTCGCCGAATGGGTCTTCTCGCGCGAATGGGTCGAAAACGACACGGTAGGCACGCTGTGGCCGGGAAACTAGGAGGAGCGCAGGATGGACATTCAAGCGATTTTACAGGACGCCTCCACGCGGGAAGCGTCGGATATTTTCTTCGTCGCCGGGCTTCCGGTGACGCTCAAAAGCCACGGGCACCAGGTGCGGCTCGAGGGGCAGCGGCTGCTGCCCGACGACATCGCCGCGCTCGTCCACGAGATCTACGAGACGAGCGGGCGCGCCTCGACGCACCTTGAAAACGGCGAGGACGACGATTTTTCGTTCTCCTTGCCGCAGCTTGGGCGCTTCCGCGTGAACGTCTTTCGGCAGCGCGGCTCGCTTGCGGCTGTGATCCGGGTGATCCGCTTCGGTCTGCCCGACCCGGCGGCGCTCGGCATTCCGGAGACGGTGCTCTCGCTCGCGGACAACAAGAAGGGCCTCGTGCTCATCACCGGCGCGGCGGGCACGGGCAAATCGACGACGCTCGCCTGCATGATCGACCGCATCAACCGCAGCCGCGACTGCCACGTCATCACGATGGAGGACCCGATCGAGTACATCCACCGGCATGACCGCGCGATCGTGACGCAGCGGGAGATCTCCATCGACACGCCGGGCTACCTCGAGGCGCTGCGCTCGGCGCTGCGCGAGAGCCCCGACGTGATCCTGCTCGGCGAAATGCGCGACTACGACACGATCTCGGCGGCCCTGACCGCCGCAGAGACCGGCGTGCTGCTGCTCAGTACGCTCCACACGAGCAGCGCGGCGAACACGATCAACCGCATTCTCGACGTGTTCCCGGCGCAGCAGCAGCAACAGGTGAAGATCCAGCTCGCGCAGATCCTCAAGGGCGTCGTCTGCCAGCAGCTCGTGCCCGGCACGAACGGCGGGCAGGTGCCGGTCTTTGAGGTGATGAAGTCCACCCCCGCGATCCAGAACATGATCCGCGAGGACAAGCTGCACCAGCTTGATTCCGCGATGCAGGCGGGCGCTGCGGACGGCATGTGCACGATGGACGGCAGTCTCCTGCGGCTCGTCCGCGAGGGGAAGATCACGAAGGACACCGCGCTCGTCTCCTGCGTCCACTACGAAAACATGACGAAGCGGCTCGGGGCGTAAGGCCCGGGCGCGGAAAACCGAACCGAAAAGAGAGGCCCTTTGGCGCATGGCACGCCGGAGGGCCTTTGACGTTGTTCGGGTTTGCGCGCGGGTGGGGCCGCCGCTGTCCCTTTTCTTTTGGACAGCGGTATTGAAAAAAGTGGGAGTGCGGTGAAGTGTGCGATTTGCCTCCAGAACGCAAAAAAGCCCCCTGAAAGAGCATTTCTCTCTCAAGGGGCGGTTCGACAGGACCCCATTCCCCTGCATATCCCGATTTTTTATTTGCCTTTTCTCAAAATGGGCGACCCCACTATGGGATTGCCCATTTCAACTTAGAAAATCTGCGTTTTTTGCATCTTAAGCATCTTTTTAACATCGTTTGATGTAAGTTTGATGAAAAGATGCGAATGGGGTGGGCGGTTCCGAAATCCCGCAGAAACACGGGCTTTTTGGCTCTTTTTCTCGCCAAGCCCACGGGTTTCATTGTCGGGAAAGCGACCGGCGCACCTATCGCTTCGTTGCTTGGATAAGAAGAAAATTCGGTTTATGCAGATCTTTTTCCCAGCTCTTATCCCGCTCGATCGTTTCCTGCGTCGGAATCGGTTCCAGCATTTTTTCAATGGTAAAGCCCGCGTCAACCAGTGCGTTGACGATCTCGGAAAAGGTGCGGTGATACTTTTCGACGCCGTCAACGATCCACCTTGTGCTGCGCTTTCCGCTTCGGGCATAATCCGTTAAGTTGTAATGGAGCACATGGCCTTCGCCGTCTCTGGTCCAGCTCGCTCCCCCGATCGGCGCGGTCGTCAACGGGTGTTCCTGTGAAAAGATGAAATACCCGCCCGTATTCAGCAGGCCAAATACGTCTTTTACAAATGTGCCGAAATCCTCAATATAGTGCAGCGCAAGCGAGCTGAATACCACGTCGAATTTGCGGTTTAGGAACGAAAGATCGCTCATGTCCGCGCAGATAAATTCCAGATCCGGATGCTCGGCTGTCGCAACAGCGAGCATTTTTGTGGAGATATCCACGCCCAACACGGCAGCCGCGCCAAGCGCTTTAAACTCGGCGCAGTTTTCCCCGTAACCGCACCCGAGATCCAGCACGGCTTTGCCGTGAAGGTCCGGAGCAAGAGAGAAGAGGGCTGGTTTTTCCTCAAGGTTGTTTGCGCTGTACCGATTGTCGCGCAGCTTTTTATATCCGTCAAAAAAATCCGGATTGTCATACATGCTTTGCGATTTGCTCATTTTGCAAACCTCCTCTCCGCGATCGGATATGAACCTTTTACTCGGCCAAGAGATTCATGGTCGGAAAATACAGTAAGTTCAATTTTCCCTTTAATATCAATGCTTTTCGCTTCTTCTACCTCAAAATTATACGAATTTATACGAATTTCTGGAGAATTGTTTTTATTTTCGTTTAGCGTCCTACCCGCCACAAAAGCGAAAAAGAATCAATCCTGTCGAAATCGGAGCGGTTTTTCTCTGTTAGTTGTCTGCTGATTTATGAGTCAAAAAAAGGCATTTCAGAACCGACGCTTAATATTATCAGTCAGACAAGCGAGAATTTATTTGGCTTCGTGAAAGATAATATCTTTATTATTCATTTGTGCATAGCGTAGTTCTTCTCGGACAGCTTCGCCTATATAACCCCCTATATTTACAATATAAACAGCATCCGCCATATCGATTTTCTTATAATGGGCTTTGGACAGCTTTTCTA
>CANRMW010000186.1 GCA_947631835.1 uncultured Clostridia bacterium | reverse complement strand
CCAGCGCGGAAAAATCCCGCGGCAGCGCCGTGACCGGCCCGCCCATCGGGGCCTTGACGAGCGGCGGCTGGGGCAGCATTTTCTGCTGGTCGGAGCGGTAGCCTTCCGGCTCCGGATGCGACGTCTGCTTTAAATAGAGGCGGCTCTCCCTCCGCGCCGCTTCCAGTTGTTCTTTTGTCCATTCCATGCGGATCACTCCCTCTATTTTTTCAGATCAAAGCGCGCGGACCGCCTCGCCGCACGCGGAAAGCAGCCGGGCCTTGACCTCCTCCAGCGTCCCGTGGAGCGTACACCCGGCGGCGAATTTGTGCCCGCCGCCGCCGAACGTCCGCGCGATCGGCACGGCGTCCACCGGTTCTGCGGTGCGCAGGGAGATCTTATATTCTCCCTCCCCGCGCTCGCGGATCGTCACGCCGCAGGCCACGCCCTCGACCTGCCTCGCCAGCGCGGAGACCCCGTCGAGGTCGCTCTCGGTCGCGCCGGTCTCGGCGATGAGCGCCTTCGGCAAACAGACGACGGCGCATTTCCCGTCAAAGAAAAGCTCCATGCCGCTGAAGATCGCGCTCTCCAGCCGGATCTGCGTGCGGCTCTTCGTGTCGAACAGCGCCGTATTGATCTGGGCCGCGCGCGCCCCCCGCTCGATGAGCGCTGCGGCGGCACGGTGCGCCTTCGGCGTGACGTTCGCGTACTTAAAGCAGCCCGTGTCCGTCGCGAGGCCGGTATAGAGCGCGTCGGCAATGCGCGGCGTGATCTTCGCGCCCATTTCTTCGAGCAGCTCCGCCTCCATCATGCAGCAGGCGGCGGCCTCCTCCACCCAGCGGCACGCGGCGAACGGCCGGTGCGAACCGAAATGGTGGTCGATGGCAAGCTCCGCCTTTTCGCCGAGCGGCTCCAAGCTCCCGAGCAGCGCCTTGTCCGCGACGTCCACCGTGACGATGTGCGCGGGCGTGAACGCGTCGAGCCGCAGCTCCCGAAACAGATAAAAGAACTTCTCCGGGATCGCGTCGGCGCAGCGGAACATCGCGCGCTTGCCTATGGAGAGCAGCGCGTCCACGAGCGCCGCCGCGCAGCCGAGCGTGTCGCCGTCCGGCGAGCGGTGTGACAGGACGAGAATGTCGTCCCATTTCCGCAGCATCGCCGCCGCTTCCCGCATCGTCACCTCACGCATCGTCTTCCTCTCCTTCTTCCGGCTCCTCGGGCGGGATGTCCAGCGAACCGAGCAGCGAATTGATGTGCGCGCTGTATTCGATGGAATCCGTCGCCTTGAAGATCAGCTCCGGCACATGGCGCAGGCGCAGACGCTGCCCCAGCTCGCGCCGGATGAACCCGGACGCGCCGCGAAGTCCCGCGACCGCGTTCTTCGCCACTTCCATGCCTTCCATCGCGCTGATATACACCGTGCAGTAGGAGAGATCGTTCGTGACCTCCACCCGCACGACGCTGATCAAAAACCCGCTGACACGCGGGTCCTTCATTTCACGGAGGAGCGCCGAGATCTCCCGGCGGATGTCCTCCGTCGTCCTTCCCAATTTATGACTAGGCATATCTTCCTCCTTCCCCTTTTCTTGAAAGAAAAGGGGACAAAAGAACTTTTACGTCGCGTTTTCGCGCGCTGACGCGCGCTTACCGTTGCCGAAATTTCTTTCCGCGCATTCCGCGCCGGATGTGCTGTGCGGGAACAGAGCGTTCTCCGGCTCAATCTGAGGTTTCTGTTTTCCTTTACAAAAGACCACAAGAGCGGAGGCGGGGACATTTTCAGCCGAAGCGCACGGCGCGGGGCTGAGTTTCCCTCTTTCTCCGGCGAAGCGTCGTGCGTTTACGCACACGCGACCAACGCGACGCAAAAGTCTTTCGCGAGCCTTTCTTCAGAAAGGCTCGACCTTGCGGGGTCAAGGGGCGGAGCCCCTTGTGGGGTCGAGGGGGCGAAAGCCCCCTCGAGATCAATCCCTGTATTCTTCCATCTCGTAGGCTTCGAGCTGGTCTCCGATCTTGATATCGCCGTATTTTTCGAGCGTGATGCCGCAGTCGTAGCCGTCGGCGACCTCGCGCACGTCGTCCTTGAAGCGGCGCAGGGAGGCGATCCTGTCGTCCGCGACGATGATGCCGTCGCGCACGAGGCGCACCTGCGCGCCGCGCACGACCTTGCCGGAGGTGACGTGTCCGCCGATGACAAGGCCGACGTTCGAGATCTTGTAGACCTCGCGGCACTCGGCGCGCCCGAGGAACACCTCGCGGTACTTCGGCGCGAGCATGCCCTTCATGGCCGCCTCGATCTCCTCGATGCAGTCGTAGATCACGCGGTAGAGGCGCATATCCACGCCGTCGCGCTTCGCGTTCTCTTCGGCGACCGCGTCCGGGCGGACGTTGAACCCGACGATGATCGCGTTCGAGGCGTTCGCCAGCATGACGTCGCTCTCGTTGACCGCGCCGACCGCGCCGTGGATGACGTTGACGCGCACTTCCTCGTTCGAGAGCTTTTCGAGCGACTGCCGCACCGCTTCGACGGAGCCCTGCACATCCGCCTTCACGATGATCTTGAGCTCCTTCATCTCGCCGGCGGCCATCTGCTCGAAGAGGTTGTCGAGCGTGACCTTCGTCTGCGCGTTGAAGCGCTCTTCCTTCTGCTCGCTGAGGCGCTGCGCGACCAGCTCGCGCGCCAAGCGCTCGTCGGAGACGGCGTTCAGGATGTCGCCGCCGATCGGCACGTCGTCGAGGCCGGTGATCTCCACCGGCACGGACGGCCCGGCGTGCTCCATGCGCTCGCCGCGCTCGTTCATCATCGCGCGCACGCGGCCGACCGTCGTGCCCGCGACCACGATGTCGCCGACGTTCAGCGTGCCGTTCTGCACGAGCACCGTCGCGACCGGGCCGCGGCCCTTGTCGAGCCGCGCCTCCACGACCGTGCCCTTCGCGGCGCGGTCCGGGTTCGCCTTGAGCTCCTTCATGTCCGCGGTGAGAAGGATCATCTCGAGCAGGTCCTCGATGCCCATCTTCGTCACGGCGGAGACCGGGATGCACGGCACGTCGCCGCCCCATTCCTCCGGGACCAGTTCGTATTCGGTGAGCTGCTGCTTGACGAGCTCGGGGTTCGCCTGCGGCTTATCCATCTTGTTGATCGCCACGATGATCGAGACGCCCGCCGCTTTCGCGTGGTTGATGGCCTCGACGGTCTGCGGCATGATGCCGTCGTCCGCCGCGACGACCAGCACCGCGATGTCCGTCACCATGGCGCCGCGCGCGCGCATGGTGGTGAATGCCGCGTGTCCCGGCGTATCGAGGAACGTGATCTCGCGCCCGTCCACCGTCACGCGGTACGCGCCGATGTGCTGCGTGATGCCGCCGGCCTCGCCCGCCGTGACGTTCGTCTGGCGGATCGCATCCAAAATAGAGGTTTTGCCGTGATCGACATGGCCCATGACCACGACGACCGGCGCGCGCGGCACGAGGTTCTCCTCGAGATCGGCGCTGTCGTCAATGATCTGCTCCTCGATGGTGACGACGACCTCTTTCTCCACCTTCGCGTGAAATTCATCCGCGATGAGCACCGCCGTGTCGAAATCGATCGTGTCGTTGATGGCGGCGAAAACGCCGTTCTGCATCAGCTTCTTGATGACCTCGGCGCTCGTCGCCTTCAGCCGCAGGGCAAACTCGCCGACGGTGATCTCGTCCGGGACGGTGATCGTGATCGGCTTCGCCTTTCTCGCCGCAGCG
>CANRMW010000185.1 GCA_947631835.1 uncultured Clostridia bacterium | reverse complement strand
ACGAAATGAAAGCGGCCGCAAAAGCGCTCTGTGAACGCGGCTGCGGCGCGGTCCTCGTCAAAGGGGGACATTATATTGGGGACGCCACGGATGTGCTCTATGACGGGCAGGTGTTCCACCTTTTCACCACCAAGCGGATCCAGACCAAGAACACGCACGGAACGGGATGCACGCTGTCCTCCGCCATCGCTTCGAACCTCGCGCTGGGGTTCACGCCGGCGGAGGCCGTGAAGCGCGCGAAGGACTACGTTACCGTGGCGATCGAGCACGCGCTGCCGCTTGGGCATGGCTGCGGGCCGACCCACCATTTTTACAGTCTTTATCAAAACGGGCTGAAAACGGAATAAAAAATCTGCCGGGTGGCTTCTGCTGCCCGGCGTTCTGTTTTTCGGGGTGCTACCGGCGATCCGTTGACCTTTCAGATGCTCGCCGCCTACCCAAAAGCGTATGGAGCGCATACCAGAACGCCCACAGCAGGGAAGCGCCGACGACCGTCATGAATACATAAAGGCAGAGGACGGCGTTTTTTCCGAGAACGGGGACAAGGTCGCGGAAGACCACCTGCTCCATGGGCCGGGTGGGATTGATGTAGAACAGGTTGATCTCGCCGAAGCGGTCGAACGCGGCGTTCAAAACAAAGGCGACCGAGCAGAAAGCGGCGTAGAGCAGGACGGCGTTTTTCAGGTCCGAAAAGGATGGTCGCTCCAGCGCGGCGCCCGCGAGGACGCCGATCCCGGCGAGCGCCGCGTGCCACGCGAAGGAATGGACCGTGAGCGCGGGGATCGGATAGTGCAGGCCGGATGTATCTGCGAGGACGATGACGCCGCCGAGGAGCCCGAAGGTCATGAGATACGTCAGCAGCGCGCGGCGCGGCGCGCTTCGCCGGATGAACGGCAGCGCGAGGAGAATGTACATGGGCGTGGAGCAGAGCTGAAACGGGAAATAAAACCAGAGGTATTCGCCCCCGTTTACCTGAAACGTCAGCGTGAGCTGCTTCCAGATCTCGGAGGCCAGCATGAACACGCCGCAGAACAGAAAGATCCTGCGGAAGCGAAGCGGGGGATTCCCTTTTTCCTGTGAGATCCGTTTCATGGCGCACCCCAAATGGACGCGGGTCGTAAGCCGCGTTTCTCCATGTATTATATACCCTTTTTTCAAAAAATAAAAGGGGAAACGGATCAAAAGGAACGGATCTTCGCAGGAGGGGGAGAAAGGACGCAAAAAACAGTTGCGCTTTCCCGGCCTTTATGCTATTATAAATATAAAGATGGAAGATGAAAATGTTCGCGCGGCCGAAGCAAAGCGCTTTGCTTTTTGTTCCCGTACACGGGAACAAATGCTCCTCTATCGGCCGAAAGGATGCAAAGCTGCGTGCGCAAAGGAGAGACGGAAAATGAGCGCCGAGGATCTGTACCGTGTATACTGCGCGTGGGAGCCGGGAAAGGTCCCGAGATCTATGCGGCAGGTGTTGAACGCAGCGGAGATCCTCGACGTCACCGTGGAGCAGAGCAAAACGGGGTTTATCAACCGACTCTACCGCGTCGTGCCCGCGTATGAGGGCGGGCGCCTAGGGCTTTTCGTGTATTATGAGGAGAACGTCTTTTCCTGCGCGGCCGAGGACGACGACGACCCGGAGCTGGTGGAGACGCGTTACTGCGTCCACTCGGCGGATTAGTCTTTCAAAAAAATCTCTTTTTTCCGCGTGTTTCTCTTGACAAACGGGAAACGGCCGCGTATAATAGAGAGCGTACAAAACAAAGCGGAGCGGTATGCTCTCACCCGTGCAGCTTTCTGCCACAGGTCCATACGAAACGGAAAGCGCGTTTTGCGCGTTTTGCGGCGTTGGTGTGCGGGCAGAGCGATCTGTCCGTTTTTTTGCGCCGCTTTGAACAGAACCAGATTTGCGCAGCTATGGAGGTGCTTCACCATCAGCAAACAGGAACTGCAGATCAACGAAGAGATCCGCGACAAAGAGGTTCGCGTCGTAGGCGCGGACGGCGCACAGCTCGGCATCATGTCCGTGCGGGATGCGATGAATCTCGCGCAGGAGAAGAATCTTGACCTTGTCAAGATCGCGCCGCAGGCCAAGCCGCCAGTCTGCAAGATCATCGACTACGGCAAGTACCGTTTTGAGCAGTCGAAGCGGGAAAAAGAAATGAAACGCAACCAGCGCGTTGTGGAGCTCAAGGAGATCCGGCTCTCCCTGAACATCGACACCCACGACTTCGAGACGAAGCGGAACCATGCGCTCCGGTTCCTCTCCGAGGGGAACAAGGTCAAGGTGTCCATCCGTTTCCGCGGCCGTGAGATGGGCCATCCCGAGATCGGCACGGAGATCATGCAGCGGTTCGCGCAGTCTCTTGCGGAGACGGCGAACATCGATAAGGCCCCGAAGCTGGAGGGCCGGAGTATGCTGATGTTCCTCAGTCCGAAGCCCCAGAAGTAACTGTTCATTGACTTATCTAAGGAGGATCTCAAAATGCCGAAACTCAAAACACACAGCGGCGCGAAGAAGCGCCTGAAGATCTCGAAAAACGGGAAGGTCATCCGCGCGCACGCGAATACCAGCCACCTTTTCAACGGCCACGGCAAGACCGCGAAATGGAAGCGCCACAACAGAGGCACTGCCGTTACCGACAAGACGAACGTCAAGGCCGTGAAGAAAATGCTGCCCTACGCGTAAGGGTATGCTCTGAAAACGCTATACCGGAGGTTATTTATAAATGGCTAGAGTCAAGGGTGCGCTGTCTACGCGCAAGAGAAGAAACAAGGTCTTAAAGCTCGCGAAAGGGTACTGGGGTGCGAAGAGCCGTCACTTTAAGATGGCGAAGCAGGCCGTCATGAAGTCCGGCAACTACGCTTATGTCGGCAGAAAGCAGAGAAAGCGCGACTTCCGCCGCATCTGGATCACCCGCATCAACGCCGCGTGCCGTGCGAACGGCGTGTCGTATTCCGTTTTCATGAACGGTCTGAAGAAGGCGGGCGTGACGCTCAACAGAAAGATGCTTTCCGAGATCGCGATCGCGGACAGCGCGGCTTTCAAGGCTCTTGTCGAAACCGCGAAGGCCGCCCTCTAATAGTTCACTTTCGCGCTCGGAAGTTCTCCGGGCGCGATTTTTCTTTGTTGGAGGGATCTGAGAATGGAGACGGTGACGAGCCGGAAGCATCCCGCCGTGCAGCAGGCGGCGGCGCTCCTGAAAAGCGCGCAGCAGCGCCGCGAGACGGGCCTGTTCCTCGCGGAGGGCGCGCGCCTTTGCGCCGACGCCGCCGAGAGCGGTGTGGAGATCGAGGGCTGCTTTTTTACGTTGGAGGCCGAAGAAAAATACGGGCGGTACCTCGGCCCGGTCCTAGAAGCGGCGCGGGAACGCTTTTGCGTCGCGCCGCACGCGGCGGAGCTGCTCTCCGACACGAAGCACCCGCAGGGGGTCTTCTGCGTCTGCGCCGTGCCGAAGCCGCGCCGCGCGCTGCAGGACGCGCCGTGCGTGCTGGTGCTCGAGGACGTGCAGGACCCCTCGAACGTGGGCGGCGTGCTGCGGACGGCCGAGGCGCTCGGCGTGCCGGACGTCTGTTTCGTCGGCGCGTGCTGCGACCCGTTCTCGCCGAAGGTCGTGCGCGGGTCCATGGGCGCGGTGTTCCGCCTCGCGCTGCACAGCTTTCCGGAACCGTCCGCCTGCGCCGGCCGGCTGCAGGAAGCGGGGTTCCGGCTGTTCGCGGCGGTCCCGACCGGCGGGGAGGACATCACCGCTGTTGAATTTTCCGAGGAGAAATGCGCGGTCTGGGTCGGGAACGAGGGG
>CANRMW010000184.1 GCA_947631835.1 uncultured Clostridia bacterium | reverse complement strand
GGAAACAGGGCAATATCGGCACCCATATTTTTTGCCTTAATGCAAGCGTTTTTTCCTTTTTCCAGTTGTTTTTCAAGCATGCCTTCCGGAAGTAATTGCAGCAAAGCTATTTTCAGATCCATCTCTTTATCCGCCTCTCTACTACATAACAGTATAACTTTTGATAAAATCCATTCATACAACTTGCACCGCAAGCATAAATTACACTGCAAAGGCGCACTTTTGGGTTTTCCTCGGCTATATATCAAACTCTGCAAGATAATACCTATAACAGCAGCTCCATTTTCCCGACCGTGTAACGGCCCCGGTCAAACTTTTTCAGGCGAACCGTTTGAAAGCCGAATTTTGGACACCAAGTCCGTAACGGGATGACCCCTCACAGCAGCGCCATGGACTGCAAAATAAAGATCAGCAGGAACACCGTCGGGATGCAGCACGCCGTGCTGAGCACCACGAGCTCCCCGGCGAGCTCGCCATCCGCCCCGGCCTCCACCGCCATGATGTAGCTCGACGCCGCGACCGGCGTTTCCCACGCGAGGCAGATCGCGAGCAGTTCCGGCCCGCGGATGCCGAGCGCCACTGCGATCGGCACGAAGCACACTGGGATCACGACGAGCTTGAGGGCCATGACCGGTAGGCTCAGGGAGAGGTTCCCCTTCGCCTTTCGGAAGCTGAAATCGCCCCCGAGGACGATCAGCGCGAGCGGCGTCGCGAGGCGCGCCACGTCGGTGACGGCGCTTTCGAGGAACGTCGGGAAGCGCAGCCGAAAGAGCGAAACGACCAGCCCCGCCGCGACCCCGATGATCAGCGGGTTCGTCACGATCGAGCGGAGCGTCGGCCCGAGCTTCGGCTTCTCGCCCGAGGTGAACACCGCGAGCGTCACGACTGCGAGCACGTTGTAGAGCGGCACGAGGATCGCGCAGAGCACGGACGCCGCAGCCGCTTTTTCCTCCCCGAACACGTTCGTCACGAGCGCGACCGCGAGGATCGCGTAGTTGCTGCGGAACAGCCCTTGGATCACCACGCCGCGCTGCGCCGGCGTCTTCACGACGCGCGGCACGGCGAGGCACAGCAGCGCGTACAGCACGGCGAGCGACCCGACCGCAAAGCCGACGGTCACGCCGCCGACCGCCTCCGTGACAGAGGTCTTATAGGTGTTGTTGAAAAGCAGCACCGGCAGGAACACCCGGAAATTCAGGCTGTTCATTTTTTTCAAAAGCTCCGGCGTGAGCATCCCGATCTTTTTGAGCCCGTAGCCGAGCGCCAAAAGCAGAAACAGCGGCATCACCGCGTTCAGCGCAACAAAAAAGCTATCCAACGCGCCGCACCGTCCCTTTCACCGTCTCGTACACCGCCATGATCTTCTGAAACCCCGCGACGCCGACGGAAAACGCGGTCGCGCCGCCCGCCGCCGTCCCGAGCTCCAGCGCCTCGGGAAACGTCTTCCCCTTTTCGAGCGCGGCGAGCACCCCGGCGAGCATCGAGTCCCCCGCCGCCGTCGTGCTGCGCACCGTGCCCTTCGCCGCCCCCGCGCGGTAGACCTCCCCCGCCCCGGTCAGCAGCAGCGCGCCGTCCCCGCCGAGCGAGGTCAGCACATTCTCCGCGCCGCGCGCCTGCAGCGCGCGCATCTTTTCGAGCACCGCCGCGTCGCTCTCCAGCTTTTCGCCGAACAGCGCGCCGAGCTCCTCGCGGTTGGGCTTCACGAGAAAAACGCCCTCGCGCACCGCGTTCTCAAAGAGCTTCCCGGCCGCGTCCACCGCGGCCCTCGCGCCGCGCTCCCCTGCGCGCCGGACAGCCCGGGCATACACGTCGTTCCCGGCGCCGGGCGGCACGCTCCCGGAAAGCACCAGCGTATCTCCCGGCCGGAGCGCGTCCAGCCCCGCGAGAAACGCCTCCACGTCCTCGGGCTGCACCGCCGGCCCCGGCGCGTTGATCTCCGTGTCCGCCGCGCCGGTGAGCTTCACATTGATCCGCGTGAACCCCTCCGAAAGGCGCAGGAACCTTGCCGAAATGCCCTGCGTTTCGAGAAATCCGACCAGCGCCTCGCCGGTAAACCCGGCCGCAAACCCCATCGCCGTACTCGGCACGCCCAGCGCGCGCAGCGCGAGGGAGACGTTCACGCCTTTCCCGCCGAAGCGCACCTCCTCGCGCTCCGCCCGCGTCACGGCGTACTCGGAAAGCTCCGGCACCGGCAGCAGCAGGTCCAGCGCCGGATTCATCGTCACGGTGTAGATCATCCGACCACATCCCCTCGAAAAAATAAACCGAAAGAAAAAAAGCCCCGCCCTCTCTCAGGCCGGGCCTTGCCCTGTCCCCTCTCGCTGAAGAGGGCCTTTTCCTCGCTCCCGCACCCCTCGTCCGACCGCCGCCCGCGCAAAAAATCTCGCGGCCGTGTTCACCGCGCGGGGCGCGCTTCGCCTTTGAAATGCAGATCGCGGCAAGCCGCAAGGGCTCGCCGCGACATGGTGGGCCATCAGGGACTCGAACCCCGGACCGACCGGTTATGAGCCGGCTGCTCTGACCAACTGAGCTAATGGCCCGTTTTCTCTTCCTTTTCTTGAAAGAAAAGGAAGCAAAAGAACTTTTTGCGTCACGTCGCGCGCGCTTGCGCGCGCTTACTGTTACCGAAATTTTCTCCCTCGCAACCCGCGCCGCAAGTGCTGTGCGAAATGTTGGCATTCTCCTGTTTCCAGCAGGCTTTCGTAGGGCAAGTGTTACTTCTCCAGCTTTCTGAAGAAAGCTGGGCAAAGACTTTTATGCCGCGCCAGTCGCGTGTGCAGGCATACGCTTCGCCGGTTCTGACGGTAAACTTTCTCCCGCGCCAAAATCCCGGTCTGTACGGTAAACGCGCTCCCGCCCTCCGTGAGCCTGCGCAGAGCGAACGGAAGCGGCTTTGCCGCCGCGCCGCAAGTGCTGTGCGAAACGTTGTCTTTCTCTTGTTTCCCGCAAGCATTCGCAGGACAACGGCATAAGTTTCGCCCACCTTATCAAAGGCGGCGGGCCCAAGGGGCGGAGCCCCTCGGCGCGGCCTTCAAAAGCCTGTTTCAGTATAGCACATCGCGGGGAAAAAAGCAAGCGCGGCGAGCGAAAAACCCGCCGCGCGTTTTTTGTCTTTTGCCGTGTTACTTCGGGGCGACGATCGCCGCGAAATTGTACGATTCCAGCTTTTCCCGCACCTCGGCGGTGATCTCCTCATAGATGGCGTGCAGGCAGCAGTTCGCGCGCGTGCAGCTATACCCGTCGTCCTGACAGCGGGAGAGCATATACGGCCCTTCCACCGCCTCGATCACGCAGCGCAGGGTGATCTCCTCGGGCGGCTTTGCAAGCTCATAGCCGCCTTTCGAGCCCTGAAACGACCGGACGATCCCCGCCGAGACCAGCGTGCGGAGGATCTTCAGCGTGAACCGCAGCGTCACGCCGGTCTTTTCCGACACGGTCCGCGCGTCGGTGCGTTTGCCCGTCACCGTGAGAAATTCCACGATCCGCACGGCGTAATCGGCTTCCAGTGTCATTCGCATCTTCCGTCACCCTTCCTTCCAAAGATCGCCCGCAGCGCCTCAGTCCAGAAAATCCTTGAGCTTCTTGCTCCGGCTCGGGTGGCGCAGCTTGCGCAGCGCCTTCGCCTCGATCTGCCGGATGCGCTCGCGCGTCACGTTGAACTCGCGCCCCACCTCTTCGAGCGTCCGGCTCCTGCCGTCCTCTAGCCCGAAGCGCAACCGCAACACCTTCTCCTCTCTCGGCGTCAGGGAATCGAGCACGTCGCCGAGCGTCTCGCGCAGCAGCGTGTGGCTCGCGGCGTCCGCCGGGGCGGGGGCCTGGTCGTC
>CANRMW010000183.1 GCA_947631835.1 uncultured Clostridia bacterium | reverse complement strand
TCTAACAGATTCGTAAACGCTCGTCAATAGATGTTTTAGATAAAACCAAAGCGAGAAATCGGAAAGCCTGACAAAAGTACGGCTCATTCGGCCCTTTCCTTTTCCCTGCGCTTCATCTCCCGCCAAACCGTACAGAGCATCGTGATGTAGCAGGCGCTGCCGCCGACGAAGTTGGAGATCGCTTCCGCGAGAAAAACCCCGTTGACACCCAAACCGAAGAGATGCGGCAGGATCAGAGTCAGAGGGATGACGATGATGACCTTGCGCAGCAGGGAGAAAAAGATGGCCTGCTTTGCCCTTCCCAGCGCCTGTGCGACGGTCTGCCCCGCCATTTGCAGCGACATCATGAAATAGCCGAAGAAATAGATAAACATCGAATGCGCGCACGCTTCCGTGAGCGTCGGATCGTCGTTGAAGATCGCGATGAAGAACCGCGGAAAGATCATCAGCAGGAGCCAGATCAGCGTCGTGAAGGCGACACACAGCAGCGTGATAAAGACGATCGCCGAACGCACGCGGCGGTACTTTCCCGCGCCGTAGTTGAACCCGATCACGGGATTTGCCGCCTGCGTAAAGCCCTGCACGGGCGCGGAGGTGATTTCCCGGATCGAATTGATGACCGTCATTACACCGACATACAGGTCCCCGCCAAACTGGGAAAGTGTCGTGTTGCAGATGCCCTGGACGGCGCTGGTGGTGAATCCCATCACGAACCCCGCGATGCCGAGAGAAACGATCTCCTTCACGAGTTTCCACCGCAGCCGCATATCCCGAAGGCGGAGCCGAAAGAGCGTCTTTTTGCCCGTGAGAAACAGGATCACCCATATTGCGGAGGCCATTTGCGAAAGGACCGTCGCGAGCGCGGCGCCAGTCACGCCAAGGCCCAGCACAAAGATGAAGACGGGATCGAGCGCGATGTTTAGCAGCGCTCCGATCAAGACAGTCAGCATGCCCTTTGTGGAAAAGCCCTGCGCGTTGATGAAGCCGTTCATCCCGAGGGAGATCATCACAAACACGCTGCCCAGCATATAGACCGTGATGTAGCTGTCCGCGTAGGGGAAGGTGGAATCGCTCGCGCCGAACATATAGAGAAAAGGCTTTTTGATGAGCAGGACCAAAACCGTCAGGATCAGTCCCGTCCCCACCAGAAGAAAGAACGTATTGTTCATAACGAGCGACGCCCGTTCACGAAACTGCGTCCCCTTTTCATTCTGCGCCGCACCTCTCGCCATGGAGAAAAGCGGCGTACCGCCCGAGCCAAACAGGTTCGCAAACGCCGTCACCATCAGAAGGATCGGAAACGTCAGCCCGACGCCGGTCAGCGCGTCCACGGAGTCTTCCCCGATCCGCCCGATATACATGCGGTCCACGAGATTATAAAGAACATTGACGAGCTGCGCCAGTACAAGCGGCACGGCGAGCCGCAAAATACCGGACGAGACGCGGCCCTCCGAAAAATCGCCCTTTTGCTGCATGCTTCTTTCCCTCTTTCCGATTCTTCCCGAGGAAAGGGGCTGCCGAAGCAGCCCTTTCCCGTCCGCTCAGATTTCCGTCAAGGTGATCGGGAGCTCCACGGGAGACTTCCCGGTCAGGCGGACGCTTTTCCGGTCGGGCTGCGAGGTCCCGACGTAGAGCACGAAACGGCTGCTGTCCACCCGCCGTGCGCCAGTCTCGTCCACGATCTCAAACGCCGTCTTTGGGATGCGGATCGAAACGCTGTCCTTTTCCCCTTCGCCGAGGGAGATATGCCGAAAGCCGCACAGGCTGTAATTCTTCACGGCGTATTTCGAGTCTAGGATGCGGATATATATCTGCACGACGTCGTCGGTGGCGCGGCCAAGGTTCTCGACATGCGCCGTCACCGCATACGCGTCCCCGTCCTTCTCGAAAGCGGCGCCGGTCACCCGGACATCCCCGTAGGTCAGTCCAAAGCCGAACGGATAGAGCACATCGCCGGTGAAATTGCGGTACGTCCGGTTTTCCATGCTGTAATCCGTAAACGCCGGGAGATCGTCCGCGGAACGATAGAACGTGACAGGGAGTTTTCCGGAAGGAGAAAAAGCGCCGAATAGCAGCTCTGCGATCGCTTTGCCGCCCTCGCTGCCCGGATACCACGCCTGCAGCACGGCGCTGCAGTGCGCGTCCGCGAACCGCAGGTCCATGGCGCTGCCGGTCATATTGATCAGAACGACCGGTTTTCCGGCGGCCGCAGCGGTCTCCAGGAGCTTTCTCTGCGGCTCCGGAAGCTGCAGATCCACTTTGTCCCCCGCGCCGCCGAAATTGCTCTCGTGCATTTCTTCCCCTTCGACCGTCTCGTTCAGCCCCGTGACCAGAATCACGACGTCGCTGTGTTCCGCAACAGTCTCCGCTTCGGAAAGCCGATCTCCGGGAACCGCAAGGCCTTCCACCTTGTCCTCGTAGAGGTGGCAGCCTTCGGAGTAAAGCACTCTCGCGCGCTCGCCCACATAGTCTTGAATGCCCTCGAGGACGGTGGTGTAGCGCGAAGCCGTGCCGTGGTAATTTCCGACAAGGGCAAGACGGCTGTTTGCGTTCGGCCCGATGACGCCGACCGTGCGGATCTTCGCGAGGTCGAGCGGGAGGACGCCGTCGTTTTTCAGGAGCACAATGCTCTTCCGGGCGGCTTCCAGACTCAAAGCGAGGTGTTCCGGACATTCCACACACTCGTATGGGATGTCGTTAAACGGATTGTTTTCGTCAAATTCGCCCAGCAGGAAACGGGTCGTGAAAAGACGCACGGCCGCCTCCGTGATCTGCTCCTCGGTCACAAGTCCGTTTTCCAATGCCTTGAGCAGATAGAGATATGTGACGCCGCAGTTTACATCGCATCCCATTTGGAGCGCAAGCGCGGCGGAGTCCTCCGCTGTCTTTGTGACGTGGTGATGCAGATGAAAATCGGAGATCGCCCAGCAGTCCGAGACGTAGTGTCCTTCAAATCCCCACTTGCCGCGGAGGATCTGCCGGATTAGAAGATCGCTGCCGCAGCAGGGCTCTCCCAATGTGCGGTTATACGCACCCATCACGGCCTCTACCCCGCCCTCGCGGACCGCGCTTTCAAACGCCGGAAGATAGGTTTCCCAAAGGTCCTTTTGGCTGACCTCGGCGTCAAACTCATGGCGCATTTTTTCCGGGCCGCTGTGTACCGCGTAATGCTTCGCGCAGGCGGCGAGCTTTAAATATTCGTCGTCCCCCTGCAGCCCTTTGATGTAGGCGACGCCGAGCCGCGACGTGAGATAAGGATCCTCTCCGTAGGTCTCCTGCCCGCGTCCCCAGCGAGGGTCGCGGAAGATATTGATATTCGGCGACCAAAACGTGAGTCCCTTGTAGATGTCGCGGTCCCCGTGCTTTTTCGCCTCGTTGTATTTTGCGCGCCCCTCCGTCGCCACGACGCCGCCGATCTCTTGCAGGAGGTCTTCGTCAAACATGGACGCCATTGCGATCGGCATCGGGAACATGGTGGCGACGCCCGCGCGCGCCACACCGTGCAGCGCCTCGTTCCACCAGTTATACGCGGGGACGCCGAGGCGCTCCACGGCTGGCGCGTCATATCGCAGTTGAGACGCGCGCTCTTCGATCGTCATCTTGGAAACAAGCTCTTTTGCGAGTTTTCTCGCTTTTTCTCTGTCACGCAAAGTGTATTCCTCCGTTTCCGTTACAGCTTCGACTGGTCCAAAAGGCCCACATCGAGCAGATTTTGCAACGCAAAAAGTGTGCCGAGCCTTCCCGTGTGGAAGCTCACGCCGCCCTGCATCCAGACGGCAAAGGGTTCCCGCAAAGGCGCGTCGGCGGAAAGTTCGATGCTCGACCCCATCGTAAAGGAACCGGACGCCATGATGATCTCGGAGTCATAGCCGGGCATTTC
>CANRMW010000182.1 GCA_947631835.1 uncultured Clostridia bacterium | reverse complement strand
TTTTCCCCGCAGTTCCCGGTCTCCTCGCTGCACTGGATGATCGCGGACCGCGACGAGGTCATCGTCATGGAGTCCACCGCCTCCGGCCTGCACATCTACGACAACCCCGCCGGCGTGCTCACGAACAACCCGACCTTCCCGGAGCAGATGCTCCGCCTCACGGACTATATGCACCTCTCCCCGAAGCAGCCGGAGAATCTCTTCTCGGATAAGCTCCAGTTCCACCCGTACAGCCGCGGCATGGGCGCGCTCGGTCTGCCGGGCGACGTCTCCTCGCCGTCGCGCTTCGTCAAGGTTGCGTTCACGAAGCTCAACTCCCTCTCCGGCGATTCCGAGGCGGAGAGCGTCGGCCAGTTCTTCCACATCCTCGGCTCGGTCGAGCAGCAGCGCGGCGTCTGCGAGGTCGGCGAGGGCAAGTACGAGATCACGGTCTACACGAGCTGCGCCAACTGCGACAAGGGCGTCTACTACTACACCACCTATTCGAACCGCCAGATCACCGCCGTCGATATGCACCGCACCGACCTCGACAGCGCCGCCCTCTCCCGCTATCCCCTCGTCCTCGAGGAACAGATCGCCTACCAAAACTAACCCCTACTTTTCTTTCAAGACTTACTTTTCTTGAAAGAAAAGTAAGCAAAAGAACTTTTGCGTCGCGCTGGTCGCGTGTGCATGCACACGCTTCGCCGGTAATTCCGGTAACCTTGCTCCCGCGCCAGAGGCAAAGCCTCTTTCGTCGCGCCGGTCGTTCGCTCCGCGAACTTCGCCAGGGTTTTAGGGAAACTTCGCCCCGCGCGATAAGCTTGGTTCGTTCGGTAAGCCCGCTCCTGTCCCCCTCGAGCCTGTGCAGAGCGAAACGAAGCGGGCCCTGCCCGCACTCCGCGAACTTCGTCAGGGTTTTAAGGAAACTTCGCCCCGCGCGATAAGCTTGGTTCGTTCGGTAAGCCCCCTCCTGCCCTCCGTGAGCCTGTGCAGGGCGAAACGAAACGGGCTCTGCCCGCGCGCCGCGAACTTCGCCAGGGTTTTAGGGAGACTTCTCCCCACGCCATAAACATGGTTCGTTTGGTAAGCCCCCTCCTGCCCTCTGCGAGCCTGCGTAGAGCGAAACGAAACGGGCCCTGCCCGCGCTCCGCGAACTACGCCAGGGTTTTAGGGAAACTTCGCCCCCGCGCGATAAACTTGGTTCGTTCGGTAAGCCTGCTTTCCTTCCCCGCGAGCCCATGCAGAGCAGACAAATAACCCCTCTGCGAGCTGCCGTAGGGCAAACGCCGCCGCACCGCAGGTGCCAAACGAAAGCGGCTCTGCCGCCCCGCGTTCCCGGGTGCAAAAACTCCCGCGCCGGATCTCTCCGACACGGGAGTTTTTCTGTCTTTGGCCCGCCTTTCTTCAGAAACAGCGCAGCTTTCTGCTTCTCCGTAAACTCGGAGCGGTAAACTTTCCTCATTCCTCCCCGCCAGCGACAGCCAAACGATAAAAGTCTTTTGGCCCACCTTTTCTTCAGAAAAGGTGGGTGGGGAGCTCGTCGCGCAGCGGGATCGACTCCGCCGCGCCGGGCCGGGAGACCGCGATGGCGGCGGCCTGCGCCGCGTGCAGGAGCGCGGTCTCGACCGGTTCGCCGCGCAGCGCGTCGGCGAGGAAAAAGCCGGTGAAGGTGTCGCCCGCGCCGGTCGTGTCCACCGCCTTCGCGGGGACCGCCGGCTGGAACAGCCGCGTCCCCCGATACGCGTACCGCGCGCCGGCCTCTCCGAGCGTCAGCACGATCTCGGTCTCGGGGCAGCGAGCCGCGAGGCGTTCGAGCATCGCCGCGGGGTCCTCCTCCCCGGTGAGCGCCGCGCCCTCGACCTCGTTCAGGATCAGCCACCGCGCGAGGTCCAGCGGCCAGCGCAGCAGCTCCGGGGTGATCGGCGAGGGGTTCAGCGCGGCGCGGATGCCGCGCCTTGCCGACTCGCGCAGCAGGAACTCCACATGGCTGATCTCGTTCTGCATCACGACGACGTCCCCGGCAGAGAGCGTGTCCAGCACGGCGCAGATGCGCTCCTTTGTGATCGCGCGGTTCGCGCCGCCGAAAGCAGGATCGCGTTCTGCCCCTCTTCGTCCACCTGAATGATCGCGTGTCCCGTCGGAACGTCCACCGTCTCCAGCAGCCCGGTGTCCACGCCGCAGCCCTCGAGCCGCTCCCGCAGGCGCGCGCCGTCCGGGCCGACAGCCCCGGCAAAACGCACCGGGACCCCCGCCCGGCTGAGCGCCACGGCCTGGTTGAAGCCCTTGCCGCCCTCGTGCTTTTCATATCCTTCGGAGTCCATCGTCTCCCCGATGCGCACCGTGCGCTGCACCGCGTATACATGATCGATATTCACAGAGCCGAACACCACAACGTTCATGCCGTCCTCCTATTCCGCGATCCGCGCGAAAAGATCTCCGAAAAGCGCGTCGCGGTTCACCTTATACACATACCGGCAGAGCGGCCGCCTCGGGTCCTCGGCCCAGCGGTCGTCGTATTCGGGCACGGGCGTGGGCAAAAGGCGGCTCAAAAGGAACCGGTCCCCGTCGTTCACGAGCCACGCCACGGCGGTCACATCCCAGATCACGCGGCTCCAGACCTTCCCCTTCGCGTATTCGTTCGCGGCCTCCACGGTGTGCGCGACGAGATAATCGCAGAGCGCGTTCTTCCCGGAGAGCCAGTGCCGCAGCTCCGGCTCCGTCGTCATAAATTCGCTCACGACGCCGCCGCAGGGCAGCATCACGAGCGGCACGCCGGAGCCGAACACCACCCGCGCCGCCGCGACGTCCTGCATCATGTTGAACTCCACGTTGTCGTGCCAGTGGAGCGCGTGCCCGCCGAGCCACGTCACGACCGTCCGGTCTGCGATGTCCGGTTCGAGCAGCAGCGCCGAAGCGACGTTCGTGATCGCCCCGATCGCGACGACGTAAAGCGGGTCCTCGGGCGTGTGCGCCATCGCGCGCGCGGCGAGGTCCTTCGCCGCGTCGGAGACCTGCGGCGTGCGCTCGTCCGCCAGATACGCGGTCGAGCCGCGGTACACCGGCCGGGAGATCCCCATCAGCCCGAGCAGCTTTTGAATCTCGTCATAGCTTTTCTCCATCCCGTCTCCCGGGCCGTTCGAGCGCTCGTTGAAAAACGGCGCGGCGTAAAACGCCTGCACGCGCAGCTTCTCGTTTTTCAGCGCGTAGGCGATGGCGAACTGGTCGTCGATCTCGTTGAAAGCGTCCGTATCGAGCACCATGTCGATCCGCCCCTTGGGACAGCGCAGCATTTTCAGTCTTTGTTCTTCCGTCAGCATTTTTCTCCTCCCCGCGGCCCTTTTGGCCGCCCGATCTTCTGTTTCTTTTCCGCCGCAGGAGCGGCATATTTTGTCTCCTCTCGCGAATACTAGCCGCAGAAAGGAGTACGATCCCATGTTCAAACACGAAAAAATGCTCTTTCACCCGGTCAGCGTTGACCGCCCGAACCCCCAGTACGCCGCGCTTTTGCAGGAGCAGCTCGGCGGCGCAAACGGCGAGATGAAATCCGCCATGCAGTATATGTCCCAGAGCTTTCGCATCCGGGAGCCGGAGATCAAGGACCTCTTCCTCGACATTGCCGCCGAAGAGCTCGGCCACATGGAGATGGTCGCCCAGACGATCTCCCTCCTGAACGGCCACGACGTCGATTCCGCCTCGGTCCCCGCCGGGGAGATCGAGACCCATGTGCTGCTCGGGCTGAATCCCGGCCTGATCAACGCCTCCGGCTATTCGTGGACGGCGGACTACGTCTCCGTTACCGGCGATCTCGCCGCCGACCTTCTCTCCAACATCGCCTCGGAGCAGCGCGCGAAGGTCGTCTACGAATACCTCTACCGCCAGATCGACGACAGATCGGTCCGCG
>CANRMW010000181.1 GCA_947631835.1 uncultured Clostridia bacterium | reverse complement strand
CATTTTTCCCCGAAATCTGTTATTCTTTACTTGGGAAATGGACAAAATGTCGAGGCCCCGGCGCGGCCACGTCCCGGGGTATCAGCCATGAAAAAAACAAAAGGTGCGTGATCGGAAGATGAGACAACTGATGCTGGGCAACGCCGCCGTTGCCCGCGGGCTGTACGAGGCCGGGTGCTCCGTCGTTTCGAGCTACCCCGGCACGCCCAGCACGGAAATCACGGAGGAAGCCGTGAAGTTCGACGAGATCTACTGCGAATGGGCGCCGAACGAAAAGGTGGCGCTCGAAACGGCGTTCGGCGCGTGCCTCGGCGGGAAGCGCGCGTTCTGCGGGATGAAGCACGTCGGGCTGAACGTCGCCGCCGACCCGCTTTTCACGATGTCCTACACGGGCGTGAACGCGGGGCTCGTCCTCGGCGTCGCGGACGACGCGGGGATGCACTCCTCCCAGAACGAGCAGGATTCGCGCCACTACGCGCGCGCGGCGAAGGTGCCGATGCTCGAGCCTTCGGATTCCGCCGAGGCGCTGCAGTTTGCAAAGCTCGCGTTCGAGCTTTCCGAATCGTTCGATACGCCGGTGCTGCTCAAGATGTGCACGCGCGTCTCGCACTCCCAGTCGGTGGTGGAGACGGGCGAACGCACGGCGCCGCCGGAAAAGCCATACGAGAAGAACATCGCAAAATATGTGATGATGCCGGGCAACGCGATCCGCCGCCACCCGGTCGTGGAGGCGCGCACGAAAAAGCTCGCCGAATGGGCGGAGACGGCGGAGATCAACCGCATCGAGCCCGGCGAGGACAAAAAGCTCGGGATCATCACCTCCTCCACGAGCTACCAGTATGTGAAAGAGGTCTGCGGCGACCGGTTCCCGATCCTGAAGCTCGGGATGGTCTGGCCGCTGCCCGAAAAGAAGATCCGCGAATTTGCCGCGTCCGTCAGCCTGCTCTGCGTCGTGGAGGAGCTCGACGGGTTCCTCGAGGGCTGCTGCCGCGAGATGGGCCTTGCGCTCACCGGGAAGGACGTCTTCCCGCTCGAGGGGGAGCTCAGCCAGAACCTCGTCGCGGAAAAGCTCGGCCTCCCGCATGAGACGGGCAGGACGCTCGAGGAGCCGATCCCCGCGCGGCCGCCGGTGATGTGCGCCGGGTGTCCGCACCGGGGGCTGTTCTACACACTCGCGAAAAACAAGTGCACCGTGCTCGGCGACATCGGCTGCTACACGCTCGGCGCGGTCGCGCCGCTCGCCGCGATGGAGATGACGCTCTGCATGGGCGCGTCCGTCTCCGCGCTGCACGGCTTCAACAAGGCGCAGGGCGAGGCCGCCGAGAGCCGCACCGTCGCGGTGATCGGGGACTCCACCTTCATGCACTCGGGCATGACGGGCCTCGCGAACATCGCCTACAACCAGTCCAATTCCACGGTCATCATCCTCGACAACTCCATCACGGGCATGACCGGCCACCAGCAGAACCCGACGACCGGCTACAACATCAAGGGCGACCCGGCGGGGAAGATCGACCTCGAGGCGCTCTGCCGCGCGATGGGCTTTGCGCGCGTGCGCGTGGTCGATCCGTATGACCTCGCCGCGTGCGACCGCGCGGTGAAGGAGGAGCTCGCGGCGAAGGAGCCCTCCGTCATCATCTCGCGCAGGCCGTGCGCGCTGCTCAAATACGTCCGCCACAAGCCGCCGCTCTCCGTGGATGCGGAGAAGTGCAAAGGCTGCAAGTCCTGTATGCGGATCGGCTGCCCGGCGATCTCCATGCGCGACGGGAAGGCCTGCATCGACGCGACGCAGTGCGTGGGCTGCGGCGTCTGCGCGCAGCTCTGCCATTTCGACGCGTTCTGCGGCGCGGGGAAGGAGGAATGAGCGATGAAGACGAAAAACATCATGATCGTCGGCGTCGGGGGGCAGGGCTCCCTGCTCGCCTCGAAGCTGCTCGGCCGTCTGCTGCTCGACGAGGGGTATGACGTGAAGGTCTCCGAGGTGCACGGGATGTCCCAGCGCGGCGGGAGCGTCGTCACTTATGTGCGCTACGGCGACCGCGTCGCCTCGTCGCTCATCGACCTCGGCGAAGCGGATTTCATCGTCTCGTTCGAGCTGCTCGAAGCGGCGCGTTGGCTTCCGTATCTGAAGCCCGACGGGCAGATCGTCACCTCCACGCAGCAGATCGACCCGATGCCGGTCATCACCGGGGCGGCGAAGTACCCGGAAAACCTTGTGGAAAAGATGCGCGCCGCCGGGGCGAAGGTGGACGCGCTCGACTGCCTCGCGCTCGCGGAAGAGGCGGGCAGCAGCAAAGCCGTGAACATCGTCCTGCTCGGGCGGCTCTCGCACTACTTCGGCGTGGGGGAGGAAAAATGGCTCGCGGCGCTCGAGGCGGTCGTGCCGCCGAAGTTCCTCGAGCTCAACAAGAAGGCGTTCGCGCTCGGCAGGAACGCGTGAGGTTTGCGCAACGCCGGTCCCGGAAAACGGGCCGGTGCAGATAAATTTTATCAGGAGAGGAAGGATCCCCTTTGGAAAGGTATTACCAACCCGAAATCGAGACCGCGTCCCGGGAGCAGATCAAGGCCTGGCAGGACGAGCGGCTCGTGAAGCAGGTCCGGCACGTCTGGGACCATGTTCCCTACTACCGGAAGAAAATGGAGGAAAAGGGCGTGGCCCCGGAGGACATTCGTTCCACCGAGGACCTGTATAAGCTCCCCTTCCTCTCGAAGGAAGACCTGCGCATCTGCTATCCCTACGGCCTGCTCGCCGTGCCGCTTAGGGACTGCGTGCGCATCCAGTCTACCTCCGGCACGACCGGCAAGCGCGTCGTGGCGTTCTACACGCAGGAGGACATCGACCTTTGGGACGAGTGCTGCGCCCGCGCGATCGTCGCGGCCGGCGGCACGAACGAGGACGTCTGCCAGGTCTCTTACGGCTACGGCCTCTTCACCGGCGGCCCGGGGCTGAACGGCGGCTCCCACAAGGTGGGGTGCCTCACGATCCCGACCTCCTCCGGCAACACCGAGCGGCAGATCATGTTCATCCGCGACCTCAACGCGACGATCCTCTGCTGCACGCCCTCCTACGCGGCGTATATCGGCGAGACGATGAAGGAGATGGGCCTCACGCCCGACGAGATCCCGCTCAAAGCCGGCATCTTCGGCGCGGAGGCGTGGAGCGAAGAGATGCGGCAGGAGATCCAGAACACGCTCGGCATCAAGGCGTATGACATCTACGGCTTGACCGAGCTTTCCGGCCCGGGCGTCTCCTTCGAGTGCTCCGAGCAGACCGGCATGCACATCAACGAGGACCACTTCATCGCGGAGATCATCGACCCGGTGACCGGCGAAGTGCTGCCCGAGGGCAGCCAGGGCGAGCTGGTCTTCACCTCCATCACGAAGAAGGCGTTCCCGCTGCTGCGCTACCGCACGCGCGACATCTGCACCCTGACGCGCAAGCCCTGCTCCTGCGGGCGCACGCACGTCAAGATGACGAAGCCGCAGGGCCGCAGCGACGATATGCTCATCATTCGCGGTGTCAACGTGTTCCCGTCGCAGATCGAGACGGTGCTGCTCAACCACGGCTACCCGGCGAACTACCAGATCCTCGTGGACCGCGTCAACCACACCGACACGCTCGACGTCCATGTGGAGATGACGCCGGAGATGTTCAGCGACAACGTGGGCGAGATCTCCCGGCGGCAGAAGGAGCTCGTGGACGGCCTGCGCTCCATGCTGGGCCTGACGGCGAAAGTGACGCTCGTCGCGCCGAAGTCCATCGTCCGCAGCGAGGGCAAGGCGGTCCGCGTCATCGACAAGCGCAAGATCTGAGAGACTAACTATTAGAAGTCAAGAGGGAAAATGAAAAAATGTACGGAAGGGAAGGTGGATTTCAAGACAGAAAA
>CANRMW010000180.1 GCA_947631835.1 uncultured Clostridia bacterium | reverse complement strand
GCGCCGTCGACCTCATGCGCAGGGAGATCCAGACGCTCCGGCAGAAGAGCTGCGGCAAGTGCGTCTACTGCCGCGAAGGGCTCTACCAGCTCATGCAGTTTGCGCGCGAGGCGACGAACGGCCGCGCGAAGCCGCAGAGCCTCGACCTGGCCGAGGAGATCGCGGAGGCGATGACCGTCTCCTGCAACTGCTCCCTCGGGGATCTCGCGGGAATGCCGCTGCTCACGGCTGCGAAAAACTTCGCGGGCGAGCTTGACGCGCACATCCGGCGCAGGGAATGCCCGACAGGCGTCTGCCTCGCGCTCACGCAGATCTACATCGATCCGGCGAAGTGCGTCGGCTGCGGCACCTGCGCGACGGTCTGCCCCGCGCAGTGCATCGAGATCCGCTCGGGCTTCGTCTCCGTCATCGAGAGCTTTGACTGCACGCGCTGCGGCAAGTGCTTCGAGATCTGCCCGAACGGCGCCGTCGTGAAGACCTCCGGCCGCGCGCCGAAGCTCCCGACGAAGCCCACGCGCGTCAAGGGCGCGAAGCGCGAAGCGGTCGTCGAGGAGGAGAAGGAAGAGCGTCTCGGCGCGAAGCGCAAGCGCAGCTTCGGCAAGACCGCCGGCGCCGCGGTGCAGCCCGCGCCCGCCGCCGAACCGAAGACCGAGGAGCCCGCCGAGAAGGCGAAGAGCGAGCTCAAGACGGTCGGCAAGCGCAAGCGCGTGTACGCGAAGCCGAAGAGCAGCAACGGATAAGACGGAAAACGGTCCGTCCCCTATATACCATTCCACAAAGAAAGGATCCAGGTGCAAAGTATGAAAGTGATCGAAACCGATGTCGTCATCGTGGCAGGCGGCCCCGCAGGGCTTGCCGCGGCGATCGCGGCGGGTGAGAACGGCCTCAAGAGCGTGATCGTGGAGAAGTCCAGCGCCACCGGCGGCGCGGCCAACATGGGCATGGGCCCGCTTGGCATCAACACGAAGATCCAGAAGGCCAACTTCAACGAGATCAGCGTGAAGGACGCGCTCGACCTCCACATGAACTACACGCATTACCGCGTGGACGAGGATCTTGTCCAGACGTATTTCAACAAGAGCGCCGATACCATCGAGTGGCTCGAGGACATGGGCGTTGAGTTCGCCGGCGCGTTCCGCTACTTCAAGGAATCCGAGGCGACGTGGCACATCGTGAAGCCGGAAAACGGCGTCATCGGCCCGCGTGCGGCGAGCGCGATGATCAAGGCCATGACCGAGCGCGCGAAGGAGCTCGGCTGCGAGATCCTGCTCGAGACTGCGGGCAAGTCCCTCGTCGTGGAGAACGACAAGGTCTGCGGCGTCAACGCCACCGACAAGGACGGCAACGACGTGCAGGTCAAGGGCAAGGCCGTCATCGTCGCGACCGGCGGCTTCGGCAACAACAAGGAAATGGTCAAGCAGGAATTTGGCCTTACCCTCGGCGAGGACTTCTTCCCGTTCATGATCCCCGGCATCACCGGCGACGGCCTGCGCATGATGTGGGAAGTGGGCGCGGCGAAGTTCGGCGCGAACATCGAAGCGATCTACCAGCTCCCGGATAACCTCAACTGGTTCCTGCTCGACGCGGTCCTGCGCCAGCCGAACCTGCTCATCAATCAGAACGGCGACCGCTTCATGAACGAAGGCTACATGGGCAACACCACGTTCACGGGCAACGCGCTCGCGCTGCAGCCGGGCAACTACGGCTACTGCATCATGGACGAGGGGATCCTGCGCGAATACAAGAAGAACGGCCCGGACATCATGGACATCGTCCATCCGGCGGACGCGTTTCTCGCGTTCGAGGGCCAGGCCGCGACGGCCATCGAGCAGAACTACCCGGCGTACTTCGAGGCGGAGACCGTCGAAGAGCTCGCCGAAAAGCTCGACATCGACCCGGATAAGCTGCAGGAGACGATCGACGAGTACAACGATTACTGCGAGCGCGGCGTGGACGAGAAGTTCCACAAGGATCAGAAATACCTCCACCCGATCACGGGTAAGGGCAAGTATCTGGTCGGCAAGTATTACCTCGCGGCTTACGGTACCGTCGGCGGCGTGCGCATCAACAAATACTGCGAAGTGCTCAACGACGAGGGCTATCCGATCGAGGGCCTGTACAGCGCCGGTTCCGACGCGAACACGATCTACGGCGACAGCTACAACTTCACCCTGCCGGGCAACACGATGGGCTTTGCGGTGAACACCGGCCGCATGGCGGGCGAGAGCGTCGCGGAGTACATCGCGGACCTCGAAGAGGAATAAGGCATGGCATATCGCATTTTGAGCATCAACCCCGGCTCGACCTCCACGAAGGTCGGGTGCTTTGAAGGGGAAAAGGAGCTTTTCACGGTGAACGTCTCGCACGACGCCGCGAAGCTCAAAGAGTTCCAGACGATCAGCGACCAGCTCCCGTACCGCACGGAGACGATCCTCACGGCGCTGAAAGAAGCCGGGATCGACCTCTCGACCATCGACGCCTTTGTCGGGCGCGGCGGCGGCCTGCTCGCGGTCGAGGGCGGAACTTACCGCGTGAACGATGTCCTGTTGGACCATGCTGTCCGGGGTGCGAACGGCGTTCAGCACCCCGCCCAGCTGGGCTCGCAGATCGCGAACGGGTTCGCGAAGCAGTACGGCAAGCCCGCGTTCGTCGTCAACCCGCCGGACACCGACGAGCTGGCGCTCCCCGCGCGCATGACCGGCATCAAGGGCGTGTACCGGAACGTGCATCTCCACGCGCTGAACCTCAAGGAGACGGCGATCCGCCACAGCCGGAAAAACGGCTGGAAGTATGAGGACAAAAACTTCATCGTCTGCCACATCGGCGGCGGGATCTCGATCTCCGCGCATGAGAAGGGCAAGATGATCGACGGCAACGACATCGTCGGCGGCGAGGGCCCGATGGCCCCGACGCGCTGCGGCTCCGTCCCGGCGGTGGAGATGATCCGCTATTGCTTCGACCACGCGGACGACAAAAAGGGCGTGGAAGCGCTCTGCACGAAGGGCGGCGGCTTTGTGAGCCACCTCGGGACCTCCGACGCGCTCGAAGTCTGCGCCCGCGCCGAAGCGGGCGACCGGTACGCCGCGCTCGTCTGGGAAGCGATGACGTATCAGATCATCCGCTGGATCGGGGCGATGGCCGGCGTCCTCCACGGCAAGGTGGACGGCATCCTGCTCGGCGGCGGCATGGTCCACAACAAGGGCCTCAACGCGGCGATCGAAGACGCGTGCTCGTGGATCGCGCCAGTGACGGCGTATCCCGGCGAGTTCGAGCTGGAGGCGATGGCCGCCGGCGCCATCCGCGTCCTCGAGGGCGTGGAGCAGGCGAAGGAATACACCGGCAAGCCGCGCTGGTCTCCGGAAGAGATCGGGGGATGATCCCGTGACGAAGAAACAGACCGAAATGATGATCCTCATCCAGGATCTCGTGCTGGCGTTCGTCATCAATTCCGCGGCGACGATCCTGAACGGCGGGTTCACCGAGACCTCGGTGTACCTCGTCGGGATGTTCGAGGCGTTCTCCATCAATTACATCGCGGGGCTCATCATCCCGGTGGAGCGCATCGGTCGGGCCGTCGCGGGGGGCATCGGCCTGAAAGACGGAAAACTGCCGCATAAGGTCGTGCGGGTGTTCATCATCAATGCGATCTTTGTGACGATCATCAGCTTTTGCATCGCGCTCATCAACCTCGGGCCCGTGCCGCAGCTCTTTTCGGTGTGGTGGTCCACCTATCCCATCTTGCATCTTGTGGGATTCGTGACCTCGCTGCTCATCGAAAAGCCCGCCATGCGGCTCGCCCAGACGCTGGTGCCGTGAGCGCATCATGCGTACAGGAAGGAGAATCCAAGTGAACCAGACCAAAGTAAACAAATATCTGCGGAGCGTCTCGATCATCGGCGTCGGGTGT
>CANRMW010000179.1 GCA_947631835.1 uncultured Clostridia bacterium | reverse complement strand
CAGGAAGGAGAATCCAAGTGAACCAGACCAAAGTAAACAAATATCTGCGGAGCGTCTCGATCATCGGCGTCGGGTGTACGCCGTTCATGTACACCGTCGATAAGGAGGAGACCAACGGCCTCACCGAGGGCGAGATGTTCGGCTACGCCGCACTCAAAGCGATGGAAGACGCGGGCGTCAACCCGCAGGACGTGGACTTTTACTTCCACGGCGAAGCGAGCCCGCTGAACGGCTCCAACTATCTGACCCCGAACGTGCAGATCGCGAACTGGTTCGGCATGAAGGGCAAGGCCTCCATCCACCATTCCGAGGCCTGCTGCACGGGCTACTACGCCATCGAGCAGGCGGTCAACGCCGTCGCGTCCGGCAAGTACAACTGCGTGCTCTCCGGCTGCGTCGAGTTCGGCGACAGTCTTGCGGTGGGGAGCCATCCCTATAAGCGCGAGAAGATGACGATGGACAAATTCCTCCAGACCACCGCGTGGCTCTATGACCGCAACTACACCCGCAGCCTCATGGCCGGGCAGGAGTTGATCTATGACGACGCCGCCGAGTGGTACAAGCGCACGCGCGGCATCACCGACGAGCAGATGGACGACACGCTCAACTGGATGTGCATCAACAACCGCCGGAACGCCTCCGTGAACCCGCTGGCCATCGAGCGCACCACCTACGAGCAGCTCGCGAAAGAGAAGGGCTTCGACAACGTGATGGACTACATGCGTTCGCCGTACAACCCGAAGATGGGCGATTTCCTCCGTGCCGGCGGCGTAGAGCTCAAGTGCGACGGCGCGGCGGCGGTCATCGTCTGCGCGACGGATATGGTCGATCGGTACATGGGCAACAAGAGCCACAAGGCCATCGAGGTGCTGGGCATCGGCTGCGCCGCGTGCGAAGCGACGACGCCGCACTTTGAGGTCCGTGCGACGGAAGAGGCGATCCGCCAGGTGTATGAAGTCACCGGCGTGAAGCCTGAGGAGATCCAGCTGTTCTATTCGAACGACTTCATCATCACCTCCCACCTTGTTTCCGCCGAGATCGCGGGCTACCTGCCCTACGGCGAGGGCTGGAAGTATATCTGCGAGGGACGCACCGCCTACGACGGCGACAAGCCGATCAACACGAACGGCGGACGCACCTCCTTCGGCCACGCGCACGCGGCGTCCGGCCTTGCCGACCTCTACGAGGCGGTCCACCAGATGCGCGGCGAAGCCGGCGAAGGCCAGGTGAAGTTCATCCCGAAGACCACCATGCTTCGCGGATACGGCGGCGCGCAGAACATCTGCACATACATCATCCGCACGTTGGACTGAGAAGGAGGGTTCAGACCATGAGCATCAAACTGGAAAAGGTCGTCCAGACCTTCTATGAGAATCTGGAAAAGGGGAAGATCACCGCGAAGCGCTGCACGAAATGCGGCGCGGTGGAGTTCCCGCCGGTCTATGCCTGCAACAGCTGCGGCTGCTGGGACATGGAGTGGATCGAGATCAGCGGCAAGGCGAAGATGCACTCGATCGTGATGCCCGCCGCTCTCAGCTCGAAGCCCGAATATAAGGCGCTGGGCAAATACGCCTACGGCGAAGTGGAGATCGAGGAGGGCGCGCGCCTCAACGCGGTCGTGCGCGGCATCACGAAGAAAAAGCGCAAGGAGATCCTCGAGAAGGGCCTGCTGCCCGTCCCGTGCCACGCCTCCATCTATCAGCGCGACGGCTACAAGACCGTTGTGTTCGACCTCGACGAGGAATGATCCTCCCCGAAAAACCATCCCCAATTTCATTCAGCAAAGGAGCAATCACCATGGACAGAAAAGAACTGGAAGCCAAGATCATTGAACTCGTCGCCATTTCCTACGGCAAGGACGAGGGCGAAGTCACGCTCGAAACGAGCTTTAAGAACGACCTGCAGGGCGCTTCCGTGCAGATGGTCGCGCTGGTCTCCGAGATTGAGAACGAGCTCGACGCCATGATCGCGCTGCAGGACGCCTCCGTCTGCGAGACGGTCAAGGACCTTGTGGACGCCGTTGAGGCGGAGATGTAATTTCTCCGCCCTTCGGGGCATTTTGCACCACGAAAACAGGAGGCGTTATCCTTGAACATTTTAGATGAACTGTTCGCGAAGGCGAAGGAGGACCCGCAGAAGGTCGCCTTCCCGGAAGCGACGAACGAAAAAATGATGCAGGCGGCCTACGAGACCGGACGGGACGGGTACATTGTGCCGGTGCTGGTCGGCGACGGGCCCGCGCTCAAAGCCCTCGCCGAGGAACGCGGGTACGACCCGGCGGTGTTCACGATCGTGGACGTCGCGGACGAACAGTACCGCGACGAGGTCATCGCGAAGTATGTGGCGCTGCCCGACACGCGCCTGAAGGAAAAAGCGCTCGCGCGCCGGATGCAGGACCCGCTCTACTATGCGATGGTCATGCAGAAGGTCGGCGAAGCGGACGTCACCTTCGCCGGCATCGACAACACGACCGGCGACGTGCTCCTCGCGGGCCAGATGATCATCGGCCTCAAGCCCGGCATCAGCACGATCTCGAGCATCGGCCTTTGCGACATCCCTGGCTGGAACGGCAGCGAGGGGACGCTCCTCGCGGTCGGCGACAGCGCCGTCTGCACGAACCCGAACGCGGAGCAGCTCGCGAGCATTGCGATCTCCGCGTGCGACACGGTCCACGAGCTTCTCGGCTGGGAGCCGCGCTGTGCGATGGTCTGCTATTCCACGCTCGGCAGCGGTGCGGGCGAGCTGATCGACAAGGTGACCGAGGCGCTGAAGATCGCAAATGAGCTTCGCCCGGATCTCGCGATCGACGGCGAGTTCCAGCTCGACGCCGCCATCGTCCCGGCGGTCGCCGCGAAGAAAGTCAAGCGCGAGAGCAAGGTCGCCGGACGCGCGAACGTCGTGATCTGGCCGGACCTCAACGTCGGCAACGTCGCGGTGAAGCTGATCCAGCAGTTCGGCCACGCGGACGCTTACGGCCCGATGCTGCAGGGCTTCAACAGCATCGTCTGCGACTGCTCCAGAGGCGCGCCCGTCTCCGAGATCAAGGGCAACGTGGTGATCTCCGCCGTGCGCGCTGCGGGACAGAAGAAGTGACCCCCTTGCCGCACTGGGAGGGAAAGCCATGTCTATGACTAAACGCAGGTGGCTCGTTCTGCTGTTCGCCTGCCTCACGAACCTCTGCCTCGGCTCAGTGTACGCGTGGAGCGTGTTCGCGTCTCCCATGGCGGAGCACCTGAGCCGGGTCACGGGGAGGCGCTGACGGCGGCGGATCTCGCCATCGTCTACACTGTGGCGAACTCTGTCGGGCCGATCACGATGATCTCCGGCGGTTTCGTCAACGATAAGTTCGGCCCGCGCGCGGTGATCTTCACCGGCGGCCTGATGTTCGGCGCGGGCATGATCCTTTCGGGATTCGTCGGTTCCGTTCCGATGCTCATGGTGACCTACGGCCTGCTCGGCGGGCTCGGACTCGGCCTTGCCTACGGCTGCACGATTAGCTGCTGCGTGAAGTTCTTCCCGGACAAACGCGGGCTCATCGGCGGCCTCACGACGGCGGCCTACGGGTTCAGCTCGGTGATCCTGCCGCCCGTCGTGAACGCGCTCGTCGGCGCGGTCGGCGTGACGGCGTCGTTCATCGTCGTGGGCGCGGTGTTCCTTGTCATCATCTGCGTCTCCGCCATGTTCATCATCCGCTGCCCGGCGGATTTCGTGCCGGAGGGCTGGACACCGCCGAAGGCGGAAAAAACCGGCGGCCCGGCGGTCGTCGATAAGAACTGGCTCGAGATGCTCAAAACGCCGGTGTTTTACCTGATGATCCTGACGCTGATGAGCGGTGCTTTCTCCGGGATGATGATCATCTCGCAGGCGTCCGCCGTTGGGCAGGAGATGATCGGCCTTTCCGTGGCGG
>CANRMW010000178.1 GCA_947631835.1 uncultured Clostridia bacterium | reverse complement strand
AAACAGATCGGAAAAACGGATGCGCCTTCTTTTCCAGAGGCTTCGCAGCACGAAAACGATCTGAGAGGTGACCGAAACAATGCGCCGCGACACGATGCCGGAAAACGATTCCGCGCTCGGCTCTTTCAGCCGGGCTTTCCGCCCCATTGCGGCAAAATACGCCTCGAGCAGCTCTGTGCCGGTATGCACGCGCCGGTACAGCCTGTCCACAGGGATATCGGCAGGCTCCCGCACCAGGCTTGCAAAGCTCATCTGTTCGCGGAGCTTCTCGGCGGCCTCCTTGCACTGCTGGTATTCCAGAAGCTCTCCCGTCAGCTCGCGCCTCAGCGCTTCCTCTTCCTCCTGCCTCGGAAGAAGCGACGCGCTCTTGATATGGACAAGGCGAGCCGCCATTTCCAGAAACTCGCTCGCGATCTCCATGTCCTCCCGCTGCATCCGGCAGATCTGTTCCATGTACTGGTCGAGGAGGACAGAGATCGGAACGTCGTAGATATTGAGTTTGTTTTTTGAGATCAGCGTGAGCAGAAGATCGAGCGGGCCTTCAAACACATCCAGCTTATACGACAGCGTCTCCATGGATCCTCCCGTCAGTTCAGATCAGCCCGAAAAACTCGAACGGGAGCGCCGCGAGGCGGTTCACAAAAGCGCCCACCGCGTTTTCCGCGATGGCGATCGGCCCGGAAAGAAACCCGGAAACGAGAAGCACCATACCGATCATGGAAAGCATTCCCTGATACTGGTAAAACAGGTAGCGCGCGCGGTCGCTGAGGAACCCGGCGAGGATCTTGGAGCCGTCCAGCGGCGGCAGCGGGACAAGGTTGAACACTGCGAGGACCGCGTTGATATACACATAATAGTTGAGGAAGATGAGCAGATATTGGATCGGTACGTTCATCGGCCCAAAAGCGATGAGCGCGTAGTAGATCAAAGCCCCCGCATAAGCGGCGATCAGGTTCGCAGCGGGACCCGCGAGCGCCGTGAGCACCATGCCCGAGCGCGGATTTTTGAAATAGCGGCTGTCCACCGGAACAGGCTTCGCCCATCCGAAGCCGAAGAGCAAAAGAAACACCGCGCCGACCGGGTCGATGCTCGCAAGGGGATTAAAGGTCAGCCGTCCCGCATAGCGCGCCGTAGGGTCCCCGAGCTTATCCGCCACAAAGCCGTGCGCGAACTCGTGGAAAGGCAGCACAAGGAATATGATCACGACCACCGCCGCGATCTGCATCACGATGGAGAGAAAATCGACGCGGCCGCCGCGAATGAGCGTCATCAAAGCGCTGAAAAGCATAATTCCGCCTCCAAAAGAGAACTGTATACAGGGATTATAGAACAGATTTCAGAAAAAAACAACTCTGAAAAAATAATTCTTGCTTTTTCTTTGATTTTCTGATACAATACTATGTGCAAAAAGAACGTAGCGCCGAACGGATAAGGAGGTGCAGACAATGGCGAAATGCGAATTTTGCGGTAAGGACGTATCCTTCGGCATTCAGGTCTCCCACTCGCACAGACGCTCCAACAGAACGTGGAAGCCGAATATCAAGCGGGTCAAGGCATTGGTGAACGGCACTCCGAAGCGTGTATACGCCTGCACCCGCTGCATGCGGTCCGGCAAAGTCACGCGTGCGGTTTAACAAAAGAAGGAAAAAGACAGCGGGCGCTTTTGGCGCTCGTTGTTTTTTTTACCGCTCCCCCATCACGTCCCAGGGCGTCAGCATGGCAAGGAGCGGTTCATCCTCCCCGCCGGTCTCCGTGATGAAGATCACCGCGAGCCGCCTGCCGCGTCCGCGGATCGTCTCAAACATCCGGCGGACCTCCTCCGCCGTCGTTCTCTTTCCCGCAAAGCGGTAGTTCTCCGCGCGCTTCCCGCCGCGCGCCGAAAGGATCTCCCGCACGGTGGTCTCCCACCCCACGGAACGGTCCGGATTCTTGAGCACATAAGCGAAGACCGCGCCCACGCTGAATACCCCGCAGAATCTACCTTCCTCCAGCACAGGCACATGGGAGAATCCGTTCTGCTCCATCTTTTCCATCAAGCGAAGCGCGCGGTCGCCCATTCTTGCCCGCAGGATGTTCGGGCTCCGCGTCGCAAGATCGATCGCGAGCGGAGGGCGGCACACATATTCCAGCACGTCCCGGAGCGTGTCGATCATCGGCGCACTCGGTTCCACGACGGGCTCCCCGCCGACGTTCGCGTTATGGGTCAGAAAGTTGCGGATTTCCCGACAGAGATCGAGACGCTCCCGCACGGGCGCGCTCTCGGCGCTGTTTAAGTATTCGAAAACCACGCTGGAATACCGGCGTCCCGTCCCGCTGTATTTTTCTTCCAGCGCGTTTTCAAGCTGCTTATAGAGATCGAGAAATTCCTCTCCCCGCACGGCAGGCCCTCCTTTTTGCTGCTTTTCCCTTATTTTAGCAGACTTTCCTCCGAAAATCAACCCGCCAGCGGTTTCTCTCTGACTTTTCGCCCCCGCAGGCAAGGGAAAAACGAGAGAAGCCAAAACCCCGAAATTCCGCAGAATTTCGGGGTTTTCTGGAGCTGATGGTCAGAATCGAACTGACAACCTGTTCATTACGAGTGAACTGCTCTGCCATTGAGCCACATCAGCATTTCAGACCGGGTCTTATTATACACGATGGTGCGGGGATTGTCAAGCGTCTGACAGCCATTTCCGCAAAATTTTTTGTGCATCGCGGGGAGCGGCTGTCGAAAACCGGCGCTTTTCCGCTTGAAGAAACGCCCAAGTTGTGGTATACTTAGGAAGACTTGAAGGTGGAGTGCGGAGGAGAAGCCATGAGTTACACACTGCAGCTTGGCCCCTGGAGCGCGGTCTTTGCCGTGCCGGGCGCTTTGGTGGATCAGTACATTCAAGAAGCGGACGGACCGGCCCTCAAAGTGATCCTGCTCCTTTTGCGCTCCGGCGGGCGGTCCTGGTCCGCGCGGGAGCTTGCGGATGCTTCCGGGCTGACGGTCCCGGAGGTGGAAAACGCTCTGGAATACTGGGTGTCGAACGGACTGCTCGCGAAGGACGAGTCGCCGCTTTCGACCACTCTCCGCCCCAACGATCTCCCGCAGCCCTCCGACGGCGCCGCTTCGCGGAAAAAGGAGCATACGGCGCCCCGGCTCCCCCGCCCGGACGGCCTTTACGTCACACAATACCTGGAAAATTCCCCGGAGATTCGGGATCTTCTGGAAGAAGTGGAAGCGCTTCTCGGGAAAACGCTCTCGCCCGCGCTTTCCTCCACGCTGATCCACGCGCACGAAGATTACGGTCTGCCGCCGGATGTGATCCTGATGCTCCTGAATTACGCGCAGAAGCACGGCAAAGCCAATGCCAACTACATCGCCTCGACCGCGAAAGGCTGGGCGGAAGCGGGGATCCTCACTGCGGAGGCAGCGGAAGACCGCCTTCGGGAGCTGGATGAGGTCCACGCCGCGTGGGCCAGATGCGAGACGGCTTTCGGCATGACTTCGCGCCGCGCGCCGAGCCGCGCGGAGGGGGAGGCGGCGCGGCGCTGGCTGTTCACCTGGGGCGTTTCGGACGACCTCTTGAAAGAAGCCTACGACCGGTGCGTGGACAATACGGGTAAATTCAGCATGCGGTACATCAATGCGGTGCTGGAACGCTGGCACAACGCCGGGATCCGCACGGTGGAAGAAGCGTCCAAAGAGCCTGCGCCGAAAAAAACAGCCAAGCCGGAGAGCAGGGCGTCCACCTTCGACCTGCAGGAATACAAAGCGTATGATTTCTTCGACGAGGATGATTGAGACCGAAAGAGGCGATCCTTATGGCCTACCCAAAACAGATATATGAAGACGCCAAAACCGAGCTGCTGCGCCGCAAAAGTACCGCGGAACGTGACGCGGATGCCCGTTTGGAAGCGTTTTACGCGGTCTGCCCCGAGGCAAGGGAGCTGCGTCGGCGCATGGCGCGCACGGCAAGCGACGCGGCGAAGGCGGTCCTGCGGG
>CANRMW010000177.1 GCA_947631835.1 uncultured Clostridia bacterium | reverse complement strand
GCCGTTTTTTGACACCGGGCGGGCGGCGGAGTATGCCAATGGGCTTTGCGCTTGCGGTATAATTGCTGCAAGGCGGCTGGTGATTTATAGATTCCCGCGTCCGCGCAGTTTGCTGTTTCGCGGCAGTGGGCGACGGATAAAACCGACGCGCTTCGTGCTTGCGGTATATTCGTTGCCAGAACTGCGATTCATCTATGGATTTCCTTACCCCGCAGTTTGCAGTCTCACGGCAGCGGGCCAACGCGCTTTGCGCATATGGTATATTCACCGCAAGGCGGCGGATGGTTTAGGGGTTACTTCGCCCGTGCCGTGTGCTGTTTTGCGGCAGCGGGCGGGGGATAAAACCAACGCGCTGCGCGCTTACTGTATAATCACCGCGAGGCGGCGGGTGATTTACAGGTTTCTGTTCACCCGTCCTGTTTCCCGCTTCACGGTTGCGGGGGCGGCGTGTTCTGTCAACGCGCTTTGCGCTTGCGGTGTAATTGCCGGAAGGAGGCGGGTGGTCTATGGGTTTCTGTCCGCCCGCGCAGTTTCCCGCTTCACAGTTGCGGGGGCGGCGTGTTCTGCCAACGCGCTTTGCGGCTTCGTGACAGTGGGCGGCAGTTGAGTATGCCAGCACGCTTTGCGCTTACGGTGTAATCACTGCAAGAACGACGGGCGATTTATGGGTTTCTGTTCACCCGTCCTGTTTCCCGCTTCGCGGCTGCGGGCGGCGGCGTATTCTGCCAATGCGGTTGGCGCTTATGGTGAAATCACCGCAAGGCAGCGGGTGGGTTATGGGTTTCGATTCGCTCGCGCAGTTTGCGGGTTTATAGCAACAGGCGACGAACACCCAGCACGCCGCGCGCGTTTGGGATCATGAACGCAGATTTTCGCTTATGCGTTTGGAGGCTTTTATGAAAACGCTGATCTTCAACGGCTCGCCCCGGAAAAACGGCGACACCGCCGCGCTCATCCGCATCCTCGCGGCGAACCTCAAGGGCGATGTCGAGGTGGTGGAGACGGCCTCCGCCAACATCCGCCCGTGCCGCGACTGCCGGAAATGCTGGAAGGAGCCGGGCTGTTCGATCAAGGATCGGATGCGCGGGGTGTACGATTCCATCGACGCGGCGGACAACATCGTGATTGCCTCGCCGATCTGGTTCTCGGAGCTTTCCGCCCCGCTCATGAACGTGCTCAGCCGCCTGCAGACGTATTACTGCGCGCGGGCATTCCGCAAGGAGGAGCCGATCCGAAAGCCGAAGCGCGGCGCGGTGATCCTTGTCGGCGGCGGGGATGGCAGCGCGGACCGTGCGTTCGAGACGGCGAAGATCCTGCTGCACCAGATGCACACCGTGGACATCTTCCCGCCGATCGTCTCCCACAACACGAACCGGCAGCCCGCCGAAAAGGATATGGCGGCGATCAGCGGACTGGGCGTCGCGGCGGCGTTCCTCAACGCGCTCGCGGCTTTTGAACCGCCGGAAGGGGAGGGAACCGCATGAGGATCGTTGTGAAGGTCGGCACTTCCACGCTGGCGTATGCTACGGGACACCTGAACATCCGGCACATGGAGAGCCTTGTGAAGGTGCTGAGCGACCTGAAAAACGCCGGGTATGAGATCATTCTGGTCTCCTCAGGCGCGGTCGGCATGGGCATGGGCAAGCTCTCTCTGGGGGCGCGGCCGGAATCGCTTTCGCTCAAACAGGCGGTCGCCGCGGTGGGCCAGTGCGAGCTGATGCACACTTATGATCGCCTGTTTACGGAGTACAATCACACCGTCGCGCAGATCCTTCTGACCGCCGAGGACGTGCGCGAAGACGGCAGGCGGGAGAACTTCATCAACACGGTCGAGCAGCTTTTGGAGCTCGGCGCGCTGCCCGTCGTCAACGAGAACGACACCGTCGCCACGAGCGAGCTGACCATCGGGGACAACGATACGCTCGCCGCCATCGTGGCGGTGTGCATCGGGGCGAAGGAGCTGATCCTGCTCTCCGACATCGACGGGCTCTACACCGCCGACCCGAGGACCTGCGGCGGCGCGCGGCTGATCCCGCGCGTGGAGGAGATCACGCCGGAGATCGAAGCGCTCGCGGGCGGCGCGGGCAGCGCCTCCGGCACGGGCGGCATGGTGACGAAGCTGAAGGCTGCGAGGATCGCAGGGGCGCACGGCTGCGAGACGGTCATCGCGAACGGGCGCGACCCCTCGGTCCTCTACGATATTTTGGACGGACGCGAAGTGGGGACACGCTTCGCGGGAAAGGAACAGCCGTGACGACACTGGAGATCCTGCGATCGGTCAAAGACGCCTCCCGGGCGCTTGCCGGGACGTGCGCCGCAGACCGGACGCGCGCGCTGCTCAAAATGGCGGACGCGCTGGAAGAGGAAAAAGAGACGATCCTCGCCGCAAACGGGCGGGACATGGCGGCGGCGAAGGGCACCGTCAGCGAGGTGATGCTGGACCGCCTTGAGCTCGACGGCGAACGCATCGCCGCGATGGCGGCGGGCATCCGCGCGGTAGCGGCGCTGCCCGACCCGGTGGGGCGGGAGCTGCGGCGCTTCGTGCGGCCGGACGGGCTGGAGATCCGCAAGGTCACCGTGCCGATGGGCGTGATCGGGATCATCTATGAGAGCCGGCCGAACGTGACTTCCGACGCGGCGGCGCTCGCCGTGAAAAGCGGGAGCGGCTGCGTGCTGCGCTGCGGGAAAGAAGCCCACGAGAGCTGCGCGGCGATCACGGCGGCGCTCAGGGCGGGGCTCGGGAAAGCGGGTCTGCCGGGGACGCTCGTGATGCTCACGGAGGACGCCTCCCGCGCGAGCGCGGAGGCGCTGATGCGGGCGAACGGATACATCGATCTGCTGATCCCGCGCGGCGGCGCCGGCCTGATCCGGGCGTGCGTGGAAAAGGCGACGGTGCCGTGCATCGAGACGGGGACCGGCATCTGCCACATCTATGTGGACCGGAGCGCGGACCTAGAAAAGGCGCTGCGCATCCTCGTCAACGCGAAGACCAGCCGCCCTTCGGTGTGCAACGCGGCGGAGGTCTGCCTCGTGCACAGGGACGCGGCGGCGCGATTCCTGCCGATGGCGGAGCGCGCGCTCGTGGCGGACCGCCTCGAACAGGGCCTCCCGCCGGTGGAGCTGCGCGCGGACCCCGAAGCCCTCGCCCTCCTGCAGAGCGCTGTGCCGGCCGGGAAAAACGATTTTGACACCGAGTTCCTCGACTATATCTTGGCGGTGCGGGTGGTCGGTTCCGTGGAAGAAGCAGCCGCGCACATTCGGGCGCATTCCACGGGGCACAGCGAGGCGATCGTCACGGAGGACAGGGCGGCCGCCGATTATTTCACCGCGCACACCGACAGCGCGGCGCTCTATGTCAACGCTTCCACGCGGTTTACCGACGGGGGCGAGTTCGGGCTCGGCTGCGAGATGGGCATCTCCACGCAGAAGCTCCACGCGCGCGGCCCGATGGGTCTCGACGAGCTGGTGACGTACAAGTACATCGTCACGGGCAGCGGGCACATCCGCTGAAACAAAAAACACGAACGGCTTCCCGGCTTTCGGGAAGCTGTTTTTTTGACATCCGCCGGGCGCTGCGGCGGCGGGAACGGTCCGCGCGGTGACGGAGACGGGAGAACGTGCATATTCTGGCCTGTGGGGGAAACCCCGCAAATCGAAAGAAAGGAGATACCGTTTCGAAATGAAGATCTATCGAAACGAAGGCTGCGACAACGGGCTCGGGTGTGTTCCGGCGTATACGGTGCCGGTGCCCGGCCCGCAGGGTCCGCAGGGAATGCAGGGGCCGCAGGGCGTCCCCGGGCAGCGCGGCATGACCGGCGCGACCGGTCCGCAGGGCGTGCAGGGGATCCAAGGCGTGCAGGGACCGGTCGGTCCCACTGGCCCGACGGGTCCCACCGGTCCCACGGGTGCGGCTGGTGCAGTCGGCGCGACGGGTCCCACCGGCCCCGTCGGTCCCACGGGCGCGGCTGGCGCAGTCGGCGCGACGGGTCCCACTGGACCCACGGGCGCGGACGGTGCAGTCGGCCCGACAGGTCCCACCGGTCCCACGGGTGCGGCTGGTGCA
>CANRMW010000176.1 GCA_947631835.1 uncultured Clostridia bacterium | reverse complement strand
GGGATGCCGGTGGAGAACATCTCCCAATGGACATGGCCCTCCGCGAAGAGTTCCGCGTGGTACACGCCCGCGCCGGGCAGGTTCGTGAGGAGCATACCGAACGCGATCGGAAGAAGGAGCAGCGGCTCAAACTTCTTCACGATGGCAAGGTAAAGAAGGGCACAGGCGACGAGGATCATCACAAGGCACAGCGGGTCCTGCCCAAGCCGTGCGAAGCCCGTGTCATTCAAAAAGTTGATGATGGCTTGCATATCTGAACACTCCTTAACTCTGGGTTATTCTGCGCAGCGGCCGCGATCAGCCGATCACGCAGAGGAGTGTGCCGCTCTCGACCGTCGCGCCCTTCTGGACGTTGACGCTCGTGACCTTGCCCGCCTTCGGCGCCATGATCTCGTTCTCCATCTTCATGGCCTCGAGGATCATGAGGACCTGTCCCTCGGCGACCGTATCGCCGACATTCACATTCACGGCGAGGATGTTGCCGGGCATCGGGCTCGTGACGGACTCGCCCGCACCGGCAGGCGCAGCGGCCGGAGCCGGAGCGGCGGCAGGCGCCGGGACCGGAGGCGCGACGGGCGCGGCGGCCGCGCCGGTGACTTCTTCCACGGTGACTTCGTAAGCGGTGCCGTTGACGTTGACATTGTACTTTTTCATTTTGAATTACCTCTCAATGCAGATGAAAGCTGTTTTGGGAGCAAAGCGGCTCCCGGTTTTTTGGGAAAACGGTCAGATCCGCTTGATCGAATGGATGCGGATGTGGGAGACGTCGGTCCCCATGTACTCGGCGATCGCGACGGCGATCGCGGCGACGGTCTTCTGCTTGTCGGCGGCCGGGACCGGGGCGGGCGCGGGCTTCGGCGCGGCGGCGGGCGCTGCCGCGGGGGCCTTCGCCGGGGTGACCTTCTCGAGGACGGCGCCCAGGATCTTGATGATGACGATGAGGCAGATCAGGACGACGAACACCGTCACGAGACCCATGATCACGACCTGCGGCGTACTGATATTGGCGGTCATGTGCTCAACCTCCTTTCCAAAAGGAAATAAACGGAGCTGAAAAGTAAACAATAAAAGGAACTATGTCGATAAATCCTGAAAAACACCAAATTACCGCATTTTATCAAGACTACCATTATGATACCACAAAATCGGCCGCCGTGCAATGGACTTTAAAAATTTTTTCCCTCCCAAACGAGCTTTTCCGTCGCGCACAAAAAGGGCTTGCAGAATCCGAAAAAAAAGAGTAAAATTTGTGGTAGACAGTCATCCTCTCCGGCCTGAGCGCCGGATCCCAGCAAAGGAGGGCCCTCCTTGTTCTCCAACAAAGACCTTCGCAGGCTGATCGTCCCGCTCGTCATCGAGCAGATCCTTGCGGTCACGATCGGCATCGCCGACACCGTCATGGTGTCTTCCTGCGGGGAAGCCGCCGTCTCGGGCATCTCACTCGTGGATTCCATCAATATGCTGCTGATCACGATCTTCACGGCCCTCGCCACGGGCGGTTCCGTGATCGCCGCCCAGTACATCGGGCGCGGAGACCGGCAGAACGCGTGCAGCGCGGCAAAGCAGCTTTTCTATGTCGTCACGGGACTTTCCCTCCTGCTCGCCGTGCTTACCATCATTTTCCGGGATCTCTCCCTGCGGTGGATCTTCGGTGCGATCGAGCCGGAGGTCATGGAAAACGCGCGCGTCTATTTCTTCCTTTCCGCGCTCTCCTACCCCGCCCTGGGCATCTATAACGCCGGTGCCGCGCTTTTCCGCGCGATGGGCGACAGCCGCACCTCCATGCTCACGTCCGTTCTGATGAACGTCATCAACGTGGGCGGCAACGCGCTTTTGATCTACGTCTTTCAGATGGGCGTCGCGGGCGCGGCCATCGCCTCGCTCGTCTCCCGCTTCGTCGGCGCGATCCTTATCACCGTCCTGCTCTTCGACAGGAAGCGCACCGTGCATTACGTCGCGCTGCACCGCTTCGAATTTCAGCCGGGACTGGTCAAAAGCATCCTGCATATCGGCGTTCCGAACGGCCTCGAAAACAGCATTTTCCAGATCGGAAAGATCCTTGTCGCGAGCATCGTCTCCGGGTTCGGCACGGCGGCGATCTCCGCAAATGCCGTCGCCAACAATCTCGCTTCCCTGCAGATCATCCCCGGCATGGCCATCGGCACCTCGATGATCACCGTCGTGGGGCAGTGCGTGGGCGCGCGGGATTACGAGGCCGTGAAGCGCTATGTCAAAAAGCTGATGATCCTCACGTTCGCGGTCACATGGGGCATGACGGCGATCATGCTGCTTTTGAACCGCACGATCCTCTCGTTCTACGCGCTCTCCGAGGAGAGCCGGGAGCTTGCCGCGCAGCTTTTCCTCGTCCACAGCGTTTGCTGCATCGTCCTCTGGCCGTTTGCCTTCGCGCTTCCGAACGCGCTGCGCGCCGCGAACGACGTCCGGTATACGATGCTCGTCTCCCTCTTCTCCATGTGGATCTTCCGGATCGGCTGCAGCTACCTGCTCGCGCAGTATTTCGGTCTGGGCGTGCTCGGCACATGGATCGCCATGTGCATCGATTGGGTGTTCCGAGCTGTCTTTTTCGTGCTCCGGTTCCTCAGCGGCAAGTGGAAAAACATCACATACATCTAAACCGGCACGATCATTTGATTTCGCATAAAACGCATTTTTTAACGGAAAAGGAGCGAAGACCATGGACTTTGATGCGCTGACACAGGGCGTTGCGCCCGGCGGACTGCGTTCCAAAAACGACATCCGCATCCTGATTTGCTATCTGCTCAAAAGCGTGGGCGTTCTGACCGGAGAGGAGATCTCTTCGGTGATGCAGCAGAACGAGCTCGCCAACTACTTTGAGGTCGGCGACGCGCTGTCCTCCCTCGTCTCCATGGGGAACGTGCAGGAAACGGAGCAGGGCTATGCGCTGCTTCCCGCCGGCGAGAATATCGCGGAGAACCTCGACGTCCTGCTGCCGCTTTCCGTCCGCGACAAGGCGGTGAGCGCTGCGCTCTCCATGCTTGCGACGGCGCGAGCGGAGCGGGAAAACGCGGTGATGATCGCGAAGACCGAGCACGGATACAACGTGACCTGCAAAATTTCCGGAGGCGAGATGGATCTGATGCAGGTGAAGGTCTATGTCCCGGACCTGCACCAGGCGAGAGTCGTGAAGAAGAATTTCCACCGGGATCCGCAGCGCATTTACAGCCTTCTTCTCGCCGCGCTGACCGGCGACGAGGAGCTCACAAAGGAGATCCTCGCCGAGTGATCCGAGATCTTTTTTGAAAAAACGGGAACACCTTCCCCGATTCGACATTTTTTTCATTTCGAATTTGCTATACTGTTCTGCGAACTGCGGTCAATGCCGTTCACCGCGCACTTTCTCTCTGCCAGTGAAAAATGTTCACTTACCCGTTTTCCCGTTCCCCGCCGTGGTATAATACCATTCAATGATATTATCCTACGCCTGTCCGGGCGGGAAAAGAGAGGAAGGCATGGATCCCAACAGAGAACGGATACGGCTTGCCCAGATGCTGAGACAGCACCGGACCAGATCCGGGTATTCTCAAAGCCAGCTTGGCAACATTCTCGGTGTTGAGCGCTCCACATACACATACTATGAGACCGCGAAAACGATCCCCGTGATCTTCGATCTCATGCGTTTGGCGGATCTCTACCGCCTTTCTTTGGATGACCTTTTGGGTTTCCGCCACGAAACGACGAATTATATGTACTCCCCGGAGGATTCGATCTATCAGATGCGCCGCCAGAAGGACGCGTCCAAGATCCGCGAGATCCTTCTGGACCTCTCCCCCGACGAGCGGCAGTTGATCGCATACTTCCGCTCCGCGTCCGAGGAGGAGCGCGACCAGATCCTCTCCTTCCTCCAAAAGGCCCGCCGCGACGAACGCCGCCGCGGTCCGGACTGATTTTCCCTGTCTTCGACAGCCCTCGGCTGTCCTTTATAAGCGCTCGTAGCTCAGATGGATAGAGTGACAGACTCCGACTCTGTAGGCCGCTGGTTCGAGTCCAGTCGGGCGCGCCAAAACGCTCCGTGAAACCTTTGGTTTCACGGAGCGTTTCTCTAC
>CANRMW010000175.1 GCA_947631835.1 uncultured Clostridia bacterium | reverse complement strand
TTCTGGTGCTGCCCGCCGGCGACAAGCCCCGCGATGTGCGCCATATCCACCATGAGGTACGCGCCGCAGGCGTCGGCGATCTCCCGGAACTTCGCAAAGTCGATGGCGCGCGGATAGGCGCTCGCGCCCGCGACGATGAGCTTCGGCTTGACCTGCAATGCCTGTTCCATGAGCTTTTCATAGTCGATCCGGTGCGTTTCGGGATCCACGCCGTAGGCGACAAAATTGTAAAACGCGCCGGACATATTGACCGGGGAACCGTGCGTGAGGTGCCCGCCCTCCGCGAGGTTCATGCCGAGCACCGTATCGCCCGGCTTCAGAAGCGCGAAGTACACGGCGAGGTTCGCCTGCGCGCCCGAATGCGGCTGCACGTTTGCGTGCTCCGCGCCGAAGAGCCGGCACGCGCGGTCCCGCGCGATATTTTCGACGATATCCACATCCGCGCACCCGCCGTAATACCGGTGCGCCGGGTAGCCCTCCGCGTACTTGTTCGTGAGGACGGTCCCCATCGCCGCGAGCACCGCAGGAGACACGATGTTCTCCGAAGCGATCAGCTCGAGATTCCGGCGCTGTCTGCCAAGCTCGAGGTCCATTGCCTCCCCGACCTCGGGATCGAGATCCTTTACAAAGCCGATGGTATCCATCAGTTCTTGAAACATACCCCTTCATCCTTTCCGTTTGGCTCTGCGCCAAGTCCTTTCCACCTATTATAGCGTTTTATCCGCCAAAACGCAAGAGCGGAATTTCCGAATCCGAAAAAGCGCGGGAAAAACCGCCCCGAACTTCCCCCGTCTGCCCCGCGCCGCGCGAAAGCGCCCCGTTTCCCTTTTTTTCGGCGCGCGTCATTTCTCCTATTGCCTTTTTTTGCAGAAAGATGTAAAATAGAAAAGTATCAGACCGGGGGCCGCAGCGAGCCCCGGAAGACGGAGGCCGTTATGACAAGAGAAGAACGTGCGCTGCTCGCGGTGGAAGCGCTGAAAAAAGAATACCCCGGCGCGCAGTGCTCGCTGGAATACCAGGATCCGCTGCAGCTTTTGATCGCGACGCGGCTCTCCGCCCAGTGTACGGACGCCCGCGTCAACCTCGTGACGCCCGCGCTGTTTGCCCGGTTTCCCACGCTGGAAGCGTTCTGCGAAGGGACCGTGGAGGAGATCGAAGAGCTGATCCATTCCTGCGGCCTCTATAAGACGAAGGCCCGGGATATTTACAAAATGTGCCGCGTGCTGAGGGACGAATACGGCGGCGTGGTGCCCGACACCGTGGAGGCGCTGACGAAGCTGCCCGGCGTCGGCCGGAAGACCGCCAATCTCGTCGTGGGAGACATCTACAAAAAGCCTGCCGTCGTCACGGACACGCACTGCATCCGCATCGCGAACCGTCTCGGCCTCACGGATACGGACGTGCCGGTCAAGGTGGAGCGGGACCTGCGCGCCGTCCTCCCTCCGGAAGAAAGCAGCGATTTCTGCCACAGGACGGTCCTCCACGGGCGGGCTGTCTGTTCCGCGCGGGGCGCAAAATGCGAGATCTGCTGCATGGCTTCGTTCTGCGCGCACCCCGTCAAGCCCGTTTAACGGCCCCAAACGTTTCCGGGCCGTTCCGATGCGGATATAAGCGAAACCGTACTATACTCAATAAAGAAACGGAGAGAGTCAACATGAAACACGATTTTGAGACGCTGGTCCCCCGCGTGAACTGCGGTTCCGGCAAATGGGAAATGATGCTTCGGATCAACCCGGACGTCCCGGAAGGCATCGCGCCCCTTTCCGTCGCAGATATGGAGCTCAAGAACCCGCCGGAGATCGTCGAGGGCCTCAAGAAGTATCTCGACACCCACATCCTCGGCTACACCTCCCCGACCGCCGCATACAACGAAGCGGTCGTAGGCTGGATGAAGCGCCGCCACGGCTGGGACATCGATCCGGAATGGATCGTCGTCACGGGCGGCGTCGTCATGGCGCTGTTCGTCGCCGTCCTCGCCTACACCGAAGAGGGAGACGGCGTCATCACCACGCCCCCGGTCTACGAGCCCTTCGGGATGTCGGTCAAGCAGAACGGGCGCGTCAACGTGGAGTGCCCGCTGATCAACACGAACGAGCACTACACGGTCGATTTCGATCTGTTCGAGTCTCTTTGCGCGAAGCCGGAAAACAAGATGTTCATCCTCTGCAGCCCGCATAACCCGGGCGGCCGCGTCTGGACCAAGGAAGAGCTCTGCAAAATGGGCGAGATCTGCGCGAAGCACAACGTGACCGTCATCAGCGACGAGATCCATTCCGATCTCATCATGCCGGGCCACACCCACACCGTGTTCCCGAACGCGTGCGAGAACGGCCTGCCGCCCTACATCATCTGCACCGCGCCGAGCAAGACCTTCAACCTCGCCACGCTCCAGACCTCGAACATCATCATTCCCGACGAGGAGATGCGCAAGAAGTTCAAGGACGTCATTTCCACGATCCACGCCAGCTCCTCGAGCGCGCTCGGCTACGAGGCCTGCCGGATCGGCTACACCGAATGCGACGAATGGCTCGAAGAGTGCATCGCGCTCGTCTACAAAAACTTCAAGCTCTGCGCGAAGTTCCTCGATGAGAACTGCCCGCAGCTCACTTACAGCGACCTCGAGGGCACCTACCTCATGTGGGTCAACGGGAAAGCGATGGGCCTCGACGACGACGAGCTCCACGAGCTCCTCCATAAGCACGACATCTATGTGAACGACGGCCGATTCTTCTCCACCGGCGGCAGCGGGTACATCCGCATCAACCTCGCCGGCCCCACCAAGATGATCGAAGCCGCCATGCACCGCCTGAAGGCAGCTTACGACGAAGCCATGGCCTAAGGGCAGCCCAGAGAAACCGAAAAAACACGGGGCAGACCTCAGTCTGTCCCGCGTTTTTTTGCTCCGCCGATCCCGAGGGCCTCCTTCGCGAGCCGGTCCGCGAGATCGTTGTATTCGTCTCCGGAATGTCCCTTGACCTTTTGAAAGCGGATGCGCAGCTTTTTCATCGATTCCCGGCAGAACGCGGCGTAGGCGCGCGTCCCTTCCCGGTTCGTCTTCCATTCTCCCGTCGCCCACGAAGCGACGCCCTGATAATCGTGGAAGACCGTGACCTCCCGCACGCCGTGCGAGAGGCAGTATCGGATCACCGTCTCCGCGCCCTTGATCTCCCCGGCCACGTTCCGCATCTGCGCGAGATCTGGGTCGTCAAACGATTCGGAAAAGCGGATCTGCTCTCCGTTCAGAAAGAGGACCGCCCCGCACGAGAACCGCTTCGTCGCCGCGTCGTAGCTGCCGTCCACATACGCCTCGGCGCAGTCCCCGCGCGGCCCGTCTCCGTCCGGTGCGGGCCGCGTCCCCTCTTCGCCGGAAACGAAACGCTCCGCATCCTCCCTTGTGGGAAAGCCCTTGAAGACCGCGCCGGGAAAGCCCAGCGTCTGGGCGCGGCATTCGTCCCAGCTCTCAAAAACGCCGGGTTTTCTTCCGATCCTGACCGCATAATATTTCTTCGCCATGGTGTTCCTCCTATCCCGGAAGAAAAGTATATCAGATTACCGAAGAATATGCAAGCGGATTGCTGTTTTCTGAAAAAAAGAACGTTTTTTCAGGAAAACTGTTGACTACTTTGGGAAAAAGCGGTAAACTAAACATGGTATTTTCTCTCGTTTTCCCCACGAAATGGAGTGTGTACATGTCTTTTCAAGAAACCCGCAGACGCTTCGCCGCGTTCGTTCTCTCTATTCTTTCTCTTTTCGCTTTCTGTTCTTTTCCGGTTCGCGCGGCAGATGCAGCGGAGAAAAACGCGCATGACGTCCGGAGCGGTCCCGCCGCGGACGCTTCCGTCGTCTCCACGCTTCTGGACGGCGAGACGGTCACGCTGCTGCGGGACCTTGCAGGCGGCTGGTCCTTCGTGCAGCTTTCCGACGGCTCCGTCGGGTACTGTGCGAGCGACTGCCTCCGCGTGATGCCGGAAGACGGCGTCTCCCCCGAGATCTCCGTGGTCAAGACCGCTTCCTCCGTGTCCCTGCTCGCTAAGGCCGGACCGTCGTCGGCGCTGGACCTCCTCCCCGCGAATCTCTACCTGAAAACGCTTCCCGGCAGCACGGACGGCTACTGCCTGGTGGAAACTCCCTCCGGCAAGCGCGGGTTCCTTTCCCTCTCTTCCGTGGAAC
>CANRMW010000174.1 GCA_947631835.1 uncultured Clostridia bacterium | reverse complement strand
TGAAGCCTTCCTTCAAAAGATATCCGATATTATGAAGTTTCATCTGCCCGTTTCCCCCTGTCACGCCCGGTCGTCCGGGCCGTACTCATCCGCGTCGCTGTCTTCGGCATACTCCGCATATTCGTCGTCCTGCGCATACGCGGCGTAGTCGTCGTCCTCGGGATATTCGTCTTCGCCGTAGCCGTCCCCGCCGTATTCGTTTTCGCTGTCGTATGTCTTCGCCTCGGCGTTGGCCCGGCTTCTGGCCTCCTTCGCCCTGCGGATCGCCTCGGCGTCCACCGTGGCGGTGTCCTCAAAGGCGCCGCCGTCTTCCGCGTATCCGGCGCCCTGCGCGTCCGCCTCCTCGCGCGCCGCCGTATCCGCGACGATCTCGCCCGAGTGGATCTGGATGATCCGCTTGTGGAAATGCTTCACGAGGGAGTGCTCGTGCGTCACCATCAGGATCGTGGTGCCGCGGCGGTTGATCTCGCTGAGCAGATCCACGATCTCAAACGAAAGCGCGGGGTCGATGTTGCCGGTGGGCTCGTCTGCGATGATCATCGCCGGGTTGTTGACGAGCGCCCGCGCGAGGCCGACGCGCTGCCGCTCGCCGCCGGAAAGCTCCGTGGGGAAGTGCTTCGCCTTGTGCTGCAGACCGACGAGGCTCAGGATGTACGGCACGCGCTTTTTGATCGTCTTGCGCGACGCGCCGACGACGCGCATCGCGAACGCCACGTTGTCATAGACCGTCATGTGGTCGATCAGGCGGAAATCCTGGAAAACCAGCCCCATCTTTCTTCGGATATACGGGATCTTCCCCTTTCGGATGTGGCTGATGTCCTGTCCGTCGATGAAGATCTGTCCCTCGTTCAGACGCTCCTCGCAGGTGATGAGCTTTAAAAAGGTGCTCTTGCCCGCGCCGGAGGAGCCTACAATAAAGACAAACTCGCCCTTCGCCACATGGAGGTTGATGTTGTGCAGCGCCTCCGTGCCGTTATTGTAAATCTTTGAAACATTGCGAAATTCGATCACGCAAAATGCCCCCTCACTGAACTGTTTCTCTGTATATCCTTTCCCACCGTTTTTCCCGGCGCTTTCCCAGCCGCTTTTTCGGATCCCCAGAGCGCGCCCTCTTCGGTCTTTTCCGGTGCATTTTTCCGCCGGAAAAGAAAGAGAGCCTTGTTGGTATCCCTATTATACCAACAAGACTCCCGTTTTTAATTCCGAAAAAGAATTAACCGTAATCTTTTTGTAACTTTTATTACGATTTGTAACTTCGAGACCGTTTTTTCCCCCGAAAGGCGCTCAGATCTTCGAAGGATTGCTCGTCAGATAGCGCTTGACCATCAGCGCCACCTTGAAGACAATCGCGTCCTCGAACTCGCGCAGATCGAGCCCCGTGATCTTCTTGATCTTCTCGAGGCGGTAGACCAGCGTGTTGCGGTGGACAAAGAGCTTCCGGGAGGTCTCGGAAACGTTCAGGTTGTTCTCGAAGAAGCGCTGGATCGTGAACAGCGTCTCCTGATCGAGCGATTCGATGGAACCGCGCTTGAAGATCTCCTTGAGGAACATCTCGCAGAGCGTCGTCGGGAGCTGATAGATCAGCCGGGCGATGCCGAGGTTGTTGTAGTTGACGATGTTCTTCTCCGTATCGAAGACCTTGCCGACCTCGAGCGCGACCTGCGCTTCCTTGAAGGAGCGCGCCAGCTCCTTGATGCTGTCCACGACCGTGCCGATGCCGATGACGCAGTGCGTGTAAAATTCGCTCGAGAGCGTGTCCACAATGGATCCCGCGAGCTTGTCGATGTCGCGCGGGTCGATGTTGGAGCGGATCTCCTTCACGAGGGCGATATCCGTCTCGTTGATGTTGATGACGAAGTCCTTGTTCTTGTCCGGGAACAGGTTCTGCACCACGTCATACGCGGAGACGTCGGTCTTGTTCGTCACCTTGATGAGCATGCACACGCGGCTGACGTCCGAATTGAACCGCAGCTCGCGGCTCTTGAGGTAGATGTCGCCCGGGAGAATGTTGTCGAGAATGACGTTCTTGATGAAATTCGAGCGGTCGTACTTTTCGTCGTAGTACTGCTTGATGGAGTTCAGCGAGACCGCGAGGATCCCCACATACTTCGCGGCCTCCACGTCGGTGCCGGAAACAAAGACGGCATACTCCGTGCGCGGACGGCTCCCGAAGGACTTGTAGGTGTAGTTGCCGGAAACGAACGACGACTGCGAGAGCAGGTCCTCGGAAGTCACCGAGTCCGCGACCTCTCCGATCTTTCCCAGCTCGCTGCACGCGATGATGACGGAGGATTCGTCGATGACGCCGATGGTACGGTCCACGGAATCCCGCATCTGATGGATAACACCCTGAAACAACCGATTGGACATGATTTCCTCTTTTCCCCGCCGGATCAAAGTCAACGAGGTCGCGCCCGGCGGCAGCGCACAAGAACAGCCTTCCCCATTTGATATTTTACAATTTTTCGCGCGGGATTTCAAGCCTTTTTAAGCAACTTTTTTTCAACTTTGTAAAGCTGCACAATAAGCCGTTTGATTTTCGCCCGCGGACAGTCAGAAAGCGGCAAAAAACAGGCGCGAATCCCCTCTAATCCCATGATTTTTCCCAAAAATCCGCTCTCCCATCCCCGCCCGCGCGCGTCTTCCCCCCGCGTCCGGCGGGCGCCGGGAGAGGCGGGAAAAGGAAAAAGCAGCCCGGAAAGGCTGCTTTGCTGGAGCGGACGACGAGGCTCGAACTCGCTACCTCCACCTTGGCAAGGTGGCGCTCTACCGGATGAGCTACGTCCGCACGGAACTTCCTTATTATATCCCGATCCCGTCCGTTTGTCAAGTCTTTTTTTTCGTCTTACTTTTCCCTCTCCCCCGCCCGGCCAGAGAGGGGAATATCCCGCATTCTTGAAAACCCAAAATTTTTCTCTTGACAAGCCGGTCTAACCGTGTTAAACTCATAACGAAGCGAGTTTAACGTCATTAAACTCAAAAAGGAGGAACCGATCATGGAAAAAGACCCCGGCCCCATGGAGATGCGCTTCGCCGAGCTCATCTGGGAAAACGAGCCGATCCAAAGCGGCGCACTCGTGGCGCTCGCTGCCGAACGGCTTGGCTGGAAAAAATCCACCACCTACACCATGCTGCGGCGCCTGTGCGAGCGCGGCATCTTCCAAAACGAAAACGCCGTCGTCTCCGCACGTCTCACCCGCGAGCAGTACGCGGCGCGGCAGAGCGAGGACTTCGTCGCTTCTACCTTCCACGGCTCGCTCCCGCGGTTCGTCGCGGCATTCACCTCGCGCAACCGCCTCTCGGAAAAAGACATCGACGAGCTGCAGCGGCTCATCGACGAGAGCCGCCGGAATGCGCACTGAGCCTTTGAAAAAGGAGGTTTTTCGATGGAAACCCTGTTCTGGACCGTCCTCAATATGTCGCTCGCGGGCACGGCGGTCGCGGCGTTCGTCGCCGTGTTCCGCGCGCTCCTGAAACGCGCGCCGCGCTTTGTGACGCTCTTCCTCTGGGCGCCGGTACTGCTTCGGCTGCTCAGCCCCGTTTCGTTCACCGCGCCGAACGGTGCGTCGATCTTCGGCGACGGCAGCGTCAAAAACGGCAGGATCGAACTGCTCTCCCGTCCCTCCTTCACAGGATCCGCCGTCCCCGCCGCGCCCTATATGGGCGAGCCCGCCGCAAACGCCGCTGTTTCCGCGCCCGCTTCCGTTTTGGAAGTGCTCTGGGCTGTCGCTCCGTATCTCTGGGCCGTCGGCATTGCGGTCTTTCTCGCGTGGCAGTTCCTCGCGTTCCTGCGCCTTCGCCGCCTGACGAAGACCGCCGCCGAGGTCGAGTTCGGCGTGTTTGAAAGCGCAGCGATCCCCGCGCCGTTCGCGCTCGGCCTTTTCACGCCGAAGATCTATCTGCCGACCGGCCTCTCCGAGACGGCGCGCGCCTGCGTCCTGCGGCATGAGCGCGCGCACATCGCGAGGCACGACCCGCTCTGGAAGCTCCTCGCGGTGCTCGCGCTCGCCGTGCACTGGTTCAACCCCTTCGTCTGGCTCGCGTTCAGCCTGTTCAGCCGCGACCTCGAGACCGCCTCGGATGAAAAAGCCCTCCGCGGCGCGGACGACGCATTCCGCGCCGACTACGCCGAAACGCTCCTGCGCCTCTCCGCCGGGGAACGCCCGCGCGTCTTTTGGACCCCGGCGTTCGTGGAAA
>CANRMW010000173.1 GCA_947631835.1 uncultured Clostridia bacterium | reverse complement strand
GCTGAAGGTCTTTCTGGGCGTCGTGTTCTCGCTGTGCATTCTTTCAGGGTGCCTTTTGATGCTCGTGTCCCGCTTCTTTCTGGGCGGGCTGCGCACGGCGGAGATCTCCGCGCAGGATACGGATCTCGGCATTTCCCCGGAAACGTACAGCGACGGCGAGGTCAAAAACATCCTGCTGTTCGGCGTGGACACGCGGGACGGCGCGGAAGCGTTTTCCGGCAACAGCGACGTGATCATGGTGGTCTCGCTGGACCGAAGGCACGGCAAAGTGAAGCTCACGTCTCTTCTGCGGGATTCGCGCGTCTACATGGGGGCGCTCAGTCCCTACGATTCCGGATACAGCAAGCTCAACGCCGCGTATGCCCTCGGCGGGCCGGAGGCGGCGATCCGCGTCATCAACGAGAATTACGGACTCGACGTGCGCGATTATGTGACGGTGAATTTCTCCTCGACGGCGAAGATCGTCAACGCCGTGGGCGGCGCGCAGGTGGAGCTTTCGGAGGCGGAGGCGGAGCAGATCAACGCGAACCTCTCCGCGCTTGCGGCGGAAAGCCCGGACTCCCTGGACGGCCCCGCCGTTCCGTATAACGGGGGCGCAGGCACGGCGCTGCTGGACGGCAACCAGGCGGTGGCATACGGGCGCATCCGGAACATCGACAGCGACAATGTGCGCGCGGAACGCCAGCAGGCGGTCCTCTCCTCGGTGTTCGGAAGGCTGACCTCCCTTTCGCCGTGGGAATACCCGGGCGTGCTAAGGGAGTTCCTTTCCATCTGCGAGACCTCGCTCAGCCTCGGGGAGATCCTCGATCTTTCCGCGTTTGCGCTCTCCGGTCCCGCGGTCGAGCGGCTTTCGATCCCCGGCGACACCGAAGGGTACGATTTCGGATATTATGAGGGGGAGATGTGGATGTGGAATTACGACCTTCCCGCCGCGGCGGCGCATCTGCACCGGTTTATTTACGAGGACGGCGCCTGAGCCGTCTTTGACGCGAATCCAAAGAAGAAGGAAATGAGATTCTTATGGCGAAACCGATCCTGCTCGTCATGGCGGCGGGCATGGGCAGCCGATACGGCGGCCTCAAGCAGCTCGACCCTGTCGGGCAAAACGGGGAGATCATCGTGGACTACTCGGTCTTTGACGCGCTGCGCGCCGGGTTCTCGAAGGTGATCTTCATCATCAAGGAGGAAAACGAGGCGGATTTCCGCGCGGTGATCGGCGACCGCATGGCGGCGCACATCCCGGTGGAGTACGCGTTCCAACGGCTGGATGATTTGCCGGAGGGGCTCGCCGTCCCCGAGGGCCGCGTGAAGCCCTGGGGGACCGGGCACGCGGTGCTCGCGGCGCGGCATCTGGTGGACGCGCCGTTCGCGGCGATCAACGCGGACGACTTCTACGGCGCCGAGGCCTTCCAAAAGCTCGCCGAATTTCTCGGGACGCTGTCCTCGGGCGAAACGCCGATGCCCTGCGCGATGGTGGGCTATAAGCTCGAAAATACATTGACGGAAAACGGCTATGTCTCGCGCGGGGTGTGTGAGACGCGCGACGGGATGCTCGCGACTGTCGTGGAGCGAAAGCGCATCGAGCGGCGGGCGGACGGCCCGGCGTTCACTGAGGACGGCGAGTACTGGACGGCGCTGCCGCCGGACGCGACGGTCTCCATGAATTTCTGGGGCTTCCCGCCCGAGTTCATGCAGGACTTAAAGCGGGACTTTCGCGTGTTCCTCGAGACCGAGGCAAAGGAAAACCCGCTGACGGCGGAATTTTTCCTGCCGTTCGTCGTCAACGACCGCGTGCGCGCGGGCGGCGCGACGGTGCGGATGCTGCACTCGAACGACAGGTGGTTCGGCGTGACGTACAAGGCCGATAAGCCGGTCGTCGTGGACGCGCTTCGGCGCATGGCGGAGGAGGGAAAATACCCCGCGCCGCTCTGGAAATAAAGAAGAAGATCGGGCGCCCCGGCGATTTGCCGGGGCGCTTTTGCACCTCGATCCAGCGGCCGATGGACGGCGGACGTGGCCTTTTGCGAGAGTGGGAAGGACTGTACGCGGTTTTTCATCAAAAAATGTTGTTTTTCCTCTTGCGGAAGAGGGCAAAAAAAGCTATAATGAGAGAAGACAATCGGCTTCGTGCGGGGAGGCGGCGTACATCCCCAGAACGCTCGGTCCGTGCGGGCGCCGAATCAATGCAATCGAAAGGAGCACCATTATGAACTATTCGCATGAAGTGGAAATGATGTGTACAGTTGCCAAAGGGCCCAAGCACGGTCCCGCGCCCATTCCCGAAGAAGGGAAATGGGTGATGGCGAAGGAGATCAAGGATATTTCCGCTTACACGCACGGCGTCGGCTGGTGTGCGCCGCAGCAGGGCGCCTGCAAGCTCTCTCTGAACGTGAAGGACGGCATTATCGAGGAGGCCCTTGTGGAGACCATCGGCTGCTCCGGCATGACGCACTCCGCCGCGATGGCCGCGGAGATCCTCCCGGGCAAGACCGTTCTTGAGGCGCTGAACACCGACCTCGTCTGCGACGCGATCAACACCGCGATGCGCGAGCTGTTCCTCCAGATCGTCTACGGCCGTTCGCAGTCCGCTTTCTCCGAGGGCGGCCTCGTCATCGGTGCGGGCATGGAAGACCTCGGCAAGGGCGCGCGTTCCATGGTCGGCACCATGTACGGCACGAAGGCCAAGGGCGTCCGTTACCTCGAGATGACCGAGGGCTACTGCACCCGCATGGCGCTCGACGCCGACGATCAGGTGATCGGCTACGAATTTGTTTCCCTCGGCAAGATGACCGACTTCCTCAAGCAGGGCATGGAGCCGAACGAGGCGTATGCGAAGTCCATCGGCACATACGGCAGATTCAACGAAGCGGTCAAGTACATCGACCCGCGCAAGGAATAAAGGAGGGCGAATCGAATGGCTACTTTTGAAGGATATGAGAGACGTGAGGCGAAGATCCTCGGCGTTCTGAAGGAATACGGCATTTCTTCCATTGACGAGTGCAAGAAGATCTGCGAAGAGAAGGGCATCGACCCGTACACCATCGTGCAGGAGACCCAGCCGATCTGCTTCGAAAACGCAAAGTGGGCGTACACCGTGGGCTGCGCGATCGCCATCAAGAAGGGCTGCACGAAGGCCGCCGACGCCGCTGCCGCCATCGGCATCGGCCTGCAGGCGTTCTGCATCCCGGGCTCCGTCGCCGAAAACCGCAAGGTCGGACTCGGCCACGGCAACCTCGGCAAGATGCTCCTTTCCGAGGAGACCGAGTGCTTCGCGTTCCTCGCGGGCCACGAGTCCTTCGCGGCCGCTGAGGGCGCCATCAAGATCGCCCTGAACGCGAACAAGGTCCGCACGAAGCCCCTGCGCGTCATCCTGAACGGCCTGGGCAAGGACGCGGCGTTCATCATCTCCCGCATCAACGGCTTCACCTATGTGGAGACCGAGTTCGACCCGTACACCGAGGAAGTGCACGTCGTCAGCGAGACGCCGTACTCCAAGGGCCCGCGCGCCGACGTCAAGTGCTACGGTGCGGACAACGTCCCGGAGGGCGTCGCGATCATGAAGCTCGAGAAGGTCGGCGTTTCCATCACGGGCAACTCCACGAACCCGACCCGCTTCCAGCATCCGGTCGCCGGCCCCTACAAGAAGTGGTGCGTGGAGAACGGCGAGAGCTACTTCTCCGTGGCCTCCGGCGGCGGCACGGGCCGCACGCTGCACCCGGACAACATGGCCGCCGGCCCGTCCTCTTACGGCATGACCGACACCATGGGCCGCATGCACTCCGACGCGCAGTTCGCGGGCTCCTCGTCCGTCCCGGCACACGTCGAGATGATGGGCCTCATCGGCATGGGCAACAACCCGATGGTCGGCGCGACCGTCGCGTGCGCCGTCGCCGTCGAGGAAGCGAGCAAGTAAGCGGGGCAGCCGCAGAAAGCCGAAGCATTTCAAAAGGAGCCGTCCGAAAGGGCGGCTCCTTTGCGTATGGGGCTGCAGTGGGCGTTGGGCAAAGAGAGAGGGAAGCCCGCGTGCTGCCGCTGCGAAAACCGCATGGGCAAACGGGAGATGTCTGTTTCCGGGAAGCAGGAGGATGCCGGCGGTTGAACTTTCAACGTTTTCGGATGCGTTTGGCGGCGGGGGTGCGCTTTCTCCGCGCCTTACACCGCAAGGTGGACGAGATGGGCGATGCCCGGGATGCTCTCGCCCTGCTGGGAGGAGGTCGTGGACATCAGCGCGCCGG
>CANRMW010000172.1 GCA_947631835.1 uncultured Clostridia bacterium | reverse complement strand
AAAAGCCCTATCTCTTGAGGGCTTGTTTTTGTGCGCCCTTTTTCGGTATGGTACTCAAATTGTATTGTTTCAACCTTGTTTCCTCCCTTTTGGAACGCGGCGGGATCGGATACAGCGCGCGAAAGCGCTTCTTCGCGGCGAAGAGCCGGCTCTTCACCGTGCCGGGCGGCACACCCAGCCGCCGCGCGGCCTCGGCCTGCGGCAGTTCAAGCCAGTAGAGCAGATAAAGCAATTCGCGGTCGCGTTCCGGGAGCTTTCGCAGCGTCTCCACGACCTCGCTCTCCTCCCCCGCGCGCGGCGCGTCCGCTTCCTCCGCCTCCGGCTCCGGCTCGTCCCGCCGCGCGCGGTACCAGTCGTTCACGCGGTTCCGCGCGATCCGGTACAGCCACGGTCGAAAGCGCGATTCGTCCCGCAGCGTCCCGTGCTTTTGATACGCCGCGAGCAGCACCTCCTGCAGGACATCCTCCGCGTCGTCCTTTGTCGGCAGGCGCAGCCGCAGAAAGCGTTCCAGCACGGGCCGCTCCGCCTCCAGCAGCTTTTCGATCTCCACGGATCCCGCCTCCTTCCGTTTGCATTTCAAGGCGCTCACGCCTTCACAAAAGAAGACGGTTTTTCCGCGCGAAAGGTTCACACAAAACGAAAAAACCGGGAGGACTCCCGCCCTCCCGGCAAAAATTCCGTTTATTTTTTCGCGCTGTTCTTCGCCTTGCGGACCATCCAAGTCGCGTAGAGCGGCGTGGCGATGCACAGGGACGTGTAGCAGCCGACCGCGACGCCGACCATCATCGGCAGCGCAAAGGTCTGCACGGTCCCGAGGCCGTAGACCGTCGCCACGATGAAGATCACGAGAAGCGCGAGGAACGTCGTCACGGAGGTGAGCACCGTGCGCGTCACCATCTGGTTGAGGCTCTTGTCCACGATGCCGGGCAGCACGTCCGCCGACTTCGACGGATTGAGCTTCCGGTTCTCGCGGATGCGGTCGTAAACGACGATCGTGTCGTTCAGCGAGTAGCCGAGGATCGTCAGGATGACCGCGATGAAGACGTCGTTCACGGAGAACCGGAACAGCACGAACGCGATAAACACGAGGCACACGTCGTGCAGCAGCGCCACGATGGCGGTGACGCCCGCGAAAATGCCGCCGATGTTCTTAAAGCGCAGCGCGATGTACGCCAGCAGGATCGCAAAGGTAAGCACCATGCAGACGAGGCACTTCTGGAAGAACCGCGTGCCCATCGTCGGATCGACCGAGCTGGATTCCACCACGGAGAACGTCCGGTCGCTGTACGCGTCGGAGAGCGCGTCCGCAATGGCGGTCTGTTCCTCGAGCGTCACGCCCTCGTTCCCGGCAAAGGACACCGTCACCTGCTTGCCGGAGCCGCCGATGGCCTCCGCCGATGTGACGGAGACGCTCCGCCCGGTCACGTCCTGCACCTTCGCGGCGATCTCGTTCGGATCGACGTCGCCGTCCACCGAGTAGCGGATCATCGCACCGCCCGCAAACTGGATGTCGAGCTTCGGCCCGATGACGACCGAGAGGATGAGACCCAGCGCGATCACGGCGGCGGAGAGGATGAAGAACACCTTGCGGTGGTCAAAGAACGTAAAGCGGAACTCCTTCGCGGGCTTTTCGGAGCCGCCGTAGAACCACTTTTTGCGGAACGCCTTGAAGCCGGAAAGGGATTTGAGCATCATCCGCGCGCAGAAGACGCCCATCACAAAGTTGCCGATCACGCCGACGAGCAGCGTATAGCCGAAGGAATAGATCGCACCCGTGGTGGATTCGCCGAAGATCTTTGAGAGGATATTGGACGGCCCGAACACGCCGATGAGCATCAGCGCGACGATCAGGATCGTGATGTTGCCGTCCACGATGGACCAAAGGCTGTTCGAGCAGCCGCGGTGGATCGCACCGTCCAGCGTCTTGCCGGAGCGCAGCTCCTCCTTGATGCGGCTGGCCGTGATGATGTTCGCGTCCACGCCGACGCCGATGGAGAGGATGAGGCCCGCGATGCCGGGCAGCGTCATCGTAAAGCTGTTGACGAACGGGAAATACCCGGAGACCGCCGCGAAGGTGATCGCAAGCTGGCCCGCGAGAGAAAGGATCGCCACGAAGCCCGGCAGCCGGAAAACAACGATCATCAGGACCGCGATCACGAGGAACGCCACGATCCCGGCGATCATCATCGCATCCAAAGACTGGAGGCCGAGGGTCGGGTTGATGGTGCTGAAGTTCGAGGTCTGCAGCGCAAACGGAAGCGCGCCGCCCTGGATCGTGGAAGCGAGCTCGGAAGCCTCCGCCGCGTCAAAGTTGCCGGTGATGACGGCGCTGCCGTCCGTGATGGCGGTCTGCACCGTCGGGTAGGAGATCATCACGTCGTCCATCCAGATGGAGATGATCTCGCCGACCATCCGGCCCGTCGCGTCCGCGAACTTCTTCGCGCCTTCGTCGGAGAGCTTCAGGGAAACGACATACTCATATTCGCCGGTCGTCTCGTCCCGCTGCATCATCGGCGCCGCTTCCTCGACGTCGCTGCCTTCCAGGATGATATTCTCCGCCGTCTCGCCCGCGGGGACCTCATAGACCGGTTCCCCGTCGTCGCCGTAGGTCACGTCCTCATACTCCATGCCCTCGCGGAACGTGAGCAGCGCGGTCGCAGAGATCTCTTTGATGGCGGTCTCCGGATCGAAATCGCTCTCCCCGCTGCGCCACGGGAACCGAACGATGATCTTGTCGTTCGCCTCGTCGGTGTACAGCTCGTAATCCGTGATGCTCTTGGAGACCATGCGCAGCTCGATGATGGCCTTCGCCGCCTGAAGCTGCTCCGGGGTGGCGTCCACGCCGTCGGCGGGGCTGAAAGTGGCCTCCACGCCGCCGCGGATGTCGATGCCCCAGCGGATATCCTCCACGCCCTTGACCCAGGTGTTCTTAATGTCGCCGTTCTGCGTGTAAATGCCGAAAATGGACGTATACGCCAGCGCCAGGATCAGAACGAGGAGGACGAAGAATACCGGTTTTTTCACTCGTTTCATTTTCTGTTCCTCCAGTGGACTTCTTTGGGAAACGCCGCGCTCTGCCCGAAAAGGGGCCGGCACGGGGTCCCCCCGTTTACATTGAAACAGGGTGACCGGGGGTCACCCTGTCTCGCCCGATCGCTCGGGAAAAATCAATTATTCTTCCGCCTCGGCGGGAGCTTCGGCGGCTTCCTCCGGCTCGGCTTCGGCCTGCTCGGGCTCTGCCTGCTCGGATTCCGCCTCCGCCTCGAGCAGCGCGCGGATCGAAAGCGACACGCGCTTGCGCTCGAAATCGATATCGGTGATCAGCACGCGCACGGTCTGTCCGACCTTGAGGACGTCCTGCGGCTTCTCGATGCGGCGGTCCGCGATCTGAGAGATGTGGATGAGGCCGTCAATGCCGGGAATGATGCGGGCAAACGCGCCGAACGTGGTCATGCCGACGACGGTCGCGTCGCAGACGGTCCCCGCCGGATACTGATTCTTCAGGATCTCCCACGGGTTGTCCTCCGTCTTCTTGTAGCCGAGGGAGATCTTCCCATTCTCGCGGTCCAGCGCCTTGACATAGACCTCGACGGTGTCGCCCACTGCGACAACCTCGCTCGGGTGCTTGATGCGGTTCCAAGAGAGCTCCGAAACATGGATCATGCCGTCCACGCCGCCGAGATCGACGAACGCACCGAAGTTGGTCAGGGACTTGACGGTGCCGGTGAAGGTCTGCCCTTCCTCGATGGTCTCCCAGAACTTCGCCTGCGCGGCCTTGCGCTGCTCGCGCAGCACGGAACGGATAGAGCCGACGGCCCTGCGGCGCTGGCGGTTGACCTCGATGATACGGAACTGGACCTCCTTGTCCCTGAGCGCTTCGAGATCATCGCCGCGGTTCGCGGTGGCCTGAGACGCCGGGATAAAGACGCGGATGCCGTTATAGAGCACGATCACGCCGCCCTTGACGATCTCCGTCACCTTGCCGGTGAGGATCTCCTGCGCGTCCATCGCGGCGGCGATGTCCTCCCAGCCCTTGATCGCATCGATGCGGCGCTTCGAGAGCATGATGGTGCCTTCCTGGTCGTTGGTCTTCATGATGAGCAGATCCATCTCGTCGCCCACCTTGACCAGATCCTCAGGCTTCGCGTTCGGGTCGTTGGAAAGCTCGTTCGCCGGGATGAAGCCTGCCTGCTTCCTGCCCACGTCCACATACACTTCGGTCGGAGAGACGCCAACTACAACGCCGTGTACCTTCTCGTCTGTATTGAAGCTTTTCAGAGACTCCTCGAGCATCTCCGCAAAGTTTTGTTCGTTCATGTCTGT
>CANRMW010000171.1 GCA_947631835.1 uncultured Clostridia bacterium | reverse complement strand
TCCATGTGCCGCGCCCGGCCGTGACCGTGCTCGCGGCGGCCTTCGCGGTGTTCCTCGCGGTCGTGTTCGCGGGCAACCCGCGCCCCATCGCGACGTACTACGAGCTCTCCCCCGTGTTCTCCGCGGCGCAGTTTGCCGAAAGCGAGGAGACAGTCACCGTCATCGACGCGCCGGAAATGTCCGGGAACGAGGGCCGTATCCGCGTCGGGGACTTTGACGGCAAGCTCGTCTCGGAAACGCTCTCCGACACGTTCTACGACTGGACCCCGCGCGGCAAACCTTGGGGCGGAGCGCCACCGACGCCCGGCTCCGTGGAGATCGTCCTCGACGACCCGGACACCGGCGGCAAACGCCGCGTGCAGATCTGGGACGAGGAGCGCGTCGCGCGCGTCACCGGGTTCCCGCAGCTCACGCCGGACGGCGCGTTTCTGTACACGGGCGGCTTTTGGTTCGACGTTCCGCGTGGGACATACAGCCGCGTGCTGTTCCTCCTCGGCATCGAGGAAACGTAAAACCGAAAAACGAAAAAAGGGGCTTGCAAAACGCGGCCCCTTTTGCTATACTGTTCCTTGACAATCAAAAGGGAACGCCGGGCGGATCTGCGCGATCTCGGCCAGGCGGTTCCCCAAGGCCTTCTGCGCACTGCCGCTTCGCGGGGGAGCGCCCGGGATGCGGCGCGAAGGTCTTTTCACAGCGATGGGACTCCGTGTTTCGGATTGAGAGGGAGCTTTTGAGCTCCGACCGCCCCGGCCTTGGCCGCGCCCTCCCTTTCGCTGTGCGTTCGCCTTTCCCGCCGGGGAGACCCCCGCAAGAAGCGGAGAAAGGCATTTTTTATGAAACGTTCAAATCTTCTGAAGCTGGTGCTGCTCGCGATCTTCGTCGCGATCGGCGTCGTGATCTCGCCGATCCTGCGCGTGGAGGGCATGTGCCCGATGGCGCACCTCGTGAACATCGTCTGCTCGGTGTTCCTCGGCCCGTGGTACTCGCTGCTCTGCGCGATCATGATCGCCATCATCCGCATGGCGTTCATGGGCATCCCGCCCATCGCCATCACCGGCGCGGTGTTCGGCGCGTTCCTTTCCGGCGTGCTCTACCGCGTCTCGAACGGCAGGCTCATCTGCGCGGTGCTCGGCGAGGTCTTTGGCACGGGCGTCATCGGCGCGATCGCCTCGTACCCCGTCATGACGCTCTTCTGGGGCCGCACGGACCTGACGTGGTTCTTCTACGTTCCCTCGTTCATCGGCGGCACGCTCATCGGCGGCAGCATTGCGTTTATCTTCCTGCTGGCGCTTCGGAAAAACGGCCTGCTCGCAAAATTCCAGCGGGAGCTTGGAGCGAAAGTCTATGACAAACCTGCAAAACGCGCTGCGGAAAGCGCGAAATAAGGTCCGCGAGACCGCCCCGCTGATCCACTGCATCACGAACCCGATCTCGATCAACGACTGCGCGAACGCGGTCCTCGCCGTCGGCGCGAAGCCGATCATGGCGGAGCACCCGCTTGAAGTCGAAGAGATCACGCGCTCGGCCGCCGCGCTCGGCGTGAACCTCGGGAACATCACGGACGCGCGGATCGAATCCATCCGCAAGAGCGCGGCTGCGGCAAAAGGCGCGGGCATTCCCTATACGCTCGACGCAGTCGGCGTCACCTGCAGCGGCCTGCGGCTCGATCTCGCCCGCGCGCTCCTTCATGGCCCGTGCCCGGACGTCGTGAAGGGCAACGGCGCGGAGATCCGCGCGCTTGCCGGCGCGCCCTTTGCGAGCCGCGGCATCGACGACCTCGGCGCGTCCTTCGCGGAGACCGCGCACATCGCCGAAGACCTCGCGCAGCGCCTCCGCTGCGTTGTGCTCGTCACCGGCGCGAAGGACGTCGTCACGAACGGCGCCCGGACGGCGTTTTGCGAAAACGGCACGCCCCGCCTCGCGCTCGTCACGGGCACGGGCTGCGTGGTCCACGCGCTCGCCGCCTGCTATCTCGCCGCCGCCGATCCCTTCACCGCCGCGCTGCTCGCGGTCTCGACGCTCGGCGTCTGCGGCGAGCTCGCCGAGCGGGATGCCCCCGGCCTCGGCTCGTTCCACATCGCCCTGCTCGACCGCCTCTCCACCTTTTCCGACGACGAATATCTCCGCCGCGTGCGGATCACCGAAGAAGGAGCTTTCCATGCAGTTTGACCCCACTCTCTATCTTGTCACCGACAGCACCGGCCGCACAGACGAGGACTTCCTTGCCATCGTGGAACGCGCCTGCGAGGGCGGCGTGACGCTCCTGCAGCTGCGCGAAAAGGAGCGCGACGGGCGCGACTACCTGCGCCTTGCAAAGCGCGTGAAGGCGGTCGCGGCGCGCTTTCACATCCCGCTGCTCCTCGACGACCGCGTGGACGTGGCGTTCGCGGCGGGCGCGGACGGCGTGCACGTCGGCCAGAGCGACCTGCCCGTCTCTGAGGCGCGGCGCATCCTCGGCCCGGACAAGATCGTCGGGGCCACGGCAAAGACCGTCCCGCAGGCTCTCGAAGCGTTCGAGCAGGGCGCGGATTACCTCGGCACGGGCGCGATCTTCCCGACGACGACGCACGTCAAGACGGTGCTGACGCCCGTCTCGACGCTCTGCGCCGTCTGCCGCGCGGTGCCCATCCCTGTCGTCGCCATCGGCGGGCTGAACGCGGGAAACCTCTCGGTGCTTGAGGGCGCGCCGATCGCCGGCGTCGCGGTCGTCTCCGCGATCATGAAGGCGGACGACCCGAAAGCCGCGGCGGAGGAACTGCTGCGGAAGGTCCGCGCGCTCAAGGCGGGGACGCGCTGAATCGGATTTTTACAGACGGAAAACCGGCGGCAGGGAGTCCTGCCGCCGGTCCATGCGTTTTGGGAAAATTACTTGAGGATCTCGCCGTCCACGGTGCCGCCGAGCGCCGCCGCGTTGGATTCGTCGGTGTCGATGTGCATGGCAGCCGCGTACTTCGGGCTGACGCGCACGACGACGTCGCCGAAGATCACGCTGCGCTCGCCTTCCTTGCCGACCTTCACGGAGACGATCTGCTTATCCACGACGCCGGCCTCGGCCGCTTCCTCGACGTTGAAATGGATGTGGCGCTTCGCCGCGATGACGCCCTTTTCGATCACGACTTCGCCCGCCGGGCCGCGCAGCGTGCAGCCGGGGGTGCCTTCGAGATCGCCGGACTCGCGGATGGGTGCGGCGATGCCGAGCTTTCTCGCGTCGGTCAGCGCGACCTCGACCTGCGTCTCCGGGCGCGTCGGCCCGAGGATGGACATCACGAGAGAGCCCTTCGGCCCGATGACCTCGACCTTTTCGTTCGTCGCGAACTGGCCGGGCTGGGAAAGATCCTTCTTGTTGGAAAGGACAGCGCCCTTCCCAAAGAGTTTTTCGAGATCCGCGTCCGTCACATGGAGGTGGCGTGCGGAGGTCTCCACCATAATTTTCATTGGAATACACCTCGCCTTTCGGTTTATCATCTCCATTGTACACCAATTCCGGGAAAAAAACAAGGCTTTCGACTAGGATTTTTCGCCGGAGTGTGCTATACTTGAGGAAGAGACCGGCAGCGGAAAAAAGGAGCGTGGTTTGAAAATGATCCAAACGATGGAAGCCCTCAGGGAAAGCTGTATGCAGTGCCGAAAATGCGGCCTCGCCGAAACGCGCCACAACGTCGTTTTCGGCGTCGGGGACCCGAAGGCGAAGGTCATGTTCATCGGGGAGGGCCCGGGCGAAAACGAAGACCTGCAGGGCGAGCCGTTCGTCGGGCGCGGCGGCCAGCTCCTCGATAAAATGCTCGCCGCCGTCGATCTCGACCGCAGGACCAACGTGTATATAGCGAACATCGTCAAGTGCCGCCCGCCGAAGAACCGCGACCCTCAGCCCGAGGAGCAGGAAGCGTGCATCGGCTGGCTGCGCAGCCAGGTCGCGCTCATCCGCCCGAAGATCATCGTCTGCCTCGGGCGCATCGCGGGCCAGCGCATCATCAAGCCGGATCTCAGGATCACCCGCGAGCACGGGCAGTTCACGGAGCGAAACGGCACACTGATGATGGCGACGCTCCATCCGGCGGCGCTGCTCCGCAATCCAGCCATGAAGCCGGACGCCTTTCAGGATTTTCTCCTCCTTCGGGAAAAGATCGACGAGCTCCGGCTCGACATCGCAAAAGAATACGGCGCGTAAGACGAAACGGCGGGACGCTCGGTCCCGCCGTTTTTGCACTCCTTTTTCCGCCCGTTCAGTCGTCAAGGTCTGTTTCGCTCTTGAGGATCGCGCCGGTCACCGCGTCGATGTCATACTCGAACTCGTACCCGCCGCTCTTAAATTCGACCTCGTAG
>CANRMW010000170.1 GCA_947631835.1 uncultured Clostridia bacterium | reverse complement strand
CGCCTTGAACGGGATAAACGCCGCGAGGCTTTCCGTGGTCAGGGTACGCATGGCGTCGATCTTCCGCACCCCGAACGGCAGCGCGGTGTTGAGGCCGTCCAGCTGTTGGAACCGCAGAACCGAAAACTGGCAGAGGTGCTTCCGTGCGGTGGTGAGCAGCGCATCGGTGTCGTTGTCCAGCTGCTCCTTGGTGTCGGCGGTGTGGACAAGGGTGAGCACGGCGAACATCATGCGCTGGTCGCGGGTGGTGAGGTCGTCGAGGAACTCCTTCATTTCTTTTTTCTGCTGATCCATATCGTATGGGATCGTGGCGGAAAAATTGTTGTTGGCGTTCTGTCGGCGCTGCCAGTTGGTGATATTCGTCTCCACACCCAAAAGACGTGTCTCCGCCTCCTTCACCGCCTCATCCGTGGGGACGGGAATCACGTCGATGGAGAGCATGAGATTGCGGTTCAGGTCGGTCAGCTCTGCGACCATGCTGTCTTTGATATACGAGGCGTACTCCCGCAGGAACAGAACCCTGCCGTAGCGCTCGCCCATCTTGAAGCAGTCCTTTTGGAATTCCATAGAATCCGGGCAGATCGAATCCTTGAAGCTGTGTCCCTTGTGTCGGGATTCCCGGATGTCGAAGTGGAATGCGCTTTCCTCTCCGGCGCGGTAGAAGTCGTGAATCACTTGGAGCCGTTCTTCGGTGTCCATTTCCCGGCAGATGCTTCCGAGCCGGGAGAAGTGCCCGATGAGCTCGCCGCCGACGCGGGCGAAGAAGCTCCGCGCGTCGTCCACACTCTTCTTCGAGACGGAGATCGTGATATATTTGTCCTGCACAATGGCGTTTGCGCCCGTCGCATGATCGAGCAGCATCTCGTTGTATTCCCTGCGGTAGGCATTGAGGTTATCGCTCCGTTCGGAAAGCAAGATGCTCTGCTCGAAGTCGAGACGGTTGAGCCTGCGGTTATTGACGGTGATCTTCGTGGTGGCGCTGCTGTCGAAAGAATTCAACAGTTCCGAGTATTCGAGGAACATCGCTTCCTTGTCCGCGCGGCTGGCGACGGCGTAGTTGATGTCGGAAAACTTATAGGACTTGGAATACTTCTCCTTCCCGACTTGAAAGATCCCGTCGTCGTATACGGCGAGGATCGGGATCGCATCCTGCACGCCCCGCGGAATGACGAGCTTCTCCTTGTCCTGCGCAAACAGCGTTTTCAACGTTTTAATCATGTTTTTTCAGCCCTTCCTTCTCTCTTTTTTCAATGCCAGGTCTTAGAACTTCATAGTAGGTGTTGGTGTTGCGGAATACCAGCTGTTTGGGCATCAGTACCTCGGAAACAATCCACGCCCGGATGAACTTTTCCGCAGGCATTCCGTTGTAGCGGACGAACCCCAGCACCGCAAACGGCGCTGCGCCGAGGATGCACACCCACGACACGACTTCCAGCGTGAAATATGGCTGCAAGCCGAAGTACAGCCCCACTGACGCAGCACAGGCCAGCGCGGAGAAAATGCACTGCCGCAGCGTCAGCCCGAAAAACATGGATTCCGTGTAATTTCGGATCTCCCGGTTGATTTTAACTTCCATTTTTCTTCCTTTCCCGGCGAATCGCCGTCCGGATCTCATCTTTGCACACGCACTGACGGGCAAGGCACTGTGTCTTGCCCTTGCGTTTGCCTCCGTAATAGAGGCAGTATTCGCAGGCGCAGTCTTTCAGGGTGTAGCCCCTGAATTTGTTGAAAGCTCTTGCGTTCTGTTTCATTCCCGGCATCTCCTCACAGCCCCATCATCTCGCGGACGATCCTGTCCGCCATCTTCACCGTACCGACCAAGACGAGCATATTAAAGAGCAGTTCCCCGATATACGACCAGACCTGCGTCACAGCGGCGGCATCCGCGTCCACGACGGGCGGGGAAGAGGCAAACAGAGAAAAGATGATGCAGCCGAGAACGATGACAGCGCCCTCGAGACATACGGCAGCATAACTCCGGATAAAGCTCTTGCCCACGTTTTGGCTCGGCTCTCCGGCAAAGGTCGACAGCGGGATGGGCGCGAGCGCGGTGTACATATAGAGCTTGAAAAAGCGGCTGTACACGGTCATGATCATGATGAAGCTCATCACCGTGATGAACAGTCCCCCGATGAGCGTCACCGCCCAGAGCGGGATGGATTCAAAGAATCCGCAGTCCTCTATCGTCTGGATCATAGAGTCCGGGAGCACCGTTTGTTCCGGCGTCCCGAACCCCGCCGTGCTCATGATCCGGGAAATGGTGCCCTGCACGATCTCAAACAGCGCGAGCATGAGCTCCATCCCATAGGTGACCGCGCCTTTCGCAAGCGCAAATCGAATAAAGAGCTTGAGGGCGTGCTCGGGCTTTTTCACCTCCGTGAAGCTGCCGCAGGTGCGCACGACCCCGATCACGAAAAACAGGACCAGCAGCGCGATGCCGATGGCCTGCAGCGCCCCATGAATCGTGACGATGACGTTCCAAATGCCGCCGCCTCGGAAGGTTTCCGGCGAGGTGGTGAGAAGCTGCCAGATCTCCGAGAGCTTTTCGTTCCATGTGTCCAGGGCGTTCTGAAGATTCTGTACAACCCAGTTGTCCGACAATTTCTGTCCCTCCTTTCGGCGGAATTGGCGGCGGGACGGTCCCGCCGCGCTTCCGCTGTATCTGTCAGCCCGTGATGAGCGTCAGAATCTCCTTGGCGAAGGTGATGATGATGCCGCCCGCGAGCGTCAGAAGGCCGTTCGCGCGCTGCGAGGCGTCGTGGCTCTTGAGACTGAGACCGAGCTGGACAATACCGAAGCCCAGCATGATGAGCCCAATGGCGCGAATCAGCCCGAAGATGAAATCGGACAGATTGTTGACGACGGCAATCGGGTCTCCGCCGCCCGTCGCATATACGGCGGTCGAGCAGGTGATCAGCACCGTCAGGATCATCACGACGGCGCAGTACAGGCGGTACCCCTTCCGGACCCTGCCGGGTATGGGGAGCCTTTCGGTTTTTCTGTGGTTGTTGAAAAGATTCTTGTTCATGCTAATACCTCCATATTTCTGTGAATTCGTCCGCTTCAAAGTCCTCTTCGGACAGAAGCTCATAGCTGGTTTCAGGCAGCTCCGTCTCGTCCGGCAAAGACGGTACACCGTCAAACGAGATCGTCGCCACCTCGGAATGGGATACGCCGTGCCGATACGGATCAGCTTTTCCGTCCGCTGTCAGCGCGAGATTGGGGTGCTTCAGAATGTCGTACTTCTCGTCCATAACGGCCCGTTCCCCTCGGATAAAGAGGATCGCATACCGGTTGTCCAGCATCCGCACCTCATCCGGCGTGAGCAGTTCTCTGCCGGAGATCTGGTAGTTCGTCGAATAACTGCCGCTCCGCCCGGAGCTTTTCCCGTAGGTGTTTGTGTCAATGGTTTCCTTTCCCAATAATTCCGACACATATTTATGGGTCGATTGTTCGTTGCCGCCGAGATAGAGAAACTCGTCGCAATTCCCCACGATGCTCTCCCACTGCTTTTCAAACAGGGCTTTGAGCTGCGCGAGGTTTTGCAGGATGATCGACACAAACACGCCCCGCGACCGCATGACGGAGAGGATCTTGTCGAAATCGTCCGGCAGACTCACGTTGGCAAACTCATCCATGAGAAAGTGAACGGGAACCGGAAGGCTGCCTCCGTGCACATGATCCGCCGAGAAGAAAAGCTGCTGGAAAAGCTGGGTGTAGAGGATCGACACCAGAAAGTTGAAGCTGGTGTCGTTGTCCGGGATCAGCGCGAACAGGGCCACCTTCTTCTCGCCCAGCGACGGAAGGTCCAGTTCATCCGTGGACGTCAGCGCGGCGAGGCTCTCCAAGTTGAACTTTTCCAGCCGTGCCGCCAGCGTGACCTGTACGGATTGGAGCGTCTTTGCCGCGCCGACATGGTAGGAATGGTAGTATTTCAGCGCGATGTGATCCGGCTGATGTTCCTCCAAATCCCCAAACAGGACGTCGAGCGGGGTGTTCGCCGTGTTTTCCTCGTCTTGAATCGCACCGGCCCGCAGCATCTCCAGCACCATCCCGAAGTTCTGTTCTTCGTCCGGAGCCTCGTCCTTCAGGTAGAAGATCAAGGCGAGCAGCAGCATGGAAGCCGCCGTATCCCAAAACGGGTCGCTGCTCTGCGATCCCTTCGGCGTCGTGCTCTTGAACAGGTTTGTCACGAGCCGCTGCACGTCGTTCTCCGTCCGCAGATACACGAACGGATTGTAGCAGTGGCTCTTTTCCATCGAGATCAGGTCAAGGACACGAATTTCATACCCTTTGGATTCCAGCAGATTTCCCGTGTCCCGCAGGATCTCGCCCTTTGGGTCGAGAACGACAAAGCTCGTGTTG
>CANRMW010000169.1 GCA_947631835.1 uncultured Clostridia bacterium | reverse complement strand
AGCTTGCGCTGATCGACGACGAGGACGCGCTGCGCGAGCACCACGCGGCGCGGGAAAAGGCGCTCGCCGAGGAGGCGGAGCGCCAGCGGCTCGAGGCCGAACGGAAGGCCGCCGAGGAAAAGGCCGCCGCCGAGGAGCGCGCGCGGCGCGCAGCCGAGGCCGCCGCCGCCGCGGAAGCGGCGCGAAAGCGCCGGAAGCGCCGGGTCATCGTGACGCTTTCCGTTTCGATCCCCGCCGTGATCGCGGTGTTCGTGCTCCTCTATGTGTACCTCCATTTCATTCGCCCGCAGATGGAATATGACCGCGCGGCGGCGCTGCTCGCTTCCGGGAACCTTGACGAGGCCGAGACTGCCTTCGCCGCGCTGGACACCTTCTCGGACAGCCGGGCGCAGCTCACGGAGATCGAGTTCCTGCGGGGCGAGGCGTGCATGGAAAAGGGCGAATACGAGGAGGCCATCGGGCACTTTGACGCTTCGATGAGCCACGACGGGGCGGCCGAATATGTGCAGGAGGCCAAGTACCGGCTCGCGGTCGCCGTGATGGAAAGCGGAGACTGGCAGGGCGCGGTCGAGGCGCTCCGGCCGCTCGGCGATTATGAGGACGTGATGGAGCGCATCGAGCAGTGCACAAAGGAGATCGCGCTGGATGTGCTGGAGACGGACGGCCTTGCCGCGCTCGACTATATGGACGAGCTGACGCCGGCGCATCAGGCGGAGCTCGAGGAAAAGATCTGCGAGAAGGGCATCGCCCTCTACAATGCGGGGCAGGACGCCGAAGCGGAGAAATACTTTACCGAAGTGAAGACCGAAGCGCTGCGGGAGAAGATCCTCGAGGCGCGGTACGCGCGGGCGGAAGCGAAGCTCGAGGAGGGCGCGCTCGACGAGGCAAAGCGCTATTTCTCGGCGCTCGGCGACTATAAGGACTGCGCCGAAAAGCTCGTGGAGATCGAGTACCGCCGCGCCGCCGTCATGGAGGAAGACGAGGACTTCGAGGGCGCGATAGCGATCTATGAAAGCCTCGGATCGTATAAGGACGCGGAGCAGCGGTTGGTCCTCGCAAAATACGGGCTGGGCCTGCAGCAGCTCGAAAGCGGCGACACCATGGCCGCGTATCAGACGCTTTACGCGATCCGCACGCACTACGATGCGTGGTACAAGCTCATCACGGACAGCCGGTTCTACCGCGACATTTACGACCCGGGCCTCGGTGTGAACCCGAATCCCGAAAAGATCGAATTTACAAGCTGACTTCTCCGAAAACAAAAAGCGATCGGCCCCAGAAAGGCGGGGCCGGTCGCTTTGCTGTCTTTTCCTCACATCTGTTTCTTGACGATGGTGTATTCGTCGCCGGCGCGGAAGTACGGGCACTCGGCGTAGTGCCCTTCGTAGAGCCGCGCCAGCTCGTCCTCATCGAGGAGCATCACGCAGACGTAATCGTCCTCGAGTTCGTCAAATTGGTAGTAGAGGCAGTCCTCGCAGCGGCTCTGCTTCATGCGTTTCCCTCCCGGCGCGATTCGTCCATGTAGCCGCCCAGCATCGGCGAGGCGGCGGAGGCGGTGAACCGCCGCAGCACGCCGCGGTCGTATTTGCAGTGAAATGCCGGCAGATGCTTTCGGCGTTCGGCAAAGACTTTTTCGATCTCTTCCTCGTCGGCTGGCTTGCCGTGGATGCCGCAGCAGCGCAGCACGCGGCGCTCGATGTCCAGCTCGATGAGGTCGCCCTCCTCCACGAGTGCCAGCGGGCCGCCGGAGGCCGCCTCCGGCGAGATGTGCCCGATGGCCGGGCCGCGGCTCGCGCCGGAGAACCGCCCGTCGGTCAGCAGCGCGATGGACGCCGCGAGCTCCGGGTCCGAGGCGATGGCCTCGGTGGTGTAGAACATCTCGGGCATCCCGCTGCCGCGGGGGCCCTCATAGCGGATGATGACCGCGTCGCCCGGGCGGATCTCGTGCGTCAGGATGGCGCGGATGGCCTCTTCCTCCGAGTTGAACGGGCGCGCGCGCAAAACCGCTTTGTACATCTCTTTCGGGACGGCCGTGTGCTTCACCACCGCGCCCTCGGGCGCGATGTTCCCGCGCAGCACGGCGACCGCGCCGTTCGTGCCGAGGGGGTCGTCCCAGGTGCGGATGACGTCCGTGCGCTTGCAGCCGGTCTTTTTGAGGTACGCGTCGCAGCGGTCGTAGAATCCGTTGCACTTGAGTGTGTCGAGGTTTTCCCCGAGCGTCTTCCCGGTGACGGTCATGCAGTCGAGGTGCAGTACGGGCCGCAGCTCCTCCATGATGCGCGGCACGCCGCCGGCGTAGTAGAAATATTCCGCGGGCCAGTCGCCCGCCGGGCGGATATTGAGCAGATAGTGCATCCCTCGGTGCAGCCGGTCGAAGCTGTCCGCGTCGAGGAAAATGCCGAACTCCCGCGCAATGGCGGGCAGGTGCATCAACGTGTTCGTCGAGCCGGAGATCGCCGCGTGGACGAAGATCGCGTTTTCGAAGGACTTTTCCGTCACGATGTCCCGCGCCGCAAGGCCCTTTTGCGCGAGCGCGACGACCGCTCTGCCCGCGTTTTCGGCGGCGGCGCGCAGGTCCGCGCAGGTGGCGGGCATCAGCGCGGTGCCGGGGAGCATCAGCCCGAGCGCTTCCGCCATGATCTGCATCGTCGAGGCCGTGCCCATGAACGAGCACGCCCCGCAGGAGGGGCACGCGTGGTGCTTGTAATAGAGCAGCTCGTCCTCCGTGATCTCGCCGCGCTCGTACATCGCGCTGTACGCGCCGATCTGTTCGAGCGTCAAAAGGTTCGGCCCGGCCTCCATCACGCCGCCCGTCACCATGACGGAGGGGATGTTGATCCGCCCGATCGCCATGAGCAGGGCCGGGACGGATTTGTCGCAGCTCGCGAGGAACACGCCGCCGTCGAACGTCGTGGCGTTCGCGTGGATCTCCACGAGGTCGCAGAGGACGTCCCGGGAGGCGAGGGAGTAGTTGATCCCGTCGTGGCCCTGCGCCATGCCGTCGCAGATGTCGGTCGCGCAGTACAGCGCGCCCCGGCCGCCGGCCGCCGCCGCGCCCGCCTTCGCCTTTTTCGCCAGCTCCAAAAGGTGCGCCGAGCCGGGGTGGCTCTCCCCGAAGGTGCTTTCAATGAGGATCTGCGGCTTTTCCAGATCCTCTACGGTCCAGCCCATGCCCATGCGCAGCGGATCCATTTCCGGCGCGAGCTTCCGGACCTCCTGACTTTTCAGCATAGAAACGACCTCTTTTCCGATGGATTTGCGTTGCTTTTCTCTATTATACGACCTGTTTCGGAAAAACGCAACGCGCCGTTTGACTTTTTCCAAAGAAGGGGTTATACTGATAAAGAATCTTTAGAATGGGAAGTGTGCGTATGCGCGAAGTCGTCGTCGGGAAGCTGGCGTTTGGGATCGGACGGATGAAGATCTGTGTGCCGGTCTGTGCGAAAACGAAAGAGGAGGCGCTGCGGGAGTTGGAGGCCATCCACGCCTCGCCCGCCGATCTAGTGGAATGGCGGCTCGACTTCCTGCAGGAGGACATCCTTTCCGCCGCGCCGGAGATCCTTTCCGCCGCCCGGCCCCTGCCGGTGCTCTGCACCTTCCGGACGAAGCGCGAGGGCGGCGCGCGGGAAATCGATCCCGCCGCCTATTTTGCGCTGCTTCGCGCGCTCGGCTCGCTCGGCGCGTCCATGGCGGATCTCGAGCTCGAGATGTACCGCGAAAACGAGGCGGCTGCGCGGGAGACCGTCGCCGCGCTCCACGGCGCGGGGGTGAAGGTCGTCGGCTCGTTCCACGATTTTGAAAATACGCCGCCCCGCGCGGAGCTTCTGGAACGGTTTCGCGCCATGCGCGAGGAGATGGACGCCGACCTTCCGAAGATCGCCGTGATGCCGCAGACCCAGCGCGACGTGATGACCCTGCTCTCCGCCATGACGGAAGCGAGCCCGCTCTATGGGCCGCTGATCGGCATTTCCATGGGCGAGCTCGGGAAAATGACCCGTGTACACGGGGGAATGTTCGGTTCCGTTTTGACCTTTGGCACTGTCGGCAAGGCATCCGCGCCGGGGCAGTATTCCGCCGAGGAGCTCGCGGGCCTGCTCTCCGGGGGCACGCCGCACCATCATCACCACGAGCACGGGTAAGCCCCGCTGCGGGCAAAGCCCGTTTCGGCACCTGCGGTGCGGCGACGCTCGCCCTGCGAAGGCTCGCAGAGAACGAGGGCGGGCTTACCGCATGAAACCGGCCTATGACGCGGGAGAAAGCTCACTGGAAGCACTTCCGAAGCTGCGGCTTGCCGCAGCGACCACCGCGACGTAAAAGTTCTTTTGGCGCGTTGTAAAATGAAGTTGCAATACCCCACTGGGTAAAAGTTTTCAAAAAAGAAAATCCATAGTGACAAA
>CANRMW010000168.1 GCA_947631835.1 uncultured Clostridia bacterium | reverse complement strand
GCGCGCGGGAGATGCCGTGGCGGATCGCGCCGGCCTGACCGGTGACGCCGCCGCCGGCGACACGGCAGACCACATCGAACTTCTCGTCGGTAGAGGTCAGCGCGAGCGGCTGGCGAACAATGAACTTCAGGGTATCGAGGCCAAAATACTCGTCGATATCACGGTCGTTGATCGTGATGCGGCCGGTGCCCTGATAGAGGCGGACGCGGGCGACAGAGCTCTTTCTGCGGCCGGTGCCATAGAAGAAGGGGGCCTTATCGTAAATGCTCATTCTCGTTTACCTCCTTAAAATTCCCAGACTTCGGGCTTCTGGGCCTCGTGCTTGTGCTCGCTGCCCGCGTAAACGCGAAGACGGTTCTGCGCGGCGCGGCCGATGGTGTTCGAGGGGATCATGCCGCAGACGGCAAGCTCCATCGCTTTTTCGGGCTTCGTGCGCATCAGCGTGTCATAACGGACGGCCTTCAGGTGGCCGATGTACCCCGTGTGGCGGTAATAGAACTTCTTTTCCGCTTTCCCTCCCGTGAGGACGGCGTCGGCGCAGTTGATGATGATCACATGATCGCCGCAGTCTACATGGGGCGTGAAGGTCGGCTTGTGCTTGCCGCGCAGGAGAACGGCAGCCTGGGCGGCGACGCGGCCCAGCGGCTTGCCGGCGGCGTCGATAACGTACCATTTGCGTTCTACCTGACCGGCTTTCGCCATATAGGTGGACATATCGTTCCCTCCAATATTTTTTCCGGACTCTATGCTTTCTCCGACGCGCGGAGGCTAAAGTGCCGTATTTTCGCCGTTTTCCGGCGAGTGCTCTCCTATCATACAACGCCCGGGGAAAAAAGTCAAGCCGTTTTCCGAAAAAATCAAAAGGTTTTTTATTTTCTTTGTTTTTCTTTGTTTTGCTCTCGTTTTCTCCGCGTTTCTAATGTCCAAATGCGCTTTCCGAACAAATGCAAAACTCCGGCGGGGTCCCCGTCGGAGTCTTTCCGGTCGTTTTCAGCGAAGCGCGTGGAGCAGTTTGTACAGCAGTTCATAGAGGGTCTTGGATTCCTCCGCGTCCAGAGGGATGCAGGCGGCGACCTTCTCCGGCACCGCGAGCGCCTCGTCCCGAAGGGCCATGCCCTTTTCCGTGACGGTCACGCGCAGCTTGCGCTCGTCGTCCGGATCGCGGCGGCGTGTGATCAGGCCCTTCGCCTCCAGGCTTTTGAGCACCGGCGTCAGCGTGCCGGAGTCCAGGAAGAGCTGTTCTCCCAGGTTCCGCGCCGTCGTCTCTCTTTGTTCCCAGAAGACCATCATGATCACATACTGGGTATACGTCAGGCCGATCGCGTCCAGATACGGCGTGTATTGCCGGGTCACTGCGCGCGCGCTGGCATAAAGGGGAAAACAGAGCTGATTTTTGAGGAGCAGGGCGTCGTAATTGGGGGTTTTCTTCTGCGGTTTCATAGGTATTGATCTCCTTTGCCGGTCCAAGCCGGGCATTTGCGCCCGAATCTGCACGAAAAGGATCTTGTACGGTCGCAAAATTTATTATACATCATACCGGCGCTTTTTTCAAGTGCTTTCGACAAAAATAAGAAATATTGTCACTTTCCCCGGGAAACCCTCTGACCCATTCGGGGATTATGTGAATCCCGCCCCAATTTTGCGATACCGTTCAATACCTGTCCGAGAAGGATTTGTAGTCGTCGTCGGCGCTGCTCCTGCCCTCCGTGCGGGCGCGCGAAGACGTTTCCCCGTCCCTCGGTCTGCGGGTGGAACCGCTCCTGCCGGAAGCTGGCCGCGCGCCGCTGCGTCTCGCCGCTCTCCGCCGCTGCCGGACGATCTGTCCGTGCACATAGACCACCGCGAAAAGCACGACCAGCACGACCGCGAGGAACAGGAGAACGCGCACGACCGCCCAAATGACGTTGAGCACGGGATTCCCCGCTTCCTCGTCCTTTTTCCCCGTGGTTTTGTTATCGGTCGTCCCGCCGGCGCTCGGTGCGCTGGAGCCCTCGCTCCCGCCCGTCTCGCCGTCGGAAGCGCTGCTCTCCACCGGGTCCCCGGCGATGTACGCCTCCGCCGCGTCGGCCGCCGCGTTGAAGAAATCGAGCGCCGCGCCGTTGTAATCGCCCACCGCAAACTTCGGCTCTGTGTATTTCTGGTGCAGCTCCGTGAGGCCGGTCTTCGTGAACTGCTGCCCCAGCGCCCCCGCCACGGCGTCATACATCTCGTCCGCCGTGTAGAGGATCAGCAGGGCGCCGCGGTCCTCCGCGCCGCCGATGCCCCAAGCGCTGTAAATGTCCTCGGAAAACTGCCGGTACGCGGCCGTGTTGGTATTGCCGAGCGTCGTAAACGTCATGATGACGATCTCGATCCCGTAGTGGCTGCTGAGGTCCGCGTTCCGGTCCATGATCGCCTGCTCGGTCTCGGCGGTGAGCACGCCCGCGTTGTCGTATACATAATAGTTATCCGGCTTCGGAGGGACCGTAGGGCCCGCCGGAGTCGTCCCGGCGGTATTCGTCGGGTCCGTACCGGCCGCGCCGACGTTCTCCGCGAAAGCGGGGATCCCCGCCGTGACAAGGAGCAGCAGCGCTGCCAAAAAAGCCGCCGCGCGCTTCCCGCACTTCTTGCGGCGCGCGGTCTGTATCTGCACCGTTCTTCTCATTTCGGATCACCCTGCCTTTTTCGTTTTTCAACAAATCTCTACCCTATATTCTATGCGTTTTCCCGCCTTATGTCAAGTCTCCTTTTCTCATACTTTTCTTGAAAGAAAAGTATGCAAAAGAACTTCTGTGTCGCGCCGGTCGTTCGCTGCGCGAACTTCGCCGGTGCTTCCGGAAAACTTTCCCCCGCGCCTTAAACCATGCTCTTGTGGGGAACTTGTTCCCATGTCCCCGCACGCCAGCGCAGCGCAACCGTCGCCCCCCAAACCCTTTTGTTTCGTCGCGGGTTTATCCGCTTCCTGTACGCACTGAGGTTATCGCCGTGTAAACGGCGATGCGCGCGGCCAGAGGCCGTTTCGTCGCGTTGGTCGTTCGCTCCGCGAACTTCGCCAGTGACTCCGGTAAGCATTCCTCCGCGCCATAAACCATGCTCTTGTGGGGAACTTGTTCCCATTTCCCCGCAAGCCAGCGTGAAGCAAACGTCAAAGTCTTTCGCGAGCCTTTCTTCAGAAAGGCTCGACCTTAAAGGGGTCGAGGGGGCGGAGCCCCTCGTGGGGTCCCAAGGGGCAAGGCCCCTTGGCCGGCCTTACAGTCACTTGAGCTCGACGACGGTGACGCCGCTTTCGCCCTCGCCGTAGGTGCCAAGGCGGAACGATTTCACGGCCTTATGGTGGCGCAAGTGCTGCTGGATGCCGCTGCGCAGCACGCCGGTGCCTTTGCCGTGGATGACGGTGAGCGTCTCGAGCTTCTGCATCACGGCGTGGTCAAGGAACGCGTCCACCTCGAGGATGGCCTCCTCCACGTTCATGCCGCGCACGTCGAGCTCGGTCCGCGCGGGCGCGGCGGAGGTGTCCTTCGTGATCTTCCGCTCGCCGCGCGTCTTTTTGCCACCGCTCTTTTCGCGCAGCCGCAGCGACGCGACCGGCACGCGCGTCTTGACGATCCCGGCCTGCACCAGCGCCTGGTCCCCCGCGATCTCGATCACCGTCGCGGTCTTGTCGAGGTCATAGATCAGCACCTCGTCCCCGGGGACGAGCGGGCGCGGCAGGACATACGGCCCGTCGGGCACGCGCTCGCGCACGGGGTCGCTCGTTTTTTCCAAATTCCGGAGTCCGCTGCGCAGCCGCGCCTTTTCCTCCGCGGACATCTCCCGGTTTTTCTGCTTGCGGAACGCCTCCAGCTCGTCGAGCAGCGCCTCGGCCTGCCGCCGGGTCTGCTGCACGAGGCTCGATGCGTCGCGCCGCGCTTCCTCGATGGCGCGTTTCGCCGCGTTTTCCGCCTCGGCGCGCTTCGCTTCCGCTTCCTGCAGCGCGCTTTCCGCGTCCCGCCGCGCTTTCTCCGCGCCTTCGCGCTCGTCCTCGAGCGCTCTGCGGCTCTCCTCCAGCCGCCCGACGACGTCCTCGAACGCGGTGTTCTCCTCGGAGACCAGCGCCTGCGCCCGAAGGACGACCTCCTCGGGCATCCCGAGCCGGCGGGAGATGGCGAACGCGTTCGATCTGCCCGGCACGCCGACCAGCAGCCGGTACGTCGGCCGCAGCGTTTGCACGTCAAATTCACAGCTCCCGTTTTCCACGCCGGGGGTGTTCAGCGCGTAGGCTTTGAGTTCGGCGTAGTGCGTCGTTGCGATCAGCTTCGCGCCCTTGGCGCGCATCGCCTCGATGATGGAGACGGCGAGCGCCGCGCCCTCTACCGGGTCGGTGCCGGCGCCGAGCTCGTCGATCAGCACGAGGCTGTCCGGGCCGGCGTCGTTCAGGATGCGG
>CANRMW010000167.1 GCA_947631835.1 uncultured Clostridia bacterium | reverse complement strand
CGAACACCCCGCTGCAGATGCTCCTGCGCGGCCAGAACCTCCTCGGCTACAAGCACTACGCCGACGACGTGGTCGAAGCGTTCGTCAAGAAGTCGATCGAGAACGGCATCACGGTCGTCCGCGTGTTTGATGCGCTGAACGATCCGCGCAACCTCGAAGCGCCGCTCAAGTTCGTCAAGGAGTACGGCGGCGTCGCCGAAGCGTGCATCTCCTACACGCAGAGCCCGGTCCACAACGAGGACTACTTTGTGGACCTCGCGATGAAGCTGGAGAAGATGGGCGCGGACACCGTTGCCATCAAGGACATGGCGAACCTGCTCCTGCCGTATGACGCGTATTCGCTCGTCAAGAAGCTCAAGGCGAACGTCGGCGTGCCGATCCATCTGCACACCCACAACACCACCGGCACCGGCGACATGACGAACCTCATGGCGGCACAGGCGGGCGTGGATATCGTGGACTGCGCGCTCTCTCCGCTCGCGAACGGCACTTCGCAGCCGGCGACGGAATCCCTCGTTGCGACGCTGCAGGGCACGAGCCGCGACACCGGATTCGACATGGAGCTCCTCAGCGAGATCGCGGCGTATTTCCGCACCGTCGCCGACAAGCTCAACATCGACAAGAAGGTCCTCGGCGTCGATACCAACACGCTGCTGTATCAGGTCCCGGGCGGCATGCTCTCGAACCTGCTCTCACAGCTCAAGCAGGCGAAGGCCGAGAACAAGTACTACGACGTGCTCGCGGAAGTGCCGCGCGTGCGCGAGGACTTCGGCTATCCGCCGCTCGTCACCCCGACGAGCCAGATCGTCGGCACGCAGGCCGTGATGAACGTGCTTTCCGGCGAGCGGTACAAGATGGTGCCGAAGGAGAGCAAGGCGCTCCTTCGCGGCGAGTACGGCGCGCTGCCCGGCACGGTCAACGAAGAGGTGCGCAAAAAGTGCATCGGCGATGCGGAGGTCATCACCTGCCGTCCGGCGGATCTCATCGAGCCGGAGATGGAGAAGTACCGCAAGGAGCTCGGCGCGCGCGCCAAGAGCGACGAAGACGTCCTCTCCTACGCGCTGTTCCCGGCCGTCGCGGATAAATTCTTCCAGTGGCGCGACAACCCGGTAAAGGACGCCCCGGCCGAAGCGCCGAAGGCGGCTCCCGCGCCGAGCGCGCCGCAGAGCAGCGGCCCGCGCACGCTGATCGTGGAAGATCTCACGAACGGGAATTTTTGACCGTTCCGAAACATCGAAAATAGAAATGCGGCAGGGGGTTCCGTCACACGGCGGATGCCCTGCCGTTTTCTTTTTTGTATTGCCCGATGCTTGCGGGGTAGGGAAGACGCAGCGCGGCAAAAGACTTTCGATGCAGACTGCGAGCGGGAAACATCTCTTGTCTGTGCGAGAGGGACAGTCTCCGTTTATAGAGGACTTCTGGACAGGGGAGAGATGATCTTCTAGGAAACAGGCTCTCCGCATTTTCCAAGAGGCAGGTCTCGCTGTATTCCGGGTTTTGAAAGCGCTCCGCCTCCTGTTTACGCCGTCATTTCCAAAGGCCGAAGCCCTTCCGCTTTTCGTAAGGCTTTTTCTCAACGGAAAGCGCGCGGTATCCGGTCTCCGCGAAAACGGCACGAAGTTTTTCTTCCGGGATGTCCTCTTCGGTGAGGATGACGGTCTCTCCCTTCGCGTGGGACGAACGGACCTTCCGCACCGAGAAGGCGTTTCGGATCGCGTCGTTTACATGGCTCTCGCACATTCCGCACGACATTCCTTCGACCGAGACGGTGATTTGGATCATAACTGCATCGCTTCCTTTTTCGATTCTTCCTGTCTCCCATTTGAGAAGCGGCGGCGTCAGGCTCCGCCAAGATCTGTGTAGGGAAAAGACAGGACATAGATGTTTGCACGGCCTAACAAAAAGAATTATATCCCTTTTTCCCGCCTTTGTCAAGGGAAGGCGTTCCAAAGACGCGGTTGGATCTCGCGCAGGCAGAGAGACCGTGTCGCTCTGTTTCTGTACTGCGGGGCATGTACATTGTAATACAGCCGTATGCGGTAAAGCGCTGCCTCCGGCTTTTAACTTCCTTTTTTGGGAAGGACGAAAACCGCCCCTGCACAGAGAGACTGCGCAGGGGCAGAAAAGCGTGTTTTTTGTTTTTTTATTCCAGTTCGAACGCGCCGGTGTAGAGCCGGTAGTAGGTGCCTTTCTGGGCGATGAGCTGGCGGTGGCTGCCGCGCTCGATGATCCTGCCGTGATCCAGCACAATGATCATGTCGGAGTTTTGGACCGTGGAGAGGCGGTGCGCGATGACGAACACCGTGCGGCCCTTCATCAGCGCGTCCATGCCGGCCTGCACGATGGCCTCAGTGCGGGTGTCGATCGAGGAGGTCGCTTCGTCGAGGATCATAACGGGCGGGTCCGCGACCGCCGCGCGGGCGATGGAGATCAACTGGCGCTGGCCCTGCGAGAGGCCGCTGCCGTCGCCGGAGAGCACCGTGTCGTAGCCGTTCGGGAGCATCCGGATGAACCCGTCGGCGTTCGCGAGCTTCGCGGCCGCGATGCACTCCTCGTCTGTCGCGTCGAGCTTGCCGTAGCGGATGTTCTCCATGACCGTGCCGGTGAAGAGGTTGACGTCCTGCAGCACGACGCCGAGAGAGTGGCGCAGACCGGGCTTTTTGATCTTGTTGATGTTGATGCCGTCATAGCGGATCTTGCCGTCCGCGATGTCGTAAAACCGGTTGATGAGGTTCGTGATCGTCGTCTTGCCCGCGCCGGTCGCGCCGACAAAGGCGAACTTCTGGCCGGGTTCGGCGGTGAGCGAGATGTCAAACAGGACCATCTTCTCCGGGACGTAGGCAAAATCCACATCGTGCAGCGTGACTTCGCCCTTGAGCCAGGTATAGGTGGTGGTGCCGTCCTCGTGCGGGTGCTTCCACGCCCAAAGACCGGTGTGGTGAGAGACCTCGCGGATGGAGCCGTCGGACATCTTCGCCGCGTTGACCAGCGTGACATAGCCCTCGTCCTGCTCCGGCTCTTCATCCAGCAGGGAGAAGATGCGCTGTGCGCCCGCGAGCGCCATAATGACCGAGGAGATCTGCTGCGTCACCTGGTTGATCGGCATGATGAAGCTGCGGGAGAGCTGGAGGTAGGAGGCGATGGAACCGAGCGTCATGACGCTCATGCCGGTGACCGTGAGGTTCGGCGCGTGCGTCAGCGCGAGGACGCCGCCGACGATCGCAATGATGACATAGAGCAGGTAGCCCATGAAGTTGTTGATCGGGCCGATGATGTTCGCGAACCGGTTCGCGCGGGAGGCGTTCTCAAAGAGTTCGTCGTTGCGGCGGTCGAACTCGTCGCGCGCCTGCGGCTCGTGGCAGAACACCTTGACCACCTTCTGCCCGTTCACCGTCTCCTCCACGAAGCCGTTTACGCTCGCGAGGGACTGCTGCTGCTTCATAAAGAAACCGCCGCTCTGGAGGGTGATCTTGCCCGTCACCTTGAACATGAAGAACAGGAACAGGATGCAGACGATCGTCAGCCAAACGCTGATGATGCACATGGAGACGAAGACGGAGATGATCGAGAAGAGCGAGTTGATCGTCTGCGGGATGCTCTGCGAGATGAGCTGGCGCAGCGTATCGGTATCGTTCGTGTAGTAGCTCATCACGTCGCCGTGCGTGTGCTGGTCGAAATATTTGATCGGCAGCGATTGCATGTGGGTGAACATGTCGTCGCGGATCTTTTTCAGCGTGCCCTGCGAGACGACCGCCATCACGCGGGTGTGGATGAGGGACGCCGCCGCGCCGACGATGTAGATCGCCGCCATCTGGATCAGGACGACGAGCAGGCCGGAGAAATCCGGGTTCGCGACGAGGAGCAGGGGTTCGATGTAATCGTCGATCAGCGTGCGGAGGAACAGGGAAGAGATGACGCTGGAGAACGAGGTCGCGAGGATGCAGATCAGCACGATGATGAGCTGGGTGCGGTAGGGCTTCATGTAGGAGAGAAGGCGCAGCATCGTCTTCTTGTCGAACATCTTGATGGAGTCCTTCATGGAAAGGCGCGGGCCGGGGCCTCTGCCGGGTCCGCGGCGCGGAGGCATCGGCATGGGCGGCTTTCCGTTCTGCCCGCCGGGCGCGTTCGTCTTCGGGGCGGTCTGAGGCGCGTTGTTAGGCGATGGCATTCTCTTCGTCTCCTTTCGTCTGGGATTCATAGACCTCGCGGTAGATGTCACTGGTCTTCATCAGTTCGTCGTGCGTGCCCTGCGCCGCGATCTTGCCGTCGTCGAGGACGAGGATGATGTCCGCGTCCTGCACGGAGGCGATGCGCTGGGCGATGATAATCTTCGTGGTATCGGGGATCTCCGTGCGGAAGGCCGCGCGGATGAGCGCGTCGGTGCGGGTATCGACCGCGCTTGTGGAGTCATCGAGGATCAGG
>CANRMW010000166.1 GCA_947631835.1 uncultured Clostridia bacterium | reverse complement strand
TTCCTTCGTTCTCGCTTCGATTCCCGAAAGAAAAGCGGGCAAAAAACTTTTGCTTCGCCCTCAAGCACGGTGGAAACTCTTAGCAGTCATCCAGTCCCTTTATCTCCGCTCCAGTCCCAAAAGGAAAGCAAACCGAAAGGGCTCCTGCCTTGCAGAAAGGGCTTCCTTTTCCGTCTTGAACGCCAGAGCCGTTTCTTCTAAAAAGTGCCGTCAGACGTCCAGTCTAAGCAGATCGTCGTATGTTTCGCGCCGGATGATGACCCGCGGCTGCCCGTCCTTTACCATCACGCACGCGGGGCGGGGGTTCCGATTATAGTTGGAGGCCATGGAGTAGTTGTAAGCTCCCGTAGAGAGCACAGCCAGAATATCTCCGATCTCCGGCTTCTGCATCGGCGTGTGCTCCTGGATGAGGTCGCCGCTCTCGCAGCATTTCCCGGCGACCGTCGCCACGAAGTCAGCCGGCTTGTCTGCGCGGTTGGCGATCAGGCAGGTGTAGTCCGACTGATACAGCGCGTAACGCGGATTTTCAAACATTCCCCCGTCGATCGCCACATAGGTGCGCACATCCGGGATCGTCTTGATGTCCCCCACTGTGTAAAGCGTTACGCCCGCCTCGGCGACGATGGAGCGGCCCGGCTCGATGTAAATTTTCGGGATGGCAAGGCCGAGCTGCGCACACGACTCATGCACTGCTTTTGAAACGTCGTCCATATAGGACTCATAAGGCAGCGCGCCGTCCTCTTCCTTATAACGGACGCCGAAACCGCCTCCGAGATTCAGATGCGTCATTGTCTTCCCGAGCTCGGACTTGATCTTTGCAAAAAGGCCGAGCATGACTTTTGCCGCAAGTACGAAGGGTTCCCGGTCAAAAACCTGGGAGCCGATGTGACAGTGCAGACCGACAAGCTCCAGGTGCGTGGAGGATACCGCCTCCCGCGCCGCGTTCATGGCTTCACCGGTCTCCAGCGCAAAGCCGAACTTCGAATCGATCTGCCCCGTCCGGATAAACGCGTGCGTGTGCGCGTCGATCCCCGGCTTGATCCGAAGGGAGATCTTTGGAGTGATCCCCCGTTCTTCCGCCAGCCGGTCCAGCCGGTGCAGCTCCGTGATGTTGTCCACCACGATGTCCCCGATGCCCCTGTCGAGCGCCAGCGTCAGCTCATCTACGGTCTTATTGTTTCCCTGAAAATGGATCTTCTTCGCATCCACGCCCGCGGCCAGCGCCGTCATGATCTCTCCGCCGGAAACGACCTCCACGTCCAGCCCTTCCGAAACGACGACGCGCAGGATCTCCTTGCAGCAGAACGCCTTGCTGGCATAGATCGAGGTGCCGAGCCCGCCGTAGTGTTCGTGAAACGGGCGGAGATACCGCCTGCATGTATCGCGGACTTTATCTTCGCTGAGAACATAGAGCGGCGTTCCGAATCTTTCGGCGAGAGAGAGCGTGTCCGCGCCGCTTACGGTAAGATGTCCCGCATCATTTACGCCGAGACAGTCTGAAATTTTGCTGTAATCCATGATTTTCCCCTTTTCATCCCTGTTCTTTGCCGCAAACCCTTTGCGGCGGTGCCTGTGTTCCCTATTCTGCCGGCGGGCAGTTCCGGACGGCCGTCTCGATCCGTTCCTTCAGCGTTTCGAGCCCCAGCTCGTTCTCGGCGGAAAAAGGGATAAATTCGATCCCGGAACCCGCGAGAAGCTCGGTGTAGAGCTTTTCCTGCGCCGCCCGTTCCGTCTTGTTCAGCTTATCGGTTTTCGTGCAGACGACCAGGAAGGGCATCTCTTTCTGCCCCAAATAATCGATCATATCCTGGTCGTCTCTCGTGGGCGCGTGCCGCATGTCGCAGAGCTGGACGACCAGTGCGATCCGCCTTCTGCTCTCGAAAAAGCCGTTCATCAAGCCTGCCCAGCGCCGTTTCTCGCTTTGCGAGACCTTTGCGTACCCGTAGCCGGGCAGATCCACGAAGCGCATTTCGGGCAGCAGGAAGAAATTCACGGTCGCCGTCTTTCCCGGCGTCGCGCTGACGCGCGCCAAAGATTTTCGGTTCACCAGCTTGTTGATGAGCGTGGATTTCCCCACGTTTGACCGCCCGGAAAAAACGATCTCCGGAAGCGTCGGTTTCAAAAGCTGATCCGCTCTTCCCGCCGCGCCTTCAAATTCCACCGTTTGAAAATTCATCGTTCTCCCTCATTGCAGCAGCGTCCGCGCGCCGTGCGCTGTCTCCCTGTGCAGGGGCAGCGCGGGATCCCTTGCCGGCGCCGTTCCAAGCGATGGGATCGCGCGGGGCAGCACGTCGTCGATCTTCTGCACCGGGATAAAAGTGACGTTCTTCTTGACCGCTTCGTCCACCTCCGCGAGATCGGGGACGTTTTCCTCCGGGATCAGCACCTCTTTGATCCCGTTCCGGTAGGCGGCCATGGCTTTCTCACGAAGGCCGCCGATCGGCAGGACCCTGCCCTGCAGCGTGATCTCCCCGGTCATCGCGAGATCGTGGCGGATCGGCGCGTTCAGCAGCGCGGAAGTGACGGCGGTTGCCATCGCAATGCCGGCGGACGGGCCGTCCTTCGGCACCGCGCCCTCTGGCGCGTGGATGTGGATGTCCTTCTGCATATAGAAGCTGGCTGCGATTCCGAGCTTTTCCGCCCGCGACCGAATGCAGGTGATCGCGGCGCTCGCGGATTCCTTCATGACGTCGCCCAGAGATCCGGTGAGCTGGATCTTGCCCGTGCCGTCCATGACCGCGACTTCGATCGGGAGCATCTCTCCGCCGACGCTGGTCCACGCGAGACCGTTCACAAGGCCCACTTCATCACGGCGGTTCCGATTCTCCTTAGAATATTTCTTCGGTCCAAGGAGAGCTTCCAGGTCGGTCTCCCGGACGGTTACCGGCTGGAAGTCGTCTCCGTCCTGCACCACGCGGCGCGCGATCTTTCTGCACACACTGCCAATGGTGCGCTCCAACGTCCGAACGCCGGCTTCCCTTGTGTAGCCGTCTATGAGGACATGCAGCGCACCCGGCGTAAATCGGAGCTGAGACGGCTGCAATCCGTGCTTTTTGAGCTGTTTCGGGATCAGGTGTTTTGTGGCAATCTTGAGCTTTTCCTCGTGCGTATAACTCCCAAGGTTGATGATGTCCATGCGGTCGTACAGCGGACCGGGGATCTGCGACGCATCGTTCGCCGTCGTGATAAAGAGCACGCGGCTCAGATCGAACGGCATATCGATGTAGTGATCCTGAAACGCGTTGTTCTGTTCCGGGTCGAGAACTTCCAGCAGCGACGCGGAAGGGTCGCCCTTAAAGCTCTGTCCGAGCTTGTCGATCTCATCGAGCAGGATCAGAGGATTGTTCGTCCCCGCCTGCTTCACCGCCGCGATGATCCGTCCCGGCATGGAACCGACATACGTCCGCCTGTGTCCCATGATGTCCGCCTCGTCGCGCACGCCGCCGAGGGAAACGCGGACGTATTTCCGTCCCATCGCTTCCGCCACCGAACGCGCGATGGAGGTCTTGCCGACGCCCGGCGGGCCGACCAGGCAGATGATCTGCCCGGAAGCCGTTTCCGAGAGCTTTCGGACCGCCAGCGTTTCCAGAAAACGCTCCTTGACCTTCTCCAGCCCGTAGTGGTCCCGATCGAGGATCCGCTCGGCGCGCTTCAGATCGAGCCTTTCGGCGGAGGCTTTTCCCCACGGCAGTTCCAGACAGTTCTCGATATAGACGCGCATCACCGCGCCCTCGTGCGAGCCATAGGGCATTTTCGCGAAGCGGTCGCACTCCTTGAGGAGCTTTTCCCGCGTGGCGTCCGGCATTTTCGTTTTGGCAATCTTCTCCCGCAGCTCATCCGCTTCTTCCAGCGGGTCGTCGTTCTCCCCCAGCTCGCTGGCGATTGCGCGCATCTGCTCCCGGAGCATATAGTTCCGCTGGTTTTCGTCCATCTGCTCCTGCGCCTTCTGCGAGATCTCCCGTTCAAGCGCCAGGACTTGGATCTCATCGTTCAGAATGTCGTTCAGGCGGACGATCCTGCGGACCGGGTGCAGCTCATCCAGGATCCGCTGCTTTTGCTCATAATCGAGCGAAATGTTCGCGGCGATAAAGTCCGCCAGCTTGCCGCAGTCCTTTTGCTGCATGACGCCGAGCAGAATGTCCGGGGGGACCTGGCGGAACCAGCGGATATACTCCTCAAAACGCTCCTGCGCGATCCGCCCCAGCGCTTCCGTCTTGTAGCTCGGCCGAAACGCGGGCTCCCGGCACGGCGTCACCATCCCCGCAAGATACGGCTCTTCCGCCGCGACCTCGGAGATCTCCGCGCGGCAAACGCCTTCCACATGGAGCTTGATGCCATCCTCCGTGGTATGGACCACCTGCCGGATCCTTGCGATCACGCCGATCCTGTAAAGGCTCTCCGCCGTCGGCTCTCCCTCCGCGAGATCGACCTGCGCCACGGCAAAGACGAGCCGGTCTCCGTCCAGCGCGTC
>CANRMW010000165.1 GCA_947631835.1 uncultured Clostridia bacterium | reverse complement strand
CCGCAGGCGTGATGGCCGCCTTGACCTGCGCGCGGAACTTCGCGACGTCTTCCTGCGTATAGTCCAAACGGCCCATGTTGCGGTAGCCGAGCTCCGTGTAGTTCGAGAAACCAAGCTTTTCCGCCATGCGCACCCGGACTTTGATCAGCTTCGTGTAGACGTCGTCCAGACCGTCGGAAACGGACTCGTAAAGCGCGGCCCATTTTTCGAACGCCTCTTTTCGCTCCGCGCGGTCCGTGCTCTGCATGTGCTTCAAAAGCCCATAGAAGTTGCAGGTCTCGCCCCGGAAATCCGTTTTGCAGGAGGCCGCGAGCTTCGAATATTCCGTCGTCAGCTGCGACTCCTCGATCAGATCCGGGATGATGCTGTCGTCCTGCACCTTCAGATCGTTTTCGAGCATGGCGATGTAGTGCGCGCCGAACTCCTTTTCAAAGTCTGCGCGGAACGGCCCGTGCACGATCTCCTCGGCGAACGCTTTGTCCGCAGGCAGGAGGCGCGGCGTGTTTTCGTTCAGGTAATTCATCTCGCCGTCGTAATATTCATCGGTCATATCGATCGTGTTGCGGACATAGACCAGCGACGCGAGCGTTGAGAGATGCGTCCCGTACTTCTGGCTCTCCCAGAAAACATTTTTAGCTTCTTCAAAGGTCTTCGCATTTTTCAACGCCTCCACATGCGCTTCACACACGCGGATCGCTTCGTCGATGTTCGGCCGCTCATAGGGCAGCTCGGAGAATTTCAGCATGCTATTTCCCTCTTCCTTTATTTTAGAATTTCATCTGAATGTCAGGTTTACTGTGCGGAAAGCACCGTTTTGACCGCGTTCGCAAGGATCTGCAGTCCCTTTTCCAGCGTCTCGATGGGAACGAGCAGCTCCGGCATGACCTTGATGACCGCGTTGCCGCGTCCGACGCGCTCGACAATGAGGCCGTTCCGGAACGCCTCGTCGAGCACCGCTTTCGCAGTTTCGCCGCCGAACGCCCCAAAGTCGATTCCCCAGAGCATCCCGATGCCCCGCGTTTCGATCCGGCTGTCGATGGGCCGGATGACTTCCTCCATAAACTTCCCGATGATTGGGCTGCGCTCCCGAACGCCCTCTTCGACCTTCGCGTCCAGGAAAAACTCGAGCCCGGCTTTGGACGCCACCAGCGAGAGCTGGCAGCCGCGAAACGTGCCGTTATGCTCGCCGGGCTTCCAGAGATCCAGCTCCGGCCGGAGAAGAACGACCGCAAACGGAAGGCCGTATCCGCCGATCGACTTGGACATGGTGACAATGTCCGGCACGATCCCCGCGCGTTCAAAGGAAAAGAACCCGCCCGTCCGTCCGCATCCGACCTGAACGTCGTCCACGACCATCAAAATGCCGTGCTTTGTGCAGATCTCCCGGACGCGGCGCAGGTAATCTTCGGGCAGCACATAGATCCCTCCGTCCGCCTGTGTGGTCTCCAAAACCACGGCGGCCGGCTTTTCCACGCCGGAATGGTCGTCGGTGAGCAGCCGCTCCATGTAATCCGCCGCGTCCAAGCCGGGAAACATATACGGCGCGGGGATATGCGTCACATACTGGAGCGGAACGCCGGCGCCTTTTCGGGAATCCGCGTCGGTCGTCAGGGAAAGCGAGCCGAGCGTCATGCCGTGAAAAGCACCCATCAGGGCAAAAACATTCTGGCGGCCCGTGACCTTTCTTGCCAGCTTCAGCGCCGCCTCCACAGCGTTGGTGCCGGTCGGTCCGACAAACTGCACCTTATAATCGTATCCTCGCGCTCGAATGATCTTTTCCTCAAAGAACTCGATCAGCTCGCGCTTTGGGACCGTGTACATATCGAGGGAATGCATCACGCCGTCATCCTCGAGGTAACGGATCAGCTTTTCCTTGATGTAGGGATTGTTGTGCCCGAAATTCAGCGCTCCGGATCCGCAGAAGAAATCAATGTACTCGCGTCCGTTTTCATCCCACTGCAGGGAGCCCTTCGCCCTTTTGAAAACCGTGGGGAAATTGCGGCAATAGGAGCGCACCTCAGACTCATACGTTTCAAATGCCTTCGTGTTTGTGTCTGCACACATGATGAATCACCCTTTCTACCCTGCGGAGATCCCGCAGAATTCAGCGATAGACCGCCCTTTTTTAGGGCAGCCGGGCGGAATCCGCCCGATTGTTATTTTAACAGGCAATGCCCGTTTGAGCCTTTGTGTTTATTCGATATTTTCGCCCAGCGTGCCCTGGCTGAGCGCCGTGAGGTAGGCCGTGATGAACTCGTCGATCTCGCCGTCCATCACCGCGGCGATGTTGCCCTTTTCGCAGCCCGTCCGGTGATCCTTCGCGAGGGTGTACGGCATAAAGACATACGAGCGGATCTGGCTTCCCCAGGTGATCTCCTTCTGCTCGCCCTTGATGTCCGAGATCTTTTCCAGATGCTCGCGTTCCTTGATCTCCACGAGCTTGGAGATCAGCATCTTCATGGCCACGTCACGGTTTTGATACTGGCTGCGCTCGACCTGGCAGGAGACCACGATGCCCGTCGGGATGTGGATGAGACGAACGGCCGAGGAGGTCTTGTTGACCTTCTGGCCTCCCGCGCCGCTGGCACGGAATACCTCCATCTTGATGTCGTCCGGAGAGATCTCCACGCTCGTGTCCTCGTCGATCTCCGGCATGACCTCGAGCGAAGAAAACGAGGTGTGGCGGCGGCCCGCCGCGTCAAACGGGGAAATGCGCACCAGACGGTGAACGCCCGCCTCGCTCTTCAAAAAGCCGTAGGCGTTTTCCCCTTCGACCAGAATGGACGCGCTCTTCAGCCCCGCCTCGTCGCCGTCCAGATAGTCCAGCGTCGTCACCTTAAAGCCGTGACGCTCCGCCCAGCGGTTATACATGCGGAACAGCATCTCCGCCCAATCCTGCGCCTCCGTGCCGCCGGACCCCGCGTGGAAAGTGAGGATCGCGTTTTTCGCGTCGTATTCGCCCGTGAGCAGTGTCGTCAGGCGCATCGTCTCGATCTCCTGCCCGATGGCCTGCACTTCCTCTTCCGCCTCGGGGAGAATGGAGAGATCCTCTGCCTCGTCTCCCATTTCGATCAGCGCGGCGGCGTCTTCCGCTCTCGAAACGAGCTTTTTGTATTTTTCATCCTTCTGTTTCAGCGAGGCCGTGCGCTGCAGGATCTTCTGCGCGTCTTCCATCTTATCCCGAAGCCGTTCGAGACCCAGCGCCTCCCCGAGCGCGTCGAGATCCTTTTGCTTCGCGCGCAGATCCCGCATCAAATCTTCAAATTGCAGCATAAAAAACCAAAGCTCCTTCGGTCGGCCGCTCTGCAGGCACGCAAAGCGCCACTCTACTCAATTATACCCATTATAGCCCAAAAAAGGGGCTTTGTAAATAGAAAACCCTTTTGCCCGCGCGAAAATCTTTATTTTCTTTTTTTAGAAAGAAAATGTTTTCAGTCCGAAAAGGAAGTGTGAACAGACTGAAAATTTCGGCGGCGCAAGTTGCGAATCGGTTTGTTTTGTAGTACAATATAGGAAATGCAGTACACTTTTTGAAAATTGGTTTATCTTTTCTGGAGGCATTACCTTGGATTACAGAGGGATTCAATGTCCCGTTTGTGGGAAACCGTTCACAGAGAACGACGATATCGTGGTCTGTCCGGTCTGCGGCGCACCCTATCATCGAAGCTGTTATGCGGAAAAGGGCGAATGTATTTTTTCCGAGCTGCACGAGACCGGCAAGGCGTGGGCGCCGCCTGCTCCGCCCGCACCGCCGGACGCGAAGACGGAGATTAAAGATAAAGAATGCCCGAACTGCGGCGTACTGAACGGGCACAGCGCCCTGTTTTGCAGCGCGTGCGGCGCTTCCCTGACCGGTTCGCCGGAGATCCACGCAAACCGTTCTGCCTATGCGCCCCCGCCGCAGAACCCCGGCCCTGCGCCTCGGCCGATGGGATACGGCGCGTTTCCTGGCCCCGTGGGGGGCGTTCCTTTTACAACGGACCCCATGGGAGGCGTCAATCCCACGGAGCAGTTTGCGGAAAATGTGACGTATGGCGACGTCAGCAAGCTGGTCCAGCAGAACTCGGGATACTATCTCGCGCTTTTCCGCCGGATGGCTGCGCTTCGTCGAGGAAAATTCTCGTTTTGCGGCTTCTTCTTCTCCGGAGGATGGCTGCTCTACCGCAAACAGTATAAAGCTGGCGCGATTGTAACGGCGCTGATGTTCCTTCTGTTCATCGCAAACACGGCCATTTCGTATTTTGCGGTGATGCCGATGATCCTCTCTGCGGTGGACGCCACGGGCGTCTCCCTTTCCGAACTCACGAGCGTGCAGCTGCTCGATGCGCTCCTCCTCTATCAGGAAGCGCATCCGGAATCGTATTTTGTTTTTCTTCTGCCATTCTTCTGCTTCGTTCTGATGCTCGGCGTTATGCTCTTCGTGGGCTTCAGGGGGAACAAAATGTATATGAATCACTGTGTCCGCACGGTCCAGAAGATCAAGTCCGAGAGCCGGACCGAGCAGGATCTCGACGCCGCCTACGGGGAACGCGGCGGAGTATCCGTCGCTGCCGCGCTGTGCGTGTTCGGGTGTTATGTGGTGATCCGAATGATCCCG
>CANRMW010000164.1 GCA_947631835.1 uncultured Clostridia bacterium | reverse complement strand
CCCGTCAGCATCCCCCACGGCGGCTGCACGCCGGTGTGCCGGCGCAGCACGCGAAACAGCAGCGCGGTCACGTCGTACTCTTCCCCGCTGTCCGGGCCGGAATCCGATGTCTCCCCCGCGGCGTCGCGCACGCGGACCGTATAGACGCCGCCCTCGCGCACCGTCCAGACCGCGCGCACGCCGGGCGGGACTTCCTCCGGCGCTCTCAGCGACTTCACCCGGTCGAGCGGGAAGAAGAGCCGGCAGAGATTTTCACATTCGTAGAGATTTTCGTGCCCGAGCACAAACAAGAACATATCGTTTCCCTCAGCGTTCGGCGATGAAATAGTGCAGGAACGGGTTCCGTTCCTTTTCGGCGGAAAACTTCGTCACCGCGCCGTGCCCGCCGCATATATCCGGGTCGCCGGGAAGTCCCGCGAGCTTCTGCACGGACCGCAGCAGCGCGTACTGGTCGCCCGTCGGAAGGTCGCTCCGCCCGACGGAATACTCCATCAGCGTGTCGCCGGTGAACGCCGCGTCCTTCGTGAGATAACAGCAGCCGCCCGCCGTGTGTCCCGGCGCGGCCATCACCGTGAGGACCGTTTCGCCGAGGCGCAGCGCCTCGCCGTCGGAAAGGCCCCGGTCCGGTTCAAGGGAGAGGTCCCGCCCGAAAAACTGCCGCGAGGCGTTCGCTTCGGCGTCCGCGAGCAGCGCGCGCTCCGTCTCCATCGCGAGGATCGGCGCGGCGGTCGCCCGGCGCAATTCCTCCGCCCCGGCCATGTGGTCGAAGTGGCCGTGCGTCAGGAGAATCATTTTCACGTTTCCCGTCTCCGCGACGCGGCGCAGACGGTCGTCGAAAAAGCCGGGGTCGATCACGGCGGCGGCGCCCGTCGCCTCGTCGGTGAGGACATAGCAGTTCACGTCCAGCGGGCCGCCGGTCAAAACTTCATACTTCATAGAGCCTCCCAAAAACCGCCGCGTCCCGCAGGCGCCCCTCTAGCTCCGCTCGATGCTGATCACGCCGTCCACCTTGGAGACGCGGTCGATCACGGAACGCAGATGGTCGAGCCCGTTGATGGAGATCGTCGCCTCGATCAGCGCGTTGTGGGTGTTCTTGATCTCCCGGGAATTTAGGCTGTGGATGAAAATGTGCATATTGAAGAGCTGCTGCGTCACATCCGCGAGGAGCCCGCCGCGGTCCATGCAGACGATGTGCAGCGTGGATTTGAAATCCTCCTTCACGTCGCCCACCCAGTGCGCCGGGACCCAGCGCTCCGGCTCCGCGACCTGCGAAAAGTCCTTCGGGACGTTCGTGCAGCTCTTCTTGTGGATGGAGACGCCGAAGCCGCGCGTGATAAAGCCGATGATCTCGTCTCCGGGCAGCGGGTTGCAGCAGCGGGAGAACTTGATGAGGCAGTTGTCCATGCCGTCCACGAGCACGCCGCTCGCCGCGCGCTTCGGGGCGGCCTGCGGCGGCTGCTGGGAAATGTCCGGCACGGCCTCCTGCTTTTTGTTCTTGAGGTGCTCCTCCTTGATGCGCGGGAGCACCTTCCAGAGCTGGATCCCGCCGTAGCCGATGGCGGCGTAGAAATCGTCGGCGGTCTGGCAGCTATGCCGCCTGCCGACCGTATCGAGCAGATATTGCACCAGCTCTTCGGTAAGCTGGATGCCGCTGCGCCGCAGCTCGCGCTCGAGCTCGGCCTTGCCCTCGAGGATATTCTCCTCGCGCCTTTCCCTTTTGAACCACGTCCGGATCTTGTTGCGCGCCTCGCTCGTCCGCACGATCGTGAGCCAGTCGCGGTTCGGGCCGCGCCCGTTTTCCTTCGTGGTGAGGATCTCCACGATCTCGCCGGTCTTGACCTTGTAATCGAGCGGGACGATCTTCTGGTCCACCTTCGCGCCGACCATCCGGTTGCCCACCGCGGAGTGGATCGCATAGGCGAAGTCGATCACCGTCGAGCCCATGGGCAGGTTGATGACGTCGCCCTTCGGCGTGAAGACAAAGACCTCCTCCGGCGAGAGATCGGTCTTGATGGACCGCACGAGGTCCGTCACGTCGCCGCTCTCCGACTGGTTGTCGAGGATGTTCCGGATCCACTGGAGCCGCTGCTCGAGGGAATCGGTCTTCTCGCTGCCGCTCGTCATGCCGAGCTTGTATTTCCAGTGCGCCGCGATGCCGTATTCCGCCGTGTGGTGCATCTCCCAGGTGCGGATCTGCACCTCGAAGGGGATGCCCTCCTTGCCGATGACCGTCGTGTGCAGGGATTGGTACATGTTCGGTTTCGGCGTAGAGATGTAGTCCTTGAAGCGGTTCGGCAGCGGGGTGTACATATCGTGGATGATGCCGAGCACGTTGTAGCAGTCGATGATGGTGTTCACGATGACGCGCAGCGCGAAGATGTCGTAGATCTCGTCGAAGGTCTTCCCCTGCACGAACATCTTCCGGTAGATGCCGTTGATGCTCTTCACGCGCCCGACGATATACGCGCCGGGGATCAGCGGCTCGATGCGCGCGCGGATCGCCGCCTCGGTGCTGCGCACGAACTCCCGCCGCGAGTGGCTGCGCGCCTCGAGGTTCGCCTCGATCTCCCGGTACGCGACCGGGTCGAGATATTTCAGGGAGACGTCCTCCATATACTCCTTGACGGTGCGCATCCCGAGCCGGTGCGCGATCGGCGCGTAGACCTCGAGGCACTCGAGCGCCTTGTCGCGCTGCTTCTGCGGCGAGACGTATTCGAGCGTGGAAAGGTTGTGCATCCGGTCCGCGAACTTGATGATGATGACGCGGATGTCCTCGCTCATGGCGATGAGCATCTTGCGCAGGTTCTCCGCCTGCTGCTCCTCGCGCGAGGAATAGGGGATCTTGCCGAGCTTCGTCACGCCGTCCACGAGGTTCGCGATCTCCTTGCCGAAGTTTCGCACGATGTCGTCATACGTCGCGGGCGTGTCCTCCACCACGTCGTGCAGAAGACCCGCGACGACCGACGGCGTATCCATGCCGAACTCGATGAGCCGGCACGCCACCGCCAGCGGGTGCATGATATACGGCTCCCCGGAGCTGCGCTTCTGGGACCCGTGCGCTTCCTCCGCGAAGCGGTACCCCTTTTCGATGAGCGCCAGATCGTATTCCTTGCCGCTCGATTCCGCGAGCGAGACCAGATCTCCGTAGGTTTTGATCGGTTCTGCCATACTGCCCCTCCTGTTCCCGGGCAAATTCATTTTTATCCCTATACCGTTTTATCCGTTTTGCCGGTCAGCCGTTCCCCGCGAGCCTGCGCAGCAGCGGGGAGGCGTTGATGTCCGTTTTTCCCGTTTGGTCGATCAGCCGGACGGTCGCCGTTTCGCCCGAAAGCGAATACGAGAGCAGCCCCCGCTCCCGGAACACCGCGAGCGCGACAAGAAGCTTCCCGAGCGTGAGGCCCGGCACCTGCGCCGCAAAGCGCGGCAGAAACACCGGTCTCCCCGATTCCGCCCGCAGGCCCCGGTACACCGCCGCGAGCGCCGCGCGGTCCGGCAAAAGCGCCTTTCGCGCGCTTTGCTCCAAAGGCTCGCCGCGCGCGAACCGCTCGAAATCCGCGAGGGAAACAAGCTGCGCCGCGCTGTCGAAGCCCGCCGGCCGGATGTCCCGCAGGATCACCGTGAGCGACGGCTGCCCGCGGTACGGCCGGTTCTCCAGCTCCACCGCGAGATCCGCCGTGTCCCCCGCGCGGTAGGGGAAATCCTCCATCGCCGTGTGAAATTTCATCACGGTCCGCACCGCGCCGTTTTTCTCAAAGGTCAGGCGGAGGTGTTCCCCGCCTCCCACCGGGGCGATCTCGATCAGCTTCATCCCAAACAGCCCGAAGACCGGCTGCGGGTTCCCCGTGCCGAACGGTTCGAGCCGCGCGATCTCGTCCGTCATCGCCGTGGAGAGCGACGCCGGGTTCAGCCGGCAGTCCACCGCCGTCGTGACGGCGGGCATGCGCGGGTGGTTCTCGGCGGCGTAGCGGTTCACGGCCTTTCGAAACGCCTCGATGTTCTCCGTCTTCATCGTGACGCCCGCCGCCATCGGGTGTCCGCCGAAGCGCAGCAGCAGGTCCTTTGCCGAAAAGACCGCCGAAAAGAGGGAAAAGCCCTCCACACTGCGGCCGCTGCCCTTCGTCTCCGTCTCTCCCCTCGAGAGCACCAGACACGGTCTGCCGTACCGCTCCACCACTCTCGAGGCGACGATCCCGATCACCCCGTGGTGCCAGTTGTCGCCCGCGACGACGATCACCCGGTCGCGCATCAGGCCGTCCTTTTCGATCGCCGCGAACGCTTCCTCGGCGATCTCGCCCTCCACGCGGCGGCGCTCGTCGTTCTCCGCGCAGATCTCCTCGGCAAGGGCCTCCGCTTCCTCCGGGTCGAGCGTCACAAGGAGCTGTACCGCGCGCTCCGGCGCGCCCATGCGCCCGGTGGCGTTGAGGCGCGGCACGATGGTAAACGCCGCGCTCGTCGCGGTGACCGGCCTGCCCGCCGCGCCGGACGATTCGAGCAGCGCCCGCACGCCGGGCCGCTCGCTGTTTTGCAGCGCGCGAAGGCCGTACCGCACGATGGTCCGGTTTTCGCCGGTGAGCGGCACGACGTCGCCCACCGTGCCGATGGCGGCGATCTCGCCGTAAGTTTCCAGCAGGTCCTCCGGGTCGCTCATCTCCCCTTCGAGCGCCATCAGGAGCTTCAGCAC
>CANRMW010000163.1 GCA_947631835.1 uncultured Clostridia bacterium | reverse complement strand
CTCATTCAGCAGCCCGTCCCGGATCAGGACCTCTCCCCCTCGATAGATAAAGAGATAATTGAAACCGTCCGGCTGGTCTTCGCCGTTCCACTCCTCGGCGTTTGTCAGGACAAAGGCCCGCCCGTTCTCCCGCGTATACACCGCGCGGTACACCACGTCCCTGTCCTCGAACGTATCGAAGAATCTCGCGGTCCCGGTCTCCGCCTGCGTGGAAGCGGCCTGGGAAGTGGCTTCGATGTACAGCTCTTCAAACAGCGAAGCAGCGTTCTCTTTATAGACCTCCAGCTCCGTATATTCACCCCTGAGGACATGGCCGCATTCTTTTACAAGGCCGGGCAGTTCCCCTTGACTCTGCGAGAGAAAATAGACGAGCGGCCCCGCGCCGAAGACGGCGAGAACGATCAGGATCCAGACGCAGACGAGAGAGACTGCGCCGCGGGTGAGGTTAATGCTTTTTGATCTCATATCCGAACCCCCAGACCACCGTCAAATACTCCGGCGCGCTCGGGTCCAGCTCGATCTTTTCCCGAATGCGCCGGATATGCACCATCACTGTGTTCTCCACCGAAAACGCGGGCTCCTTCCAGACGCGCCGGTAGATCTCCTCTGCGGGGAACACCCTGCCGGGGTTCAGCATCAAAAGCTCCACGATCTTCGTCTCCGTCGCCGTCAGCCGCACCGGTTCGCCGTCGGCGTAGAGCGTTCGCTCGTCGAGCCGGTATGTGAGCCTGCCGTTCACGATGACATTCTCCTTCGCGCCGTGGATGTCCCCGAGCCGCGTGTACCTGCGCAGGTGGGACTGCACCCGGGCGACAAGCTCCGCCGGGTTGAACGGCTTCGTGATGTAGTCGTCCGCCCCGACGGAGAGCCCAAGGATCTTGTCCGCATCCTCGCTTTTCGCGGACAGGATCAGGATGGGGAGATTGTTCTTCTCCCGGATCTTTGCGATCGCGGCGAGCCCGTCCATCCTCGGCATCATCAGATCGATGATGAGAAGATGGATCTCGTTCTTTTCCGCCGCTTCGGCCGCCTCCAGACCGTCGTAGGCGCGCAGCACACGGTAGCCCGCGCGTTCCAGCATCACGGCGATGGCGTAAACGATCTCGCGGTCGTCGTCGGCCACGAGGATCGTCTTCCGGTCCGTCTCCTCCATCTCCCGTCAACCTCCTTTTTCAAATCCATTCGACAAGTTAAGTATAACAGAAAAGCCCCTGTTTGTCATCAGGGAAAACCTTACGATTCACTTACGATCTTCTTTTCTTATTCGGCACATTCCGCGCGCCCGCGCCGCATAGGATTTTTCAAAAAAGAAGGGAAATGGGAATATGAGACGAACGAAGAAAGGCAGGATCGCCGTGCCGGTCCTCCTCGCCGCGCTCCTGCTCAGCGCAGCCGCCCTGCGCAATCCGTCCGCGCCCGAAGCGGTCGCGGCAAACGCCGCCATCACCGATTGGGGCCTGAGCTTTCAGGCGGAGGGCGCGCCGCCCGCCGCGAACGCCTCCGCGCAGGAGCTTGCCCCCTACCACGCGCTGTATATGGGCGACCCGGCCGAAAAAACGATCTATCTCACCTTTGACGCGGGGTTTGAAAACGGAAACACCCCGGCGATCCTGGACGCGCTCAAAAAGCACGGCGTCAAAGCGACGTTCTTCCTTGTCGGGAACTTTTTGAAGACGCAGCCGGAGCTTGTCCGGCGCATGGCGGCGGAGGGGCACACGGTCGGGAACCACACCTTCACCCACCCCGATATGTCCAAAATCCTCGACCCCGCCGCTTTCGAGGAGGAGCTTCGGCAGAACGAAGCCCTTTGCAAGGAACTCACCGGGACGGAAATGGCAAAGCTCTACCGGCCCCCGCAGGGAAAGTTCTGCGAGGAGAACCTGCGCATGGCCTCCGAAATGGGATACGCCACCGTTTTTTGGAGCCTCGCTTATGTGGACTGGTACACGGACGACCAGCCCACCGCGCAGCAGGCTTTTGACAAGCTCCTCCCGCGCGTGCATCCCGGCGCGGTGATACTGCTGCACAGCACCTCATCGACGAACGCCGCGATCCTCGACGAGCTCCTGACGAAATACGAGGAAGCCGGCTACACGTTCGGGGATCTCGCCGCGTACTGTTCGGGTCTCTTCGGCGTGCCGGCGGAAAGCCCCTCTCCCCAGCCGCTCCCCTTCCGATAAAAGCGTATATATTTCGAATTTGGCAAAATAAAGGAAATCTTTTATCGTATACTTATCGGAGAAAAACAAAAACGGGAACGCGCAAAACCGATGCGTTTCCCGGAACCGAAAGGCAAAAACCATGGTCGAAGCGCTTGTCAACTTTTTCAGCAATATCATCCCGGCCGAGCTCACGGTCTTCGTGGTCTCCATGCTCCCTGTCGTGGAGCTGCGCGGGGGCCTTGTCGCGGCGCGCCTGCTCAACCTCGAGCTGATCCCCGCGATGCTCATCTGCTTTGCGGGAACGATCCTTCCCGCTCCCTTTATTCTGCTCTTTCTGCAAAAAATATTCGATCTCCTGCGCAACACACGCTTCGTGAAACTGGTCGATAAGCTGGAGTCGCGCGCGCGCGGCAAGATCGCACAGATCGAAAAATACAAGACCTTCGGTCTTCTCGTCTTCGTCGCGATCCCGCTCCCGGGCACAGGCGCGTGGACGGGCTGCCTTGCCGCCTCCATGATGAAAATGCCGTTCAAGAACGCTCTGATCTCCGTCATCGGCGGTTCCATGATCGCCGATCTGATCATGGCGCTCGTCTCTTACGGCGTGATCGGGGCGTTCCTATGAGAGCGAAGCTGATCATCCTAGGCGGCGGCGCGTCCGGTCTCATGGCCGCGTGCGCCGCCGCGCGGATCCTGAAAACGCCCCAAAGCGTGCTGGTCCTCGAGGGGAACGGAAAGTGCGGCAGGAAGCTCCTCGCCACGGGCAACGGCCGCTGCAACCTGACAAATCTCCGCGACATGCGCGCGGACCGTTTCTACGGGGACGGGGCCGCGCTCGCGCCGCTTCTTTCCGCCTATCCGCCGGAGCGCGTGCGCGCGCTCTTTCGGGAAATGTCCCTGGAAACTGCGGCCGACCGCGAAGGCCGCGTGTATCCAAGGTCCATGCAGTCCTCTTCCGTTCTCTCGGTGCTGCTTCGGGAGGCGGCGCGCTGGGGCGTTTCCTTTCGGTGCGGCGCGTCCGTCTCCTCCGTTTCTCGCGAAAAAAAGGGGTTCCGCTTCCTCTGCGCGGACGGCGAGGTCTATGAGAGCGACGCCTGCATCCTCGCCGTCGGCGGCGCGGCTTCGCCTAAGCTCTCGCTCGGCGGCGGATATCCGCTCGTGAAAGCGCTCGGCCACACGGTCACACCTCTTTTCCCTGCGCTCACCGGGCTCCTCTGTGAGACGAGCCGGAAAGCCCTCCGTCCGCTCGCCGGCGTGCGCGCCGCCGCCGACGTCACGCTGCTTGCAAACGGCAAGCGCGCCGCTTTTTCGAAGGCGGGAGAAAAAAGCGAGGTCATTTTCTCCGAAAACGGCGTCTCCGGCATTTCCGTTTTTGACCTCACGGCAAAGGCTTATCGGGAGCTTTCCTGCGGCTCGTCGTGTGCGCTCCGCCTCGATCTTCTCCCCGGCCTGCATGCGGAGCGCGTCGCGGACTTTCTCCAAAAGACACAAGCGCGGTACGGCGATTCGCCCGCCGGGGAACTCCTGATGGGCATGCTTCCTGCGCAGATCGGCTGGGCGCTCGTCCGCGCCTTGGGGACGGACCCGGACGCTCCCGCCGCTTCGCTCTCCGAAGAAAGGCTCCAAAACCTCGCCGCGCTGACGAAAGGCTGGGAAATTCCCGTCACGGGGACGCGCGGCTTCGAAAACGCGCAGATCACTGCGGGCGGCGTCCCGATGTCCGAGCTCGACCCGCTGACCATGCGTTCCGCCGTCGTCCCGGGCCTGTACCTTTCGGGAGAGCTTTTGAACGTCCACGGTCCCTGCGGCGGATACAATCTGCACCTCGCCTGGGCCACCGGCCACGCCGCCGGAACGGCCGCCGCGCGCACGCTTCTGGGAGGACGAGCATGATCCGGATCAACGGCCTTTCCCTGCCTTTGGATTATACCTGCGCGGACCTGCGCCGTGCTGCGGCGCGTGCGCTGCGCTGTGAGGAAGGTGAGATCCGCTCGCTTTCCCTCGCGAAGCGCTCCATCGACGCGAGAAAGAAGAACGACGTCCATTTCAGCCTCACGGTGGACGTCTCCGTCAGCGGCGGCGAAAAGAAGCTGCTCTCGCGGAAAGATCCTAAACTCGTCCCCGTCCCGGACCGGTCGTACCGCGCCCCGGACGCCCCGCCTTTTTCCCAGCGCCCCGTCATCGTGGGATTCGGCCCGGCGGGAATGTTCGCCGGGCTCCTGCTCGCAAGGGCCGGCCAGCGCCCGATCGTGCTCGAGCGCGGGGAAAATGTGGAAAAGCGGCGCGAAACGGTCCGCCGCTTCTGGGAGGGCGCGGCGCTCTCCCCCGAAAGCAACGTCCAGTTCGGGGAAGGCGGCGCGGGAACGTTTTCCGACGGGAAGCTCAACACCGGGACGAAAGATCCCCGCGTTTTCTTCGTTCTTCAGACATTGGCGGAACACGGCGCGCCCGAAGAGATCCTCTTCGACGCAAAGCCGCACATCGGCACGGACCGCCTGCCCTCCGTTGTGAAAAGCATCCGGGAGGAGATTTTGTCTCTCGGCGGGGAGGTGCGGTTCGAAACGAAGTTCACGGGCGTGAAAATCCGGGACGGCGCGGTCTGCGGCGTGGAAACGGAGAAAAACGG
>CANRMW010000162.1 GCA_947631835.1 uncultured Clostridia bacterium | reverse complement strand
GCTTGCCGCGCTGGAAAAGCTGGTCGGCGAGATCGGCGGCAACGTCGTCGGCAAGGCGTGCGTCCTCGCGGAGGGCTCCGCTGCGGACCGAAAGGATATCATTTTCCTCGAACCGCTTCCGCTGTTTTCCAAATAATCCAGAGCGGTCCGCCGAAAAACGGCGGACCGCTTTCATTATAGCCTGCATCCGCGCATAAGCATTACCGGGTGATGCGGTTTGAAGCACTATATTTCTTTGAAGATATCTTATACGCTTGTCGCTTTCTTTTTGGGCGCGCTTCTCTTGTTCGTCTTTTCCGCGGTCGGAGCGGTGCACGCGGTGAGCATGGCGGCGGCAAGGATCGAATCTCTCCCGACCGTCGTGCTGGACGCGGGACACGGCGGGGAAGACGGCGGCGCGGTCGGAGCGGGCGGGGTAGAGGAGAAGACGCTGAACCTTGCGATCGCGCTGGCACTCAGGGAAAAGCTCACCGCGCAGGGCTTCTCCGTCGTCATGATCCGGGAAACCGACACGGCGGTAGGGGACACAACGCTGGGAACGATTGCGGAAAGAAAGCGGTCGGATATTCAGTACCGCGCAAGGCTCGTCAACGAAACGAAGGAATGTATTCTGGTCAGCATCCATCAGAATTTTTTTGAACAGAGCAAGTACAGCGGGGCGCAGGTGTTTTTCTCTCCCAATGCGCCGGAGAGCGCGGAGCTTGCCGAAAGCATCCGGTCAAAGATCGTCGAGAAGGTGCAGCCGGAGAACCGGAGAGAAAACAAACCGGCGGGAGAGGGGATCTACCTTTTGCGGCATGTTTCGGTCCCCGCCGTGATCGTGGAATGCGGTTTTCTCTCGAACCCGGAGGAGGTGGAGCTTTTGCAGGATGCGCAGTACCAAACGCTGCTTGCGTCCGCCATAGCGGATGGGATCGCGGTCTTTTGTGGAAAGGAAGTCGAACCGTCACCGGATGTTGTCGGATTCCGGGAATCACTGGGGCTTGCATAAACGTTCGTTCTGTGATACAATGATACAAAATAAAACATTTCTCAGGGAACGGGAAGAATCAGTATGACATCAAAGAGCAGGACCGTTTACATTTGCTCCAACTGCGGATATGAAAGTGGAAAATGGGCAGGGAAATGCCCGAATTGCGGGGAGTGGAACACATTCGAAGAGAGCGTGCGCGCTGTTGCGCCAGCAAAAAAAGCTGTCGCGTCTGCGCCTTCCGCAGCGGCGGCTTTGACACGGCCGCTTTCTATCGATGAGATCGATATGGAAAACGAACACCGTTACCGGACGGGGTTATCGGAGCTGGACCGGGTGCTGGGGGGCGGGCTCGTCAAAGGCTCCCTTGTCCTCATCAGCGGGGACCCGGGGATCGGGAAGTCCACCATCCTCCTGCAGATCTGCGAGTATCTCGGCCGGGATCTGCGGATCCTCTATGTATCGGGCGAAGAATCTGCGCGGCAGATCAAGCTGCGTGCGGGAAGGCTCGGGGTCTCCAGCCCCAATCTTCGGATTTTAGCGGAGACGGATATCCAACTGATTTCCGAGCATATTCGGACGGAAAAACCCGATGTCGTCATGATCGATTCGATCCAGACCATGAATTACGCTGATCTCAATTCCTCGCCGGGCAGCGTGACGCAGGTGCGCGAGTGTACGAATGCGATCCTTCGCTGTGTGAAATCCCTGGACATCCCGGCGATCCTCGTCGGACATGTCAACAAAGACGGGGCGATCGCCGGACCGAAAGTGCTGGAACATATCGTGGACGCGGTCCTGTACTTTGAAGGAGACCGGCAGATGACGTATCGGATCCTTCGCGCGGTGAAGAACCGATACGGTTCCACAAACGAGATCGGCGTTTTTGACATGGGGGAGAGCGGCCTCAGGCAGATCGAGAATCCTTCCGAAGCGATGCTTTCCGGGCGGCCGCAAAATGCCTCGGGGACCTGTGTGACCGCCGTGATGGAGGGGACAAGGCCGCTGCTTGCGGAGATCCAGGGCCTCGCCACCGCAAGCGGGTACGGGACGCCGCGCCGCATGGCGACCGGATTCGATTATAACCGCATGGCTTTGATCCTCGCGGTCCTGGAGAAACGCGCCGGATTTTTCTTTTCCGGTTTGGATGCATATCTGAACGTGGTGGGCGGCCTTCGTGTCGATGAGCCCGCTGTGGACCTCGCGGTCGCCATCGCGCTGATTTCCAGCCTGAAGGATACGCCGGTGCGGGATGATACCGTTGTTTTCGGGGAGATCGGATTGGCAGGGGAGCTGCGGTCGGTCAGCCATATCGAGCAGCGGGTGTCCGAATCCTTCCGGCTGGGATTCACACGCTGCGTGCTTCCCGCGCACAATTTGAAAAATATCGATGCAAAGCGCTTTCCGGACATCCAGCTTCTTGGCGTTCGGAATGTGCGCGAGGCGTTCGAGGCGAGCGTATGAACGAAAGGTTTGTAAAAACGCCGAATTTGCCGGGGCACGCCGTGACGCTCGCGGCGGTTTCCGGGCTGTATCCGGAGGTCCCGAAAGCGCTCAAAGCGCTGGGAATCCGGTGCGTGGAGACCGTGCCGGACCCGCGACTTCAAAGTTCTTCCGCGCATCATGCGGATATGCAGATATTCTATCTCGGAGAGGGGAGAACGTTTGTTGCAAGAGGCGCGGGGAGGCTGGCGGAATCACTGCGGGCCGAGGGGATGCTTGTCGCCGAGACCGCTGCGGAACCGACGGCGGAGTACCCCGGAGACGTCCTTTGCAACGCGCTGTATCTGAAAGACACGGTCTTTGCAAATCTTGGGGCGATGGACGCCTCGATCTACGGCTTTCTCGAATCGCAAAGCATTCGGACCGTTCATGTGAATCAAGGATACGCACGCTGTTCCACGGCCGTTGTAGACGAGCATTCCGTGATCACCATGGACAGCGGCATTCAGGCAGCGGCACAGTTCTGCGGATTGGACGCGCTTTTGATTCGGGAACGGTCGATCCAGTTGGACGGCCGCCATTATGGATTTATCGGCGGATGCTGCGGACTGATCGACAAGGATGTTCTGGCGTTTACGGGATCGCTGGATTCGCTGGACAGCGGGGACCGGATCCGGGCGTTTCTTGCCGAGCGCGGCGTGAAACCGCTGGAGCTGACCGATCACGCCATGTTGGATATCGGCGGCATCCTTCCGCTGAAAGAGCGGGAATCGCTTTAGAGCGGGGAAAAGATCATCTGGGAAGAAAAAACAGGAAATTATACAAAATGAATGATTTTGTTGAGTTTTCGTGAGGGAGAAGAAGCCCCGAGGCCCTTTCGAGGGGCGACTTCGACTGAGCGGAAATTGTTACAAAATCGCCCATTTTGTTTAATTTCCGACCCGGCGGGTCGCGGAAAGCAAAGGCCCCTGTGGGGCCTTTGCGGCGGGAGCTGCCCAGAATGCGCGCCTTAGCGCGCACGGCGCGCGGCAGAGGTGGCGAGCGGGGCGGGGGGCCAGAGGCCGACGCGCCCGGCGAGGCGCGCCGAACCGGACGCAGGCCGAACGGCCCCCAGACCCGCCGCCACCGTCCCAAAAACGCCCTGGCTGCCGCGCGAGGCCCGAGAAGGCGAGGCGGGCGGGGCGGTCGTCTACTTGATATAAGGCACAGTATCTCGTCAATAGATGCTGTACAACCATCGGATCAAGATCAACCCGCTGACGGGGCTGGTGCTCGAGGATGCGGTCGCATCGCGTCCCATCTTTGGCGCGACCCCGTCTATCGGTGGGCCCACCTACACGGTTGATGGCGCGCGGGCCAAAGAGGATCGCCGGCTCTGGGAGGCGGAGGAGATGTCCGCTGCCCTTGCGGACAGACTGGAGGCCGAGACGGCGGCCAATCGGGCACGGTCAGCAGCTCGGGCACGCAAGGCCGTTTATGAGCTGTGCGCTTGCAACGATCTCGACGCATTTGTGACGCTGACCCTTGCGCCTGACAAAATAGATCGGTACGACTACAAGGCAGCGGTCGAGCGGCTGCGTCAATGGCTCGACAATCGAGTGCGGCGCAAGGGGCTGCGGTATGTCGGCGTGCCGGAGCTGCACAAGGACGGGGCCGTGCACTTCCATGCGCTCGCCAACAGCGCGGCGCTCAAGCTCTCGGCATCTGGTCATCTGACGCGGCGTGGGCAGATGATCTACAATGTCACGGATTGGGCGCTCGGATTTACAACCTGTGTCCTTCTTGATGAGCACCGCGACGCGGCGGCGCACTACATTGCCAAGTATGTCACCAAGGCAGCGCACGGCGGCGGGGGCACCATCGGCGGGCGCTATTACTACCATGGCGGCGAGCTGTCAAAGGCTGTCTGCATATATGATACGCTCGCCTATGACGACGAGCGCGGAAAGGAGATCGTGGTCGAAGATGGCCGATTTAAAATCAAGTATCGAGGAGTATAGTAAGATCGCAGCTGGAGAGATCTGCCTTAGAGACGCGGCGGGCCGGATGCTGCACATCATGAGGCCGCCGGGCCGCCTGTATGATGATTGGGAGCGGATGTATGTCATGCTCAACAACTGCTTTGCAGCATACAGGCCCGTCGTGTATGTCACGGGCTGGCTCGAACCGGGTGTCTGGGAGGTGTTGCCTGATGAGGGGGAGAGGGACGAGACCGACGGCGCGGATGAGATGGACGATCCCGCCGGCGACGACGACGAGGATGATGCAGTTGCAGGATGGTGGGGCTGATGTGCGGCTTGTGCCCGTGCTGCGGTTGCGTATGCTGGCGGACAAACTCGCACCGATTACTCGTAACGGCGACACGACTAAAACCTAGCTGTGCACGGGCCAAGGCGCGACAGTTGACAATTTACGGACTGT
>CANRMW010000161.1 GCA_947631835.1 uncultured Clostridia bacterium | reverse complement strand
GCGGAAAGTTCGATGCTCGACCCCATCGTAAAGGAACCGGACGCCATGATGATCTCGGAGTCATAGCCGGGCATTTCTCCCGGCTCCGGGATCGCTGACGAATCGACCGGCGCCGCTTTTTGGATCCCCCGGCAAAACGCGATCAGGGATTGAGGGCTGCGCAGACCGATCGCCTGAATGATATCGGCGCGCGGTTCGAGCGGCCGCGGCGTCACGAAATATCCGAGCTTTTCAAACGCGGCGGATGCGAACACCGCGGTTTTCAGCGCCTCTCCGGTGACGTGCGGCGCGTGGTAAGCCCCGAGAAACATTTCGCGGTTTTGCCCGAGCGTGCATCCCAGCTCTTTTCCCGTGCCGGGCGTCGTCAGGCGGTAGGCGCACATCTCCACAAGCTCCCTGCGTCCCGCGATATACCCGCCTGTCGGGGAGATCCCGCCGCCGGGGTTCTTGATCATCGACCCGGCGATGAGGTCCGCCCCGACCGCTGTCGGTTCCGTCTTTTCCACATATTCGCCGTAGCAGTTGTCCACCATGACGATACACCCCGGTGCGCGCCGCTTCGCGATCTCCACGATCTTTCCGATCTCCGCGGCGGAAAGGGATGGGCGAAGGCTGTATCCCCGGGAGCGCTGGATGTAGATCATTCGGTACTTCGGGGAGGTCACGCGCTCCATCTCCGCGTAGTCCGGCGTGCCGTCGGGAAGAAGGTCCACCTGCTCGTAGCCGATGCCGAACTCCCGCAGCGAACCGCTGCTCGCACCGTTCAGCCCGATCACGCCCTGCAGCGTATCATAGGGCGTGCCGGTCACACAGAGCATGGTGTCCCCCGGACGCAGAACGCCGAAGAGCGCGACAGTCAGCGTATGTGTGCCGCTGACGAAATTGTGCCGGACGAGCGCGTCCTCCGCGCCCATCACAAAGGCATAGACCTTGTCCAGCGCATCCCGGCCGGCGTCGTTGTAGCCGTAGCCGGTCGTCGGGGCGAAGTGCGCTTCCTGCACGTTCGCGTGCATAAACGCGGCCTGCATCTTTTCCTCGTTGTAGCGCTGGTTCTCCGTGATGCGAAGGAACGCGGGCGCGGATTCCGCTTCCGCAGCTTCCGCAAGGCGGAGAAGCCTTTCATCAAACTCAAAAAAAGCCGACATAGCAACCTCGTTACAGTTTCCCGCCAGCGATCTCCGCAGCCAGAGCCTCCGCGAGACGCACCGTGTTTTCCAGATCCGATTCCCGCGCCATGACGACAGGTCCGTGTACATATCGGCACGGTACGCCGATCGCAAGCGTGTGGACGCCGCCGCGCGTCACCTGCACACCCGCGCCGTCCCCGCCGGGGACGCTGACCGTCTTCGCCTGCACGGGAATGTCCCGTTCTTTTCCGAGCTCCATCGCGCGCTTGAAATACGCGCGGTCATACAGCGTCCACCGGTCCGCAAAAGAGACGACCGCGCCGCTTCCCAGCGCGCAGCCGCACTCCGGAGCGCCTTTTCCCGCATCTGCGGAGGCCATTCCCTCGAGGATCAGCGAAGCCTCCGGTTCCACGCGGTATGCCGCCGTTCCCGCGCCCCGATGCCCGATCTCTTTCTGCACCGTAAAGACATAGTACGCGTCAAACGCCGGGGTACGGCGCATCAGTTCGAGCAGCATCCAGCACCCGACGCGCGTGTCCAACGCTTTCGCCTGCACCGTGCCGTTTTCGGCAGAATAGTACGGCACAAAGGTCACGTTGTCTCCAAGCGCGACGACCTTCTCTGCTTCTTCTTTCGTGGATGCGCCGATGTCGATCGCCAGCTCGCGGACCGGCACCGTTTTCTCCCGCTCGTCTCCTTTGAGGAGATGGATCGGCTTCGCACAGATCACGCCGGGGATCTTGCCGTTTATCAGGACCTCTCTCGCGGGCAGCGTTTCCTCGGCGATCTGTCCTACTGCGGAGACCTTCAGCAGACCCTCCTCCGTGATCCGCGTCACGACAAGGCCCGTCTCGTCCATCTGTGCGGCAAGCATCAGCTTTTTCGAAGCCGGTGCCTTGCCTTTTTTAAATGCGATCACGTTCCCAAGGGGCGTCACCTCAACGCGGTCTGCCAGATCTTTCAGTTCGCGCAGGACGATCTCCCGCACCGCGTCCTCCTCGCCCGAGACGCCCGAAGCGGCGCAAAGTTCTTTCAGAATGTCCAGATCACGCATGGGGATCCTCCTCCCTGCCCTCCATGGCGTATGCCGCGAGGAGCTTCGCGATATTTTCCATGTCTTCGAGATCGCAGATCTCCGCTGGCGTGTGCATATTGCGCTGCGGCACGGAGAGCAGGCCGGTGCGAACGCCTCCGCGCGATACACTGATCTCGTCACAGTTTGTGCCGGTACCGCCGCCCATGATCTCCAACTGATAGGGGATCTCATGGCGGGCGGCGAGAGAAAGCAGCTTTTGACTGATCCTCCGGTCCAGCGACGCGGAATAACCGATCATGGGACCTTTGCCGAGTTCCGCGGTCAGGTCTTCGGCGGCGGGCTGCTTTGCGAAGGAAACGTCCACGGCGACCGCCTCGGTCGGCTCCAGCGAATACGTCCGGACCGTCGCCCCCTGGCCCCCGACTTCCTCGCATGTGGAGCAGACGACCATGAGGCAGGTGTCCTCGGGCAAGCCCTGCTCTTTCACAAGCTCCGCCGCGCGGATGACGCAGGCGCAGCCCGCGCGGTCGTCCAACGCAGCCCCCATGATGCGGTTGCCGAGCAGCTTTTTCAGACCCCTTGTGAGCACCGCTCTGTCTCCCAGAGAGACGATCTTCTCCGCCTCTTCCTTTGTGAGCCCCACGTCGATGATCTGCTCCTTGACGGGTTTGACCTTGCCTTCGCTGTCGTTTGTAAAAGAAGGCAGCGTGCTGACGATGCCGCAAAGCGTTTCTTTCCCGTAAACCGTGACCGGGCTGCCGGGCATTGTCCTGCAATCCACGCCTCCGACGCTCACCACATGGAGAAAACCCTTTTCATCGATCTCGGTGACGGCAAGCCCGATTTGGTCGATGTGCGCGTCAAACAGGAGCCGGCGTCCGGCGTTCCGGTCGCCCAAAAAGCCGGTCACGCCGCCCAAGGCATCGATCTCCACGGAATCGCAAAACGAGAGCGCATTCGCGGCGGCGCGCATCGCCTCCGCTTCGTCTCCGGACGTGCCCGCTGCCCCGCAGAGCGAAAAGATCAGCCGTTCCATCTCCTCAAACATAAAACTCTATCCCTCTCTTCCTTTTCTTTCCAAACAACCGAAGCCCCGCCTTCCGGCGAGCGGAAGCTCACCCAAAGCGGGGCCATTTTCGTCCCAAAACGAATCAATGTGTAAAGTACATAATCACGTTAATGACGATGACCAACGCAAAGAAACCGATGGCGATAAACTTCGTCCAGCGAGCGAGGAACGCGTCGATGGAGCGCGCCTTATTCTTGGAAAGAAAAGTATCCGCGCCGCCCGTGATCGTGCCCAGATTCTGCTGGTGGCCCTCCTGCAGAAGCACCACGATGATGATCGCGATGGAGAACAAAAGCAGGATAATGCCGAAGATGATCTCAACTACACCCATGTCGAAAACCTCCTTTGAAAGGAATTCACAGCACTCCTATCATAACACAAACGGAGTCTTTTTGCAACAAGAAATTTGATTTTTACACGGAATATTCCGCAAAAGGCCGCCCATACTATCACTACGGCAAACACAGTCGTGCGTTTGCACGTTTTTGGGAGCGGTCTTTCACGCGCGGGCGTCCAATCGGGTGCTCGTTCTGCCGCACCCGAGACGGACTGTATGTTGCCCGCCCTTCGACAGGACACCAATCCGCTCCCACGGCTGCGCAGCATGCCGCACGGAAAGTCGGAACGCTGTTTTGCCGGAGGGCTGATTTTTTGCCGCCGCGCCTCGCTGTTCCGTTAAAGGGAAAGCTGGGCGGCGCCCTCCTCGCCGTTCGGCAGCGCGCCGAGCGCGGGGATCTTTTTTCTGTATCGCGCCGGGTTTTGGATCTCTCCTTCATGAAAGATGTGCGCTTCGAGGACCCTCTGCCCTTTTTTCAGATTCATCGCCGCGACGCCCTGCGTGTCCTTTGTCGCTTTCGGGAGGATCAGCCCCGTGTTGAAGAGCAGCATCCGGCCGCTGGACGCCGTCATCAGGATATCGGTATCCTCGGAAAGCTGGAGCACGGCGACGAGCGGCGATTTATCGGAATACGCGCGGATCAGCTTCTTGCGGTTGGTCTTTGTCCTGTACGCCGCGAGGTCCACCTTCGCCGCTTTGCCGTTTTCAAAGACGAAAAGGACAAATCCGCTGTAATCTGAGGCGACGCACATCGCCGCCGCGTTCTCCCCCTCGTCCATCTGGACCTTTGCAGGGAGGTAATCGCCCAGAACGCTGGCCTTTGTGTCCGGAAAATCCGCAGCCTTTGCTTTATAGACCTGCGCCCTGTCAGAAAAGAACAGCAGCTCCGCACTGTTTGTCGATTCCTTTTCGAGAACGATCTCGTCCCCCTCTTTCAGCTTCTGCTCGCCCCCCATACGAAGCGAAAGGGGCGTGATCTTCTTGAAATATCCCTCGCGGGTGAAGAAAAGATGCACGGGATAATCCGGCACGCTTTCCTCCGGCTGTTCCTCCTCGATCTCGTCGGCGAAAAGCAGGAGCGTGCGCCTCGGCTGACCGTACTTTTTCGCGATCTCCGCGAGTTCTTCGATGATGATCCGCTCGATGCGCTTTTTCGAGGAGAGGATCTCTTCCAGCTCCCGGATCTCCTTTTCGAGCGACTCCACCTCTTCGATCCGCTTGAGGATAAACTCCCGGTTCAGGTGGCGCAGACGGATCTCCGATACATACTCCGCCTGTGTTTCGTCGATGCCAAAGCCGATCATCAGGTTCGGCACGACGTCGCTTTCC
>CANRMW010000160.1 GCA_947631835.1 uncultured Clostridia bacterium | reverse complement strand
AAGGGCGCCGGCACGACGTATGGCGTTATTCGGGAACTGGTTTACGGGACGAAAGTCAATATTCTGGAAAAGACCAGCGACCAGTGGTATAAGGTGAGCGTATTCAACGGAACGGCAAACGCTTCCGAAGGATATGTCTTTGCGGAATATGTTACCATCGTTTCGGGCTCTCTGATTCCCGGAACGCCTGTACCCACGGCAAGTCCCTCGCCGGGGACCGGCGTCTACGGCGTGACGCTTGTCGATCTGAGCCTGCGCAGTGGCCCGGATATTACCTACTCAATTTCGGATATCGTGCGCAGGGACACGGTCGTGCGGATCCTGGAGCAGACCAACGACCAGTGGTATAAGGTGATGCTGCAGGACGGGCAGGTCGGGTACTTCTTCGCCTCTTATCTGAGAATCGTTTCCGGGGATCTTTCGGACCTGGTGCCGAGCGATCCCAATGCGCCGGTTCCCACCGCGACGCCCACTCCGGGACCGGTCGGGACGAAGACCTATGTGCGTGTGACCGGCGAGGGCGTGAACCTGCGCTCTTCCGCGGGGTTCAGCGGTTCCAACGTGTTCCGTGTCGTGAAGGCGGGAACCATCCTGGAGGTCATCGATAAGTATAATCAGGACTGGGTCCATGTGCTGACTTCCGACGGCAAAGAGGGGTACATATCTTCGCAGTATGTAGAGGATTATGAGATGAACACCTCGTCCGCCGCTGTGGGGACGGTCAACCTTGCGAAGTACCAGACCTACTATATGGAGGGCAGCGGGGTCTGGAGCTCCGAATCCAATGTCGTTTCCGTCACAGCCGGGCCTTCCAATCAGGTCTTCCTCTATGCGGCGAACATCGGGACCGCAAAGATCACGCTGGGAGACGCCGTGATGGATGTCGTGGTCACGGAGCCGGAAGCGGTGCGGTACGCCTATACGGATCCGAACATCGTCTCCGTCAACAGCGATTTCGAGCTCAAGGCGGTGACGGACGCCGAAAAGACGGCTGTGCGCTTTGACGTCATGGGCTACGGTTCGTTCGAAACGACGACATTTACCTCTGAGACGCAGGGGACGAACAGCATCCGCGTGTTCTCCGCGCCCGCCAGAGTTTCCGCGCCCGGCCTCTATACCGTTCGCGCATACTCTACTTCGGGCGTCGGGTACAGCACAAGTTACAAGGAGTTTACGGTCCTGGTCGTTTCGACCACCGGCCTGACCCAAACCTCCAATGAGGAGCGCCGCGCGAGCAACGAGATGCTCGAGATCCTCGCCGACTTTGAGGGGTATGTGCCGAGCGTCGAAGCGGACCGCATCGTGGGCGTGCCGACGGTCGGGTACGGCAAGGTCGTCCCGAAGAATACGCGGTTCTACAACAACCTGACGCCGACGGAAGCCAAGGCCATGCTCGCGGAAACGGTCAACGCTGGCGCTTACACGACGGAAGTCAACAGATTCGTGAGAAACAACGGGCTTTTGATCAGCCAGAGCCAGTTTGACGCGCTCGTCAGCTTCTCGTACAACGTCGGCGCGACGTATTGGAACGATCTGTCTCAGGCCTGCACGGTGCGCGACGTGATCCTGAACGCGGTGGAGCCGCCCGCAGATCTTGCGAGCAATAATCGTACTGCTTCCACGACGGGCGCGGTCACCGTTCTCTCCACGCACGGCGCTTCCGGGTCGAGAGTCACGACCTTCGCGGCAAACACGCCGCTCTATGTCCGGGATTCGTGGAGCGACCCGGCGAACACGAACAACACTTGGTATTATGTTTCCTACGGATCTACGGTGGGCTGGGTACGGAGCGGATATGTCCGGCTCACGGATACATTCGCCATGCGGCGCGACCTGAACTATGTGGACGCCTACACCTTCGGCAGCGAGCTGGTGAAGTGGCATGTGGCGGGCGGCCAGTGCTACATCGGACTCTATTACCGCCGCCTTGCGGAGGCGAAGATCTTCTCCTACGCAAATTATGCGGAGGCGAGAAAGACGAGCCCGAACTACCAGAAGAATACCTATGGGTATGAGGTACCGTCCTGCCTCGCCTGACAGGACCTAAAATGCAGATAACGGGCGCCGTGAGCTTCACGGCGCCCGTTCGTTGCGGATGCGATTTTCTTTTTCGGGGTCAGTGCTGCTTCCAGTATTTCCGATCCAGCGTCCGGTAGCGCACGGCTTCGGCAGCGTGCGCCGCGCTGATTTTTTCCGCGCCGTCAAGATCGGCGATCGTCCTTGCGACCTTCAGCACGCGGTCGTAGGCGCGGGCAGAGAGCCCAAACCGCTCGAAAGCGGCCTTCAGCACGTCTTCCGCCGCGCTCTCAAGCACGCAGATCTCGTGAAGCTGCTCCGGTGGGATCTCGGCGTTGCAACGCACGCCCGTGCCTTTCAATCGGGCGAGCTGGATCGCGCGCGCCGCGTCCACCCGCGCTTTGATGGAGGCCGAGCTTTCCTCTTTTTCCGTGTTGGAAAGGGAATCGAAATCGACCGGCGGGACGTCCACATGCAGGTCGATGCGGTCCAGAAGGGGACCGGAAACGCGGCCGAGGTAGCGGTGCACCGCACCTTCCGAGCAGGTACACGGGCGCGTGGGATGCCCGTAATAGCCGCAGGGGCAGGGATTCATCGCAGCGACGAGCATCACGCGGCACGGAAACTCGACGGTGCCGTTCACGCGGGAGACCGTGACATATCCGTTCTCGAGCGGCTGGCGCATCGTCTCCATGGAGCTGCGGGAAAACTCCGGGAGCTCGTCCAGAAACAGAACGCCGTTGTGCGCGAGGGAGATCTCGCCGGGCTTCGGGACGGATCCGCCCCCGGAGAGACCGGCGCCGGAGATCGTGTGATGCGGCGCGCGGAAGGGGCGGGTCTCGATCAGAGGCGTGTCGCTTGGGAGGACCCCGGCGATCGAATGGATCTCCGTGGTGGAGACCATCTCCTCAAAGGTCATCTCCGGGAGAATGGAGGGAAGGCGCTTTGCCAGCATACTCTTTCCGGAACCCGGCGCGCCGATCAGAAGAACGTTGTGGCCGCCGCTTGCGGCGATCTCCAAGGCGCGTTTCGCCTGCGCCTGTCCCTTCACGTCGGCGAAGTCCGGCTGTACGGGAGGCGTGCGGCGGTCAGGGCGATAGGGGTCGGCGGGACGAAGGGGCGTGCCGCCGCGCAGGTGATCCAGCAGGGCGAACAGATTCGGAACGGGATACACCTCGATGCCTTTGACGACGGAACCTTCCCGGGCATTGGCGAAGGGCACATAGAACCGGCGAAATCCCCGCCGGGCGGCTTCAAGCGCCATGGAGAGCACGCCGTGCACGGGACGCAGCTCGCCGCCGAGCGAGAGCTCGCCGACAAAGACCGAATCGTGCAGATCGGCCCGGAGCTGACCGGTCACGCGGAGGAGCGAGATCAGAAGGGGCAGATCGTAGATCGGCCCTTCCTTGCGTTTGTCGGCGGGCGCGAGATTCATTGTAATGTGGCTGACGGGAAACTCAAAGCCGCAGTTTTTGAGCGCGGCGCGGACGCGGTCCCGGGACTCTTTGACCGCTGTATCCGGAAGACCCACGAGGTCGAAGGCGGGAAGGCCGGCGGAAAGATCCGCTTCCACCTCCACGGGGAACGCCTGCATGCCGAACAAGCCCATACTGAAAACCTTTTCCACCATTTGCCGGATCCTCTCTTCCTGAAAAACTGGTTCTATTATATACCAAATGTCGAAAAGGTGCAACCGGAAGTTCTTTTTGTCGAATCAGACAAATTTAAAAAACCGGAAGAAATAATTTGGGCTAATTCGGAATTATTTTCTTGACAATGCCTGTTGATTGTTGTATTATAAATGCAAGCAGTTATTGGGAGCGTGCGTATGAAGAGAACGGAGAAGATGGAAGATCAGGCCGAGGTTTCGGACGAGGCGCTTGTCTCTGCTTTTCAAAGCGGAGACACGGAGGCCTTTTCCGTGCTCGCGGCGCGGTCCGTTCGGATGATCCGGCAGCTCACGGCGCGTTTTGGCGGTGCGTACCCGCTTGAGCGCGACGATCTTCTGCAGGAAGGTCTTCTGGGACTTCTGTTCGCGGCGCGTACATTTTCCTTTGACGGGGGCGCTTCTTTTGCGACCTATGCGAGACGGTGCGCGGAGAACCGGGTGCTTGACGCTGTCCGAAGCGGCCTGAGCCGGGCGAACCGCGTGCTGAATACCGCGGTCCCTCTGGACGGATTGGACGCCTCGGATGCTTCCGGCGACCCCGAAGCGCTGTTGGAGCTGCGGGAATCCGTTTCCGGCCTTTTGGACGCGGGTCTTTCCCCTCTGGAACAGCGGGTGCTCCGCCTGTATCTTGGCGGACTCAAGAGGCAGGACGCCGCGCGCGCCGCAGGGGTCCCCCTCGGCGCATACGACAACGCGCTCGCCCGTGCCCGACGCAAGCTCAAACGGTAACTGCGTGCCCTCCGCGCGCGGAGAAATATATCCTTTATGTCAAAGCGAGGTAAATCAAATGTACGAAGACAAGACTCTCATCTGCAAAGAATGCGGCAAGGAATTTGTATTCACCGCCGGAGAACAGGAATTTTACGCGTCGAAGGGCTTTGAAAATGAGCCGCAGCGCTGCAAAACCTGCCGCCAGAACCGAAAGAACGCTGCGAAGCCGGAACGTGAGATGTACACCGCCGTGTGCGCCGCCTGCGGGAAAGAGGCGACGGTCCCCTTCAAACCGAGAGAGGATCGCCCTGTTTATTGCAGCGAGTGCTTCGCAAAAATGAAAGAAGCATAAGCGAATAAAGAGCATGCCCGGCTTCGGCCGGGCATTTTTGCGCGCGGCTCTTGCAAAAAAACCGGTATGCCGTTATACTATACGTTGAACCGAACGAAAAAGGAGAGAAAACGGTATGGAACGGATCCCCCGGCTGAGCCCGAGACTTGCCCTGTGCGCCGCTTTCGTGCG
>CANRMW010000159.1 GCA_947631835.1 uncultured Clostridia bacterium | reverse complement strand
ACGCTCGCGTAGTCGAACTCGATGCCCTGCCCGATGCGGATCGGCCCGGACCCGAGCACGATCACGGTCTCCTTGCCGCTCTTGCCGATGAACTCATACGCCTCGTTCTCCGCGCCCTGTTCCGGCGTGAGATAGGTGCCGTAGAAATACGGCGTCTCGGCAGCGAACTCGCCCGCGCAGGTATCGACCATGCGGAAGACTTCTCCGAGCTTTTCCGTCGGCGCGGTGCCGCTGATGCGCGTCAGCGCGTCGTCGGTGTAGCCGAGCTGCTTGCCGCGCACATATTCCTCCCGCGTCAGCGCGCGCCCGGCGACGGAACGTTCAAAGTTCAAAAGGTTCCGGATCTTTTCGAGGAACCACAGATCGATCATCGTGCAGTCGTGGATCGCCTCGGACGAAACGCCGCGCTTCATCAGCTCGAAGATCGCGAACAGGCGCTCGTCGGTCGCGTCGCGCAAAATCTGCCACAGTTCTTCGTCCGAAACGGAGGCGAACTTCGGCATATTCAGCGTGTCGAGCGAAATCTCCGCGCCGCGCACGGCCTTCATCAGCGCCATTTCAAAGGAATCGGCGATGGACATGACCTCGCCGGTCGCCTTCATCTGCGTGCCGAGGTTCCGCTTTGCATAGACGAATTTATCAAACGGCCATTTCGGGAATTTCACCGCCACATAGTCGAGCGCGGGCTCGAAGGCGGCGTAGGTCTTGCCGGTCACGGCGTTCACGATCTCGTCGAGCGTGTAGCCGATGGCGATCTTCGTCGCGACCTTCGCGATGGGGTAGCCCGTCGCCTTGGAGGCGAGCGCGGAGGACCGCGACACACGCGGATTGACTTCAATGACCGCGTATTCGAACGACGTCGGGTGCAGCGCGAACTGGCAGTTGCAGCCGCCCTCCACGCCGAGCGCGTCGATGATCTTGATCGCAGCGCTGCGGAGCATCTGGTATTCCTTATCCGAAAGCGTCACAGCCGGCGCGATGACGATGCTGTCGCCGGTGTGTACGCCGACCGGATCGAAGTTCTCCATCGAGCATACAGTGATGACGTTGCCTTTGCTGTCCCGGATGACCTCAAACTCGATCTCCTTCCACCCGGCGATGCTCTTTTCCACGAGGATCTGCGTGATCGGCGAGAGGGAGAGCCCGTTCGCGGCGATCTCCGCGAGCTCGTCGGGATCGGCCGCGATGCCGCCGCCGGTGCCGCCAAGCGTGAACGCCGGGCGCACGATCACGGGATAGGTGATCTCCTCGGCGAACGCGAGCGCGTCCTCCACGGTCGTCACGACCTTCGAGGGGATGCACGGCTGACCGATGCTCTCCATCGTGTCCTTGAACATCTGGCGGTCCTCCGCCTTGTCGATCGTCTCCGGGGAGGCCCCGAGCAGACGCACGCCGTGCTTTTCGAGGAAGCCCTCCTTCGCGAGCTGCATCGAGAGCGTCAGGCCGGTCTGGCCGCCGAAACCGGAAAGGATGCTGTCCGGCTTTTCCTTTTCGATGATCCGCTTGACCGTCGCGAGCGTCAGCGGTTCGATATAGATGTGGTCCGCCATGGCGTTGTCCGTCATGATCGTCGCAGGGTTCGAGTTCACGAGGACGATCTCGATGCCGTCGGATCGCAGCGCGCGGCACGCCTGTGTGCCGGCGTAGTCAAACTCCGCCGCCTGCCCGATGACGATCGGGCCGGAGCCGATGACGAGTACCTTTTTGATGTCGCGGTTAAGAGGCATGAAAAAACTTTCCTTTCTTTTCTGTTCTTTTCCGGCTGTTTCAACCTCTGTATTCCATGCTTGCGAAGAATTTGTCAAAGAGGAACGCGGTGTCGTGCGGGCCGCCGCAGGCTTCCGGGTGGAACTGCACGGAGAACGCGGGCGCGTTCTTGTAGAGGATGCCTTCGCAGGTCCGGTCGTTGACGTTCGCAAAATACTCCTCGGCGATCTCGGGGTCGATGCTCTCCGAGACGACCGCGTAGCCGTGGTTCTGGCTCGAGATGTAGACCCGGCCTGTCTGGAGATTCTGCACCGGCTGGTTCGCGCCGCGGTGTCCATACTTGAGCTTTTCGGTCCTAAAGCCGTTCGCGAGCGCGAGGAGCTGGTGCCCGAGGCAGATCCCAAAGATCGGGATGCCAAGGCCCATCATATCATGCAGGTTCCGGATGATCTCCACGTTGTCCGCCGGGTCGCCCGGGCCGTTCGAAAGCATGATGCCGTCCACGCCGAGCGCCTCGATCTCCTTTGCCGTGGTCTTCGCCGGGCAGACGGTCACCTGCGCGCCCCGCGCCTCAAGCTCGCGGCGGATGTTCTCCTTGAGCCCGAAATCCATCAGCGCGACCTTCACCCGCGCGTTCGGATTTTCCCTGCATTCCATCTGCGGGATCGTCGTGCGCTCCACGGCGTCCGTCACGCGGTATGCCCGGATATCGTCCATATCGGCCTCTTCGGGCGAGGAGACGATCGCGCCGTTCATCACGCCGCTCTCGCGGATCAGCTTTGTCAGCGCACGGGTATCGATCCCGGAAAGCCCGATCACGCCGCGCGCTTTGAAAAAGGTGTCAAGATCACCCTCGGAACGGAAATTCGAGGGCGACTGACACCATTCTTTGACGATATACCCGCTGGGACCGATCAAGCCTCCCTCAAAATCGGAAGGGATCACGCCGTAGTTGCCGATCAGCGGAAATGTTTGAACAACGATCTGCCCGAAATAGCTCTTGTCGGTAAGCGTTTCAAGGTATCCCGTCATGCCTGTGGTGAAAACGACCTCCGCCGTCACGTTTCCCTCGGCGCCGAAGCGTTCCCCACAGAAGACCTTGCCGTTTGCGAGTACAAGGTAGGCTTTGCTCATACGTTTTCTGCTCCTATTCTTTCTTCCATACCGTTTTTCGGCGCCGCGTTCGTGGGAGAGGCATACGCTCCCGTAAAGCATCCCGTACACAACGCCTGGCCGCATCCCGCGCAGGCTTCCAGAAGCCCCTCGACACTGATATACCCGAGGGAGTCCGCACCGATGTGCTTTCGGATCTCCTCCACCGTGCAGCGGTTCGCGATCAGATTTTCCTCGTCGCCGATGTCCGTCCCGAAGTAGCAGGTGTGCCGAAACGGCGGCGAAGAGATGCGCAGGTGGATCTCCTTCGCCCCGGCGCCCCGCAGCGCCGCGATGACCTGCGGGCTCGTGGTGCCGCGGACGATGGAATCGTCCACGAGAACGACGCGCTTTCCCTTGACCGAAGCCGAAAGCGGATTCAGCTTCAGCCGCACGGCGTTCTCTCGCTGCGCCTGCGTCGGATAGATGAAGCTCCGGCCGATGTACCGGTTCTTCACAAAGGCCGACGCATATCGGATCCCGCTCTCCTCGGCATACCCCATGGAAGCCTCCATGCCGCTGTCCGGTACGCCGCAGACGATGTCCGCCTCCACCGGGTGCTCTCTGGCAAGGACCTTTCCCATGTTGCGCCGCGCTTCAAAGACGCTCAGGCCGTCGATCACGGAATCCGGCCGCGCAAAGTAAATATATTCAAACACGCACAGACTCGTCCGGGGGACCCGGGCATAGATCTGAGTCCGCGTGATCCTGCCGTTTTCAATGAGGACGAGCTCGCCCGGCCGCACATCCCGCACGAACCGAAAACCGCAGCTGTCCAGCGCGCACGTCTCGGACGCCACCGCCATGCCGGAGTCGTTCTCTCCGATGCACAGCGGCCGGAACCCATACGGGTCGCGGATGGCCACGAGCTTCCCGTCCCCCGAGATGACGATCAGCGAAAACGCCCCTTTGAGGATCTTTGCGGCGGCCGCAGCGCCTTCCGCAAGGTCGTGCGCCTTCATCACACGGTAAGCGATCAGCTGCGAGATCACCTCCGTATCGCTCGTCGCCGAGAAATCCAGCCCGAACGGCGTCAGCTTCTCGCGGATCTCCCGTGCGTTGATGACGTTCCCGTTGTGGACCGTCGCGATGCGGCCCGTCAAAAACTCTGTCACAAAGGGCTGCACGTTCTGCTCAGTGTTGGAGCCCGTCGTCGAGTAGCGAGCGTGCCCCACGCCGGCCTTGGATTTCGGCAGATCCAGCAGCACGGCGCTCGGGAAAACGTCGTCCACCAGCCCGACGCCCTTGTGCATCGCGAGGGCGTTGCCGCGGCTCACGGCGATCCCCGCGCCCTCCTGCCCCCTGTGCTGCATGGCAAGCAGCGCGTTGTAGGTGATGCCCGCCGCCTCCGCGTAACTGCCCTCCGGGAAAAGACTCACGCCGAATACGGCGCACTCCTCCCGGAGCTTTGAGGAACCCTCTTCGTCTTTCATTTTTTCTCCCTCATCAGACATCGTATGTCTTCAAAATGCGTTCCGCGATGCTTCTCTTCGAGGTCCGCATATCCATCGCCTGTTTTTCGATATATCGGTGCGCCTGCTGCTCGCTCATCCGAAGATACTCCACAAGGATGCACTTCGCGCGGGCGACCAGCCGCAGCTCCTCCATCTTTTCCCGCAGCTTCCGGTTCTCCTCCTCAAAGTCCCGCACGCGGGAGAGCGTCGCCGTCATAAGGCGGAGCGCCTGAAAAAACATCGCGCGGGAGACCGGCTTCGGCACGGTCAGGATCCCGTGCAGGGAAAGCTCCATGCTCAGCGCCTCAAAGATCTCGCTCTTCACGATCACCATCGTGCCGAGCCCCAGCTCCGCCGCGTGGCGCGCCAGCTCCTGCCCAAACTCGTCGGGCAGCGGCGTGTTGATCACCGCGAGATCGAAAGCGTTCTGCAAAAGGATCCGTCTGGCGTCTCCCCCGTTGAACACGCAGGAAACGGGGGAAAACTCCTGCGGAGAAAGCAGCTCCGTCAGATGGGCCGCACCCGCCTGCGTCCCCGAGACGATCAGAACGCTTCGGCGCGGCGCGGACCGCGCTCCGGACGTCTTCTCCATACGCCGGCCCCCGTTCAGTT
>CANRMW010000158.1 GCA_947631835.1 uncultured Clostridia bacterium | reverse complement strand
AGCGTCATCGGCTGGCGCACCGGCTTTTGCAGCAGGTCCGCCTGATACTGCATCAGGAACCGGCTGCGCGACGCGCCGCCGTCCACGCGCAGTTCGGAGAGCGCCACGCCGCTGCCCTGATCCATCGCCGCGGCGAGGTCGAGGCTCTCGTAGGCGATGCTCTCGAGCACCGCGCGGCATAAGTGCGCCTTCGACATCCCGCGCGTCACGCCGAGCAGCGCGCCCCGCGCGTACATATCCCAATACGGCGCGCCGAGCCCCGTGAACGCAGGGACGAACGACGCGCCCGCCGTGTCCGGGACGGTCTCCGCGAGGCGGTCCGCCTCCTGCGGCGTTTCGATCAGCTTCAGCTCGTCGCGGAGCCACTGGATCGCCGAGCCCGCGTTGAACGCGCTGCCCTCGAGCGCGTAGGTCATTTTCCCGCCGATGCGCCACGCGACCGTCGTCAAAAGGCCCTTGTCGGAAAACACCGGCGTCTCCCCGGTATTCATCAGGACAAAGCAGCCCGTGCCGTATGTGTTCTTCGCCATGCCGGGCGCGTAGCAGCACTGCCCGAAGAGCGCCGCGTGCTGGTCGCCGGCGACGCCGCAGATCGGGATCTCCCGCCCGAGGAACGAAGCGTCGCACATCCCGATGAACCCGGAGGAATCCGCCACCTCCGGCAGCGCGCTCTCCGGCACGCCGAAGGTCTGCATCATCTTTTCGTCCCATTTTCCCGCGCGGATGTCAAAGAGCATCGTGCGCGCGGCGTTCGTCGCGTCCGTAACGTAGCGGCGGCCCTTCGTGAGCTGCCAGATCAGCCAGGTATCCACCGTGCCGAAGCGCAGCCGCCCGTTCTCCGCGAGCGCCCGCACCGCCGGGACGTTTTCCAGCATCCATTTCATCTTCGTGCCGGAAAAGTACGGGTCCACGATCAGCCCGGTCGTTTCGTGGATATACGGCTCCATCCCCGCGTCCTTCAGCCGCTCGCATTCCGGGGCCGTCCTGCGGCACTGCCAGACGATCGCGTTCGCGGCGGGCTCGCCGGTCTTAGCGTCCCACGCGACGACGGTCTCCCGCTGGTTCGTGATGCCGAGCGCCGCGACGCTGTCCGCGCCGCCCATCTGCTCCACCGCCGCTTTCATCGCGGAGAGCTGCGTCTCCCAGATCTCCTTCGCGTCGTGCTCCACGAGCCCCGGCGCGGGGTAGATCTGCGTGAACTCCCGCTGGTCCATCGCCCGGATGTTCCCGGCGCTGTCGAAGATCACCGCCCGGGAGCTGGTCGTCCCCTGGTCGAGCGCAAGAATGAATTTCTCTCCCATATCCGTTTCTCCTTCCCGCAGTTTGTATTTTGAGCGAAGCCGTCCCGGTTTCCCGCCGCTTTTTCAGGTCATTTGCGGAACCGGTTCCAGAACGCCTCGCGTCTGTCCTCTGCCTGCCGCGTCCCGTGGACCACGCGGAACCGCACGACCCATTTCGGGTCGATGTATTCCAGGATCGCCTGCGGCACCTTGTATTTCGAAAGCGGGCGCTGCGTTTTTAAATCCTGCACGATGGCGGCGTGCGCCTTCGAGTTCACGTCGTCCGTCCCCACGATGATGGTCGTGTAGTCCTTGGGATTCGTATATTTGAAGTTGTAAAGAAAGTCCGCCCAGACCGGGTATTCCGTCAGCCGGACGAGCTCGTCCGGGACGTTCAGCCGGATGCGCACCGCGCCGGAGATCCGGCCGCCGGTGTTCTGCTTTCTGCCCTTCACCACGCCGAAGACGGGGCATTCGCAGTGCAGGCCGAGCATATCGATGAGGGCGGCGTACTCTCCCTTATATGTGATGCTCGGGTTTGCGCGGTAGATCTTTCCGCTCTGCAGGATGCGCATCACCTGCGTGGACTGATAGGTATCGATGATCATGGGGTCACTCCTCTGTTCTTTCTGTTTCCGCAAAAGACGCTCAGGGAAGGCGCGGATCGTCTCCCGTCGCACACTGATAAAGAAAATAGTCAAATTCCCCCAGCCCGTTCGGCTGGACGAGATATCTCTCGAGAATCTCCTGCTCGTTCGGGAGCGTTTTTCCGTAAAACGCCTCCGCGATCCCTCCCGCGATGCAGGCGACCGTGTCCGTGTCGCACTTCACGCTGAACACGTTCCGGATGCACGTCTCCCAGCAGGTGCTCTCCAAAAAGCAGCGAAACGCCAGCGGCATGGTGCCCTCCGCCGTCGCGTCGAATTTCGCGCCGGGCCGGTATGCCCACAGCGGCTTTTTCGTCTCGTATCCGAAGCTCTTAAAGTACGCGGTGAGCTCCTTTTTGTCCGCCCCCTGCCGCGCGAGGAAGATCAGCCCCGCCGTGACGACCGCCGCCTTCCAGCCGGATTCGTGGTCGTGCGTGCAGACGGCGCTCTTTTTTGCCTCCTCCTCCACTTTTTGGAGCGTCTCAAAGTGGTCCGCGATGAAGCTCACGCGCATGGCCGCGCCGTTGCCGAAGCTCCCGTACCCCTTTTCGCTGTGGCTGTCCAGCCAGCGCTGGAACAGCGTCCCATAGCCGACCTCCCGGTACATCCGCCCGAAGCGCCCGTATGCCCGCGCGTAGGACGTCCCGCTGAGCACCGCCACGCGCGTCGCGACGGTCAGCACCGTGTCGTCGGTGTACCGGCAGCCGCTCCCGAAAAGCGCCACGGTCCTGTGGTCAAAGCCGGAGGGCTTCGAAAATTCAAACCGGGAACCGGCGATGTCCCCGAGGATCGCGCCGTACATTCATCTGCCCCCCATCCGCCTTTTGTCCAGATGATGCTGCAGGATCAGCGTCGCGGCCACCGCGTCCACGGCGGCCTTGCGCCGCTTCCCGCGCGCGTTCACGTCGTTGAGCAGCGTGTGCGCCGTGACGGTCGTCCCGCGCTCGTCGGAATATTCCACGGGCAGGCCGCTCGCCTCTTCGAGCGCCGCGCCGAACCGCCGCGCGGCCTCGGCCGCCGGCCCCTCTGAGCCGTCCATGTTCCGGGGCAGCCCGACGACAAAGCCCTCCGCCCGCCGCGCCTTCGCGATCTCGAGGATGCGCGCGAGCAGCCTTTCGCGGTCGCGCTCCGCGACCACCTCCACCGGCGAGGCCAGCATCTCCCCGGCGTCGCACGCCGCGACGCCGGTCCGCGCCGCGCCGAGATCGATCCCGAGGAAGATCACCCGCGTCCCTCCTTCAGGTCGAACTGCTTGAGGTTCCCGGTCAGCTCCGGCGGCAGGTGCGAGAGATCGTTCAGCCGCACGAGCTCGACCGTCCCGTCCTCCGCCACGAAAAACTCCGAGACGGACGTGTTCCCGCTGACCTTCACGCGCTCCACGCCCGAAAGGTCCCCGTAGAGCAGCGCCGCCGCCATGTTCTGCAAAAGGCAGCCGTGCGAGGCCACCGCCACGTTTTTCCCGGCGCTCTCCCGCAGGATCGTTTGAAGCGCCCGCTGCGCCCGCGCGTAGACGTCCGCCATGCACTCCCCGCCGGGGAACGCGAGGTTCGCCGGGTCGTTCGCCCACTTGTCCGCGACCGCCGGGTGCTCGCTGTACAGCCGCGCCACCGATTCGCCCTCGAGCACGCCGACGTCGATCTCCTTGAGGTCGTCGAGCTCGCGCACCGGCAGATTGTGATATGTATTCACCGCGTCCGCGGTCTTCCGCGCCCGGATGAGCGGGCTCGAATACACCGCGTCGAGCGGGATGTTCCGAAAGCGCAGGGCGAGCAGCGCGAGCTGCTTTTCGCCCATCGGGCTGACGTCCATCTCCGTCACGCCCTGCAAGATGTCGTTGAGGTTCCCCAAACTCTGGCAGTGCCGGATGAGGTACAGACGTGTCTTTGTCATGCTCTTCCTCCTACCAGCTTTGCACCGCGCCGGTCAGCTCTGAGACGGACTTTACCCCCGTCTCGTCCATGAATTTCCCGAGTCCTTCGGCGATCTTCACCGGGGCATACGGGTCTGAAAAGAGCGCCGTGCCGATCTGCAGCGCCGAGGCCCCCGCGAGCAGCATCTCCACCGCGTCCTGCCAAGTCGTGATGCCGCCGAGCCCGATGATCGGGATCTTCACCCTTTGATACGTCTGCCACACCATGCGCACCGCGACGGGCAGCAGCGCCGGCCCGGAAAAGCCGCCTGTATTGTTGCGGATGATGGGCCGCCGCGTGCGGATGTCGATGCGCATCCCGGTCAGCGTGTTGATCATCGAGACCGCGTCCGCGCCCTCGGCCTCCGCCGCGAGCGCCATCTCGGAGATGTCGGTCACGTTCGGCGAGAGCTTCACGATGAGCGGCTTTTTGCAGACCGCGCGCACCGCCTTCGTCACGCCGGAAACGCCTGCGCAGGTCGTGCCGAACTGTACGCCGCCCTGCTTCACGTTCGGGCAGGAGATGTTCATCTCGATCATGTCGATGTCGGTCTCGGAGAGCCGTTCCGCCATCGCGCGGTAGTCGTCCGGCGTGTTCCCGGCGATGTTCGCGACGACGACCGTCCCCTGCTTTCGCAGCCACGGCAGCTCGTGTTCGATGAAATATTCCACGCCGGGGTTCTGCAGGCCCACGGCGTTCAGCATCCCGCCGGGCGCTTCAGTCACGCGCGGCGCGGGATTGCCGGGCCGCGGCAGCAGCGTCAGCCCCTTCGAGCTGATCCCGCCGAACACCGAGAGCGGGTAAAATTCCGCGTATTCGCGCCCGAAGCCGAACGTCCCGGACGCCGCGATCAGCGGGTTCTGAAATTCCACCCCCGCAATTTTCACACGGAGATCCGCCATCAGAGCACCACCCTTTCCGCCGCAAAGACCGGCCCGTCCTTGCAGACATGCCCCATGACCGTCCCGCCGTCCGCGCCGCGCAGCTCCACGGCGCAGCCGAGGCACGCGCCGATCCCGCAGGCCATCCGCTCCTCGAGCGAGAGCCAGCACGGGATCCCCCGCGCCGCCGCCCAGCTTTTCACCGCGCGCAGCATCACGAGCGGCCCGCAGGCGTAGACCGCGTCCGCGACCACATTCTCCA
>CANRMW010000157.1 GCA_947631835.1 uncultured Clostridia bacterium | reverse complement strand
ATTGGACGAGGAGAAGCGCTCCTTCACCCGCACGATGGACGACGAAGAGATCGTCTACGGTCTCGGAGAGAACGTCCGCGGCATCAACAAGCGCGGCTGGCATTACGAGAGCATGTGCTGCGACGACATGAACCAGACCGAGGACCGCACGGCGCTCTACTGCGCGCACAATTTCTTCGTGGTGGACGGCAAAGAGCAGTTCGGCGTCTTCATCGACTATCCCGGCGTTTTGGGCTTTGACTTCGGCTATACGAAGCGCGAGCTGATGCAGGTCACGGCTTCGGACTGGAACATGGACGTCTACATCGTCACGGGGGAGAGCCTCAAAGACATCGTGAAGCAGTTCCGGAACCTGATCGGGCGCAGCTACATCCCGCCGCTCTGGGGCTTCGGCTTCGGCCAGAGCCGTTACAGCTACATGAGCGAGGACGAGGTGCGCGAGGTCGTGGAGAAGTACCGCGAGAGCGGCATCCCGTTCGACGCGATCTATCTCGACATCGACTACATGGACCACTACAAGGACTTCACGCTGAACAGCGAGACTTTCCCGGATTTCCCGGCGTTCGTGCAGGAGATGAAGGAGAAGAATGTCCACCTTGTCCCGATCATCGACGCGGGCGTCAAGCAGGAAGAGGGCTACGACATCTACGACGACGGGATGAAGCACGGCGCGTTCTGCGTGAAGGAAGACGGCACGCCGTTCGTCGGCGCGGTCTGGCCCGGCGAGGCGGTGTTCCCGGACGTGCTGAACAAGGAAGCCAGAGCATGGTTCGGCAGCAATTACAAGATCCTGCTGGACCAGGGCATCGACGGGTTCTGGAACGACATGAACGAGCCGTCCATCTTCTATACCCCGGAACGCATGAAGCAGTCGTTTGAGACGATCGAATCCCTGAAGGGACAGGATCTCAGCCGCGACAACTATTTCAAGCTCATGTTCTCCGTGGTGACGCTCTCCAACAATCCGGAGTATTACAAGACGTTCTACCACAACATCGACGGCGAGCTCGTCCGTCACGACCGCGTCCACAACCTCTACGGCTACAACATGACCCGTGCGGCGGGCGAGGCGTTCGAGCGCCTTGTGCCGGACAAGCGCGTCCTCATGTTCTCCCGCTCGTCTTACATCGGGATGCACCGCTACGGCGGGATGTGGCAGGGCGACAACAAGGCGTGGTGGTCGCATCTGCTGATGAACCTGAAGGAAATGCCGTCCCTGAATATGTGCGGCTTCCTCTATACCGGCGCGGATCTCGGCGGCTTCGGCTCCGACACGACCGAGGACCTGATGCTCCGCTGGCTCGCGCTCGGCGTGTTCACGCCGCTCATGCGCAGCCACGCGGCCCAGCGCTCCCGCTATCACGAGACGTATCTCTTCGATGCGCACGAGAGCTTTAAGAGCGTCATTTCCACGCGCTACCGCCTGCTGCCCTACATTTACAGCGAGTACATGAAGGCCGCGCTCCGCGGCGAGATGATGTTCCGCCCGCTCGCGTTCGACTACACCGACGACAAACGCGTGAAGACGGTCGAGGACCAGATGCTCGTCGGCGACAGCATCATGATCGCGCCGGTCTACGAGCAGAACGCCGCCGGACGCACCGTGTACCTGCCCGAGCCGATGAAGCTCGTCCGCTTCGGCCTGGACGGGATCACCGAGGAAGTCCTCCCCGCGGGCGACCACTATGTCGAGGTCGCGCTCAGCGACGTCATCCTGTTTATCCGCCCGAACCGCCTGATCCCGCTTTCGAGCGGCGGCCAGTGTGTGGAGGATGTGGACTTCCAGAACGTCGAGCTGCTCTCCTTCGGCCCGGCAGAGTACGAATATTATCACGACAACGGCTATGAGAAGGATTACGACAATCCCGATCATATCACGGTTCTGCGTTCGGCAGAATGACCTCCTTACCGATCCAAATGAAGCGCCCGCCGCGGTCTCCTGCAAAAAGGGGTCCGCGGCGAGCGCCGTTTCGGTCAGATTTTTATTCAGCGTTCCGGCGTTTCAGCCGTGCGCGGCACGACGGAGTCGCGTTCCGCGAGCTCCACGTTTACTTTCCGCGCGCCGGGGAGCGTTTTCCCGCACTCCAGCATGGAGAAAAGGCAGTCCCCTGCGACGCGTGCCTTCTCTTCGAGGTGCTGCGAGACGCTCGTCAGCCGGGGATGGGAATACTCGCACTCCGGCAGGTCGTCGAAGCCGACGACCGAGACGTCCTCCGGGACGCGCCGCCCGCTCTGTCTTAGGCCCTCCATCACGCCGAACGCCACCACGTCGGACATGACCGCGACGGCGGTGAACCGGCGCGCGGCAGCGCCGATCTCTCTTCCGGCCTCCACGCCGAGGCTATACCGCGTGTTGGCGATCTCGAAGCGGTGGTCCGGCCCGGGATCGACCCCGAGCGCCTCAAAGGCGTCGCAGAAGCCGAAGTACCGCTCCTGCCCGACGCCCGGAAGCCGGATGGGCGTCCCCACGAAGGCGATGTCCCGATGCCCTTTGTCCAGCAGGTACCGCGTCGCGAGATACCCGCCCTGCCGGTCCTCGATCCCGACCGTCGCGAGGGACGCGTCCGTCGGGTAGGTGTCGATAAAAACGGCGGGGATGCGCAGCTTTTCGGAGAGCTGGAGCGCGTCCTGTGCGAAGGTGCTCAGCACGAAGATCCCGTCCACGTTCCATGTGGCGACGTCCGGGAGGATCTCGGACGTCCATTCCACGCAGCTGAGCATCATGTAATAGTCCCTGCTGCGGATATAGCTGGAAAGATACCCCAGCATTTGCGCGTTGTACGGGCTTTTTGCGAAGGATTCGCCCTCATCGATCCACGGGATCACCACGCCGATGATCCGGCTCTTTTTGGTGATGAGGCTCCGCGCCGTGGCGCTCGGCTGGTAGAGGTTCTCCTCGATGATCTTCTGGATCCGCTCGATGGTTTCCTTGGAAGCCCGGTTGTATTTTCCGTTGATCACATTGGAAACCGTGACGGTGCTGACGCCCGCAAGCCTCGCGATCTCTTTCAAATTCACAGTCTGTCGCTCTCCTTTTTCCCGAACCGACGCGCCGCAGAGCGGAACAATCAAGTTTTTATATTCTTCCGTTAGAGATTCTGCTGATCACACGAACCGCCCCATAGCGCCCTTTCCGCTTTTGACCCATTCTTCCAACGCAGAGCGTTTAAACTCCCATTGTTTCCCGATTTCGAGACCAGGAATTTTTTTATCCTTCATCCACTTTCGTAAAGCAACAGGTTTGAGATTCAGAAACGCCGCCGCATCGTCAAAACTGATATAGTTTTCATTCATATTATTATACTCGAAATTTACGGCGATTTCAAGTCATTTGGCTCTTTTTTTCCCTGTTTGCGTTATTTTGAGGATATTTCCGCTTTCGGGAGCGGCTAATTAGGCAAACACCGCAGTAACTCGCGTGGAGGGATCCACCATCCATTCGTTTCGTATTCTCCTGCTTCAAGGGGCTTTTGTCTATCGTCCGTTTTTCTGGGACGGTTCGTTTTCGACATTTCTCACGGCTTTTCTATTGCATTCTCCGGAGGCCCATGCTATAATTGACAAAGATTATGCGGTTTTTGCCCCAAGGGAGCGAGCATCCCTGGCAGCATTCTCTGACCCATGCGAGCGAAGTCGAATATGAACGCATTCACTCCGGGGAAACGACGCCCGAGGCGGCGTACTCGCTCGACCCGCGCAACGCCTCCGACTGGCTCTTCTGCTATGCGCTGACCGCGCAGGACGACGAGTCTATGGGGATGCGGCTCGAGCAGGTGATCGACAGCCTCTACGCGGATGTAAAGGACGAATGACTGCGCGCGAAAGCGCCGTTTCCCGGACCGCCTTCACGGTCCGGCTGTTTTTGAAGGATTTTTTAGACTGTGAGAAAATAAAGGAGGGGATCCCGTGCCGTTTCGGATCGTTCGGGGAGATATCACCAAGATGGAATGCGACGCCATCGTTAACGCCGCCAATTCCTCGCTGCTCGGCGGGGGCGGGGTGGACGGCGCGATCCACCGCGCGGCGGGGCCGCAGCTTCTGGAAGAATGCCGCACGCTCGGCGGATGCGCGCCGGGCCGCGCGAAGATCACGGGCGGGTACCGACTGCCCGCGCGGTACGTCATCCACACGGTCGGGCCGATCTGGCAGGGCGGGCATCGCGGGGAGGAGATCCTCCTGCGCTCCTGTTACAGGGAATCGCTGCGCCTGGGGAAGGAGCGCGGCTGCGAGAGCATTGCGTTTCCGCTGATCTCTTCGGGGATCTACGGGTACCCCAGGGAGGAGGCGCTGCGGATCGCCGTGGAGGAGATCGGCGCGTTCCTGCTCGAAAACGATATGGAAGTCACCCTCGCGGTGTTTGACCGGGACAGCTTCCAGATCAGCCGCAGGCTCCTCACCGACATCGAGACGTACATCGACGAGGCGTATGTCGAGGCGCACACATTTCCGCGCGAGAGCGCGCAGCGGTTCGCGGACATGCGGACCTTCGCCGCGCCGCCCTTCACCGACGCGCTGGCCGAAGCGTCTTCCGCGCCGTATACCGCGCCGCAGGCCCATTCGCTCGACGACGCGCTGCGGGAGATCGACGAGAGCTTTTCCGAGATGCTGCTGCGCAAGATCGACGAGCGCGGCATGACGGACAGTCAGTGCTACAAGAAAGCGAATGTGGACCGGAAGCTCTTCTCCAAGATCCGAAACGACGCGGGTTATCATCCCAGCAAGACGACGGCGATCGCTTTTGCCGTTGCGCTGGAGCTCGATCTGCGGGAGACGAACGAGCTGCTTCGGAAGGCAGGCTTCGCGCTCTCCCGTTCCAGCAAGTTCGACATCATCGTCGAGTATTTCATCCGGAACCGAAACTACAACGTGTTTGAGATCAACGAGGCGCTGTTCGCCTTTGACCAAAGTCTGCTCGGCGTGTAAAATGTCGCTTTTCAGGCGACCAAATCCCGCTGGCGTTCGGGTATAATGGGATCGCAGGGTCGGAAAAGACCCGCGATCCTATTTTTTCTGGAGGCTTGCTTT
>CANRMW010000156.1 GCA_947631835.1 uncultured Clostridia bacterium | reverse complement strand
TCCGTGCCGCCGGTCGTCGCGCCGCGCATAAAGACGAGAGAAAGCCCCAGTCCCTCGCAGACGCCGCCAAGCAGCGTATAGATGATCGGATCTCCCCGATACGGGACCGCGACGAGGCCCACAAGGTCGATGGCAAGCGCGTTCAGCGTGATGGCGAGCATGGACTTTGCGACCAATTTATAGCCGATCTCCAGTCCTGCCCAGAGAACGATCGGGATGTTGATCAGAAAGACAACGGCGCCGATCGGCGTTCCGAACGCGTAATTCAGCATCGTCGCGACGCCGGTAACGCCGCCCGGGGCGATATTGTTCGGGGCGGAAAAGCAGTTGACGCTGACGGCATAGATCAGGGAACCCAGCGTCATCAGCAGAAGATCCAAAATACATTCCTTTGCCTTTTTTGCGGCGCCGCGATCATTCATTTCCGGAAGACTCTCCTTTCGCAAAATCGGTCACGGCTTCGAAAAAGGCGGCAAGCCGGTCCTGTCGGCCGCTGAGATACAAATACCCGAAAAGGCATTCCAGCGCCGTGGCGGCATGATAATCCGCGACCTGTGCGTTTTTGGGAACATGTCCCACATGGGCGTTGCGGCCGCGCCTGCATATATCCGCCTCCTCCAAGGTGAAAAGCGGTTCCAGAACACAGCGCAGCGCCTTGGCCTGAAAAGCGCAGTTCGAAAGCGCAACGGACCGTCTGTGCAGCTCTTTTGCGGGCACGTTCCCCTGCGCCACGGTAAACGTGCGCACGAGAAGTTCATAGACGCTGTCCCCCACATAGGCCAGCGTCACCGGGCTGAGCGCATCGACGGGAACGTTTCCGGGCGCGGAAAGAAAAAGCGGTTCCAAAAGTACCTCCAATCAGTTCACGAAATCGAACTCCACATCATAAATGCTGACGGTATCTCCCTCTTCGATGCCGGCCTCGCGGAGCGCGTCAATGACGCCGGTGCGCTCCAGCACGAGCTCGAAATACTGCACGGACTCATAATCGTCAAAATTGATCCGCTCGATCAGCTTGAGCAGCCATTCTCCCTCTACAAAATATACGCCGTCTTCCTGTCGAATATCCACTTTGTTCTTTTCCATCCGATCCGCTTCCGGAAGCGGTTCCGGCTCCGGCGCAAAGCGTTCCACAGGGGGAAGCGAGGAAAGCATCTCGCTAATCTTTTGCAGCAGGGGATCGACGCCGTGGCGGATCGCCGCCATCATCGGGAAAAACGCGTATCCTTCCCCTTCGACGAATCGCCGGAACGCTTCGACATTCTCGTCGGAGCAGAGGTCGCATTTGTTTCCCGCGACGATCATCGGTCTTTCCGCAAGGAGCGGATTGAACTTCCGCAGCTCTTCGTTGATGATGCGGAAATCCTCCTTCGGGTCGCGCCCTTCGCTGCCCGAAACGTCCACGATGTGCACGAGCATCCTGCATCTCTCCACATGGCGCAGAAAACGGTGTCCCAGTCCCGCGCCCTGCCACGCGCCCTCGATCAGCCCGGGGATGTCCGCCATCACAAAGGAGCGGCCCTCCCCCATCCGCACAACGCCGAGGACCGGCGAAAGCGTCGTGAAGTGATAGTTCGCGATCTCCGGCTTGGCCTCGCTCGCCACGGAGACCAAGGTGGATTTTCCCACGTTCGGGAACCCGGCAAGGCCGACGTCAGCGAGGAGCTTCAGCTCCAGCTTCAGATCAAAAGATTCTCCCGGCGTTCCGGGCTTTGCGAAGCGGGGCGTCTGCCGGGTGGGCGTCGCAAAATGCGCGTTCCCCCATCCTCCGCGGCCCCCTTTCGCGATCACGACATCCTCTTCTCCCGAAAGATCAGCCATCAGGCGTCCGTCCGCGGCATTCCGCACGACCGTCCCCCGCGGGACAAGGATGACGAGCGGCTGCGCGCTCTTTCCGGCACAGCGGTTCCCCCGTCCGTTTTCCCCATTCGCGGCCGCGTATTTCCGCCGATAGCGAAAATCCGCGAGCGTGGAGAGGTTGCTGTCCACGCGGAAGATGACGTCGCCCCCGCGCCCGCCGTCGCCGCCGTCCGGTCCGCCCGCCGCCACATATTTTTCTCTGTGGAAGGCAACGGCTCCGTCTCCGCCGTTTCCCGCCTGTACATGTATTTCCGCGTAATCGATGAACAAGAAGCGTCTCCTCCCAAACTTTCTTCCGTGAAAAAACGGGCCTCTCCGCAACGCCGAAGAAGCCCGCTTCCTGCGATTTTGAAAAACGAACCGCGCTTACTGCTCCAGAGCGTAAACGCTGACCTTCTTGCGGTCGCGGCCGAGGCGCTCGAAACGCACCTTGCCGTCGATCAGGGCAAAGAGAGAGTCGTCGGAACCGCGTCCCACGTTCTCGCCCGGATGGATGTGCGTGCCGCGCTGCTTCACGAGGATGTTGCCCGCGAGGACGAACTGGCCGTCCGCACGCTTCACACCGAGGCGCTTCGACTCGGAGTCGCGGCCGTTCTTCGTGGAGCCCATACCTTTTTTATGCGCGAAAAGCTGGATATTGATCTTAAGCATGATCTTGGCTTCCTTTCTAAAATGTTTTTGCTCCCTCACTGCCCCAGCACGTCATACGAGACGGTGAGCCGTTCAGGATACTGTTCTGAAAGCCCCTCAAGGTGGAGCTTCAGCCCAAGGAGGATGTCCCGGCAAAGCCGCGCATCCTGTTTGCGAACCCGGAGCAACATCTCTCCGTCCTCCGCGATCAGCGCCGTCGGCGAAACGTGCACGATCTCCAAAAGCGTATTCGCCGCCATAAACGCCGCCGACGAGACCGCCGCGCAGAGGATGTCCGATCCGCTCTCGGCCAGCCCGGAATGCCCTCTCAGGGAAAACCCGGTGAGTTCTCCTTCCGGTGTCGTGTAAAACGAAGCGCGGATCACGTTACGCCTTGACAGCCTCGATCTGCACTTTCGTGTACGCCTGACGGTGACCCATCTTGCGCTTCGCGTTCTTCTTGGCCTTGTAGGTAAAGACGGTGATCTTCTTCGCCTTCCCGTTCTTGATCACTTTTCCGGTGACCTCGGCGCCCTCCACATACGGTGCGCCCACTTTTGTCCCTTCCTCATCGCTGATCGCGAGGACCGGGAATTTGACGGTGTCTTCTTCGGAGACGGCGAGCTTTTCCACATAGATCACGTCGCCGTACTGCACCTTGTACTGCTTACCGCCCGTTTCGATGACTGCAAACATTCTCTTGCCTGCCTTTGTTTCAGACTCGCTGCCGTGGGCGGGCAAAGCCGCTTAGATGCCCACAACACGCGGTGAGTCTATTATACCAGCCGGGAAGGAGAAAGTCAAGTTTTTTTGTAAATCGCCTTCGGAAATTCTTTCCTCTCTCTATTCTCCTCGCTCTCCGCCGCCTCCTGCAAAAGAAAGGGGACGAAAAAGGAGAAAAAGCGCCGTTGAAAAAAGCCCGGACTTGGTGTATACTGAAAGAAACAACGATCCCTTAGAAGGAGGTTTTTCAATGGTTCGGAAAGAAGCGCTCACGTCCCTTGCGGATCTTCAACGGAAAATGTACGCTTACGGGGTGGCCGCGGCCGCGCTGTACCTCGACGCGGACACCGTCGCCCCGAAGGACACCGCCGAGGGGCGGGGCGTCGCACTGGGCGTGCTTGCGGGAGAAGAGCATAAGCTCTTCGCGAATGAAGCGGTCGGCAGTCTCCTCGAAGAGCTCATCGCCTGCAAGGATGAGCTGGATCCCCTCGTGCGCCGGCAGGTCGAGGTCCTCAAACGCGACTATGACCGGCTCGTCCGCATTCCCGCCGACGAGTACATGGAGTACGCCATGCTCACCAACGAAGCGAGCGACGTCTGGCATAAGGCAAAGGAAAAGAACGACTTCCCCATGTTCGCGCCGGTCCTGGAAAAGCTCGTCGCGTTCAACCGCAAATTCGCCGGATATTATGACAGCGAAAAAGCGCCGTATGACGCGCTGCTGAACGAATATGAGCGCGGCGTCAGCATGGCGTATCTGGACAATTTCTTCGCTGCCCTCCGGGAACGTATCGTGCCGCTCATCCGCGCGATCTCCGCAAAGCCGCAGCCCGACGACAGCTTTCTGAAAAAGGAGTATCCCGTGGCGAAGCAGCGGGAGTTCTCGGACTATCTGATGGACGTTCTGGGCTTGGACCGTTCGCACTGCACCATCGGCGAGACGGAGCATCCCTTTACCCTGAACTTCAACAACAAGGACGTGCGCATCACGACGCACTATCAGGCGCACGACCTCGCCTCTTCGATGTATTCCGTGATCCACGAGGGCGGCCACGCCATGTATGAACTCGGCGTCGCGGATGAGCTCCAGTATACCTGCCTCGCGGGCGGCATGACCATGGGGATCCACGAGAGCCAGTCCCGTTTCTACGAGAACATCATCGGCCGCTCCCTCCCGTTCATTCGGGCGATCTTCCCGAAGATCCAGGAGTTTTTCCCGGAGCAGCTCGAAGGCGTCACCGCGGAGCAGTTCTACCGCGTGGTAAACAAGGCGGAGCCTTCCCTCATCCGCACCGAAGCGGACGAGCTCACCTACCCGCTGCACATCATGGTGCGCTATGAGATCGAAAAGCAGCTCATCGGCGGCACGCTGGAAGTCAAAGACATCCCCGAGACATGGAACAGGCTCTACAAAGAATATCTGAACGTCGATGTGCCGGACGATAAACGCGGCTGCCTGCAGGATTCCCACTGGTCCGGCGGATCCTTCGGCTACTTCCCCTCCTATGCGCTCGGCAGCGCCTACGGCGCGCAGATGCTCCGCAATATGGAGAAGGACTTTGACGTCTGGGAGGCCGTCGGCAAAGGCGACGTCGCGCCGGTCTCCGCGTGGCTGCGCGAGAAGATCCACAAGTACGGCGGAGCGAAGGAATCGGCGGAGCTCGTGCAGAACGCCTGCGGCGGTGCGTTTGATCCCACGGTCTATGCGGATTACCTCGTCGAAAAGTATTCGAAGCTCTACGACCTCTGATGAGATCGGACAGAAAAGACAGGCGCGTCAACAACGCTGTGCACAGGTCCGTAAAAAACGGACAATAGAAAAAAGAGACCTCCTATGGTAGAATGGAAGAAACTACCATAGGAGGT
>CANRMW010000155.1 GCA_947631835.1 uncultured Clostridia bacterium | reverse complement strand
GTGAAGTCCACCGCGTCGAGCGCGTCCGAGAGCGTATACTGGAAGTCCGCTTCCTCAATGTGGGAGACGGGCAGATATTCCAAAAAGACCGCGTCGGAAAGCCCGCTCGGCACAAGGCGCGGGTGCCAGTCCCAGCCGTAGGAAACGGGTGGCTTTACGGAGCGCGACGCCTCAGCGCGGCCCTCCGGCGCGCCGGGCGCTTTCGGGACGGGATGCAGGATCGCCTCGATCTCCGTCTCCTTGCCGGCAAAGGGAGAGAGATCGATGCGCACCGGCGTGAACATCCCCTCTCCGTCCGCGGCGGTCCCGCCGTTTACGAGGACCGTGTACCGGTAATCGATGCTTTGAAAGACCAGCGTGGGCGTGTAACCGGGCCGGTCCTCCGGCGTGAGGCGGATGCGATAGTGCCAGAACTTGTCCTCCATCCAGCGATACTCGAGATAGTTCTTCCCGAAATTATAATCCGGCATGTCCTTGAAGGCCTTCCAGACGAGCTGAACGTCGCTGGGCGTCCAGGCGGGCGCCCATTCCAAAGGAGCGTCAGAGATGCCGTCGCTCCAGCCGAGCGTCCAGCCGGTTTCAAGGGGACATACAGCGCGTGTTTCTTTTTCGATCATAACGGTCCCGCCTTTTTGGCGCGGGCAGCGCAGCCCGCGCGGATTTTTCCGCTTTCATTATATGGCCTGCCGGATGCGCTGTCAAGAACGAAAGCGAAAACGCGGGGCAGCGTCCGCAGAAAATGCGGGGACTTTTTCATGCCGGGACTTCAGGGCCGTCTCGGCGCGGCGCAAAATCTGTTGGACACTTCAAGGGTTTTGTGGTACAATGTCAGTGAGATTGAATCTTTGTCGCGCGGGGCGGCCCTAAAAGCACGGGCGAACGGCGCGCGTAAGACGAAAAACGGAGGGAAACAGCATGACGGAAAACGCGAGAAAATTTACGGAAACCTATTTTTCCGGGGAACCGCTCCCGTTTGCGGAGACGGACCCGGAGTTTTGCGAGCTTTTCGCAAACTTTGCCTTTGACGAGACGGTGAACACCCGCCTGCCGATGGCGGCGGAGCCTCTGGAGGAAAAGACCCGCTTTCTGGCGATCCTCTCGACGCTGATGGGCTGCCAGGGGACGGACGCGTTTCGGGTGATGCTGCCCGCCGCGCTGAACGCCGGGCTCACGCCCATCGAGGTGCGGGAGGTCGTTTATCAGGCGGCGGCTTATCTGGGGTTCGGGCGCATGCTGCCTTTCCTGGACGCGTTCAACGCGGAGATGCGCGCGAGACGGATCCCCCTGCCGCTCGCCCCGCAGAACACGGTGGGCAGAGAACAGCGGCGCGACGCCGGGAACGCGGTCCAGGTCGAGGCGTTCGGCGAGGGCATCCGGGAGAGCTGGGAACAGGGCCCCGAGGAGCGGCGGCATATCAACCTGTGGCTCGCGGACAACTGCTTCGGAGATTACTACACCCGCGCGGGGCTGACGCTTCCCCAGCGGGAGATGGCCACGTTTTGCCTGCTCGCGGCGCAGGGCGGGTGCGAGCCGCAGCTGATCTCCCACGCGAAGGGAAACTTCGCGGTGGGGAACGACAGACTGTTCCTGATCCAGGTGGTCAGCCAGTGCGTGCCGTACCTCGGCTATCCCCGGAGCCTGAACGCGCTGAACTGCATCGACAAAGCGTCCGCGTGACAGAAAACGGGCCGCGGCGGGAAGCAGCCTTGCGTGGCGAAACGCATGGTTCGCGAGGCCGTCGGGATCCTGAGAGAGCAGGGAAAGGGCGTGCGGATGCGCCGCCCAAAGAGAGTATGAGGCAGACCGCCGGAAAAAGGGGACGCGCTTGAGAGAGCGCGTCGGAAGAGGCGGGAACGGAAAGCGAGGCGGAACATGAAGATCATTTTTGCGGGCACGAGCCACGGCATCCCGGAGAAGGACCGCTTTTGCTCGGCGACCTTTGTGGGCGTGGGGAAGAGATGGTATATCATCGATGCGGGCGCGCCAATCTCTCCGCTGATCCTGCGGTACGGCATCGCACATCGGGACGTGCGGGGTATTTTCATCACACACCAGCACGGGGACCATTTCGACGGCCTCCCGGCCTTCTGCATTCAGATCGGCTGGTATTATCTGGACGCATCGCCGGATATTTTCCTCCCGACCGAGCGGGGCGAAAAGATGCTCCGGTACTGGGTGCGCGAGGGACTGCAGAATGAAGCGGCGGCAGACGGGATGAAGCTGCATGTGTACGGGAACGGGCCGGTCTACCGCGACGATGCGGTCGAGATCCTCGCCGCGCCGACGAGACACCTTGCCGACTCCCACGCGTTTCTTCTGCGCGCCGAAGGAAAGACGGTGCTTTTCAGCGGGGACATGGGAGAGAACTACGCGGAGTTCCCGGAGCTTTTCGGAGGCGTGCATTCCGACCTCGCCGTGTGCGAATGCGCGCACAACACGACGTTCACCGACTGCTTCCCGACGCTCGCGCGCACCGATACCGCGCGGCTCGTGGTCAACCACATCGCCCCGGCAAAGCTCGGAGACGCTGAGGCCAGAAAGGGAGAGCTGCCCTTCCCTGTGACGTTTGCCCATGACGGGCTGACGGTGGAGCTTTAAACGGGGATCGGCCGGATCCTTTCAAATCGAGACACGGAAAGCCGGACGCCCGGAGACGGGGCCGGCTTTTGTCTTGCCCTTTTTTCGCTCCGTTTTGGGGGCGGCGTGTCGGTTCAAAAAGAGTTTACAATTATTGGTCTTGACATTTCCTGACCTTTGGGGTATAGTATAGATAACGGGTTAGCACTCGGGAATCGAGAGTGCTAAAACGCGGAGAGGTGCAGGGATGGAGCTTTCAAAGCGGAAACAGAATATCCTCGCGCTGATCGTGAAGGGCTATGTGGAGACCGGGGTCCCGGTCGGCTCCAAATGGATCGCGGACGCTGTGGGCGGCGTTTCTCCGGCAACGGTGCGCAACGAGATGGCGGAGCTGGCGCAGCTTGGATTTCTCGAACAGCCGCACACATCGGCGGGCCGCGTGCCTTCCGCGCTCGGCTGGCGGGAGTATGTGGACCATGTGATGACCGCGCAGGAGCTTTCGAACGAAGAACGGTTTGAGATCCGGGAGGCGCTGACCGATGCGGCCGTGGAACCGGAAAGGCTGCTGAGAGGCGCGGCGGAGACGCTGGCGCGAGTGTCCGGGTGCCTTGCGGTGTGCACGATGCCGACGGGCTCCGGCGCGAAGGTGAGCGGCGTGCAGTTCGTCCAGACGGGGCGGCGCACGGCGATGCTCCTTCTGATGACGAGCGCGGGCGGGCTGAGGCAGAAGCTCTTCCGGTGTGACTTCGATCTTTCTCGGGAGATCACGCACATTTTCTTCCGGGTCCTGAACGAAAAGGTTTCCGGGCACCCGGTTTCGGAGATCAACCGCGCGTTCGTGCAGAAGATTGCGGTCTCCACCGACAACTTCGGCGTGCTCCTGACCCCGGCGCTGATGGCGCTGCTGCAGGCCGCGCAGGACGCGCAGCGCGTGGAGGCGGCGATCAGCGGGCAGATGAACCTTTTGCAGTTCCCGGAATACCGGCTCGGCGGCGTGCGCCGGCTCCTCAAGTTTATGGAGCAGGCCGAGGCGGTGACGGCGATGCTTTCCGGCGGGAAAGGAAAGCCCAGGATCCGCATCGGAACGGAAAACGGCGTTTCGGAGCTGGCGGAGTCCTCGGTCGTTTCCGCCAGGTACTTTGTCGGGCAGGAGGACATGGGCGCGGTCGCGGTGGTCGGCCCCATGCGGATGGATTACGCGCGGATGGCGGCGCGGGTCGCGTTTGCCTCGGAGTGCGTCGGAATGCTGCTGACGGCGCTTTATCAGGAAGAATAGGAAAGGAAGTGTTTCGGATGGCAGAAGAAAAGCAGACCCCGGAAACCGAAGCTGCTCAGGAGACGGCGGCCGAGGCGGAAACCGAAGCCGCAGCCGAAGAGAAAAAGGAAAAGAGCCGCAAAAAGAAGAAAGAAACGGTTCCGAAGGAGGACTACGACAAGCTCCTGAAGGAAATGGACGCCGCGCGGGAACAGCATCTTCGGGTCCTCGCGGAATATGACAATTTCCGCAAGCGCTCCGCTGCGGAAAAGACCGCGACCTACAACAACGCCGTTTCCGACACGGTGAATGCGATCCTGCCGGTGGCCGACAATATCGACCGGGCGCTCGCGCAGGAGAACGCTTCCGCAGAGGATATGAAAAAAGGCGTGGAGATGATCGCGAACCAATTCCGGGCGAGCTTTGAGAAGCTGGGGATCCGCGAGATCGGCGCGGCGGGCGAGCCGTTCGACCCGGCGCTGCACAACGCCGTCGCCCATGTGGACGACGAGAGTCTCGGCGAGAACGTCATCGCGGCGGTCTTTCAGAAGGGCTATATGCTTGGGGACAAGGTCGTGCGTCATGCGATGGTCTCGGTTGCGAATTAAAATACTCGCGTATTTTAATTCGCAACCAGAAAGTACAGCCTTTCCGGTCCGAAGGACCGCAATTTCGCTTCGCGAAACCGGCTGTGCTTTCTCGAGAGAGTGGCGAGGAGCGGTTTTGATTCGCGGCTGGAAAGTACAGTTTTCCGGCACGAGGGACCGAAAATTCGCTTCGCGAAACCGGCTGTGCTTTCTCGGGAGAGTGGCGAGGAGCGGTTTTGATTCGCCGCCCGAAAGTACAGGTTTTCCGGCGTGAGGGACCGCAATTTCGCTTCGCGAAACCGGCTGTGCTTTCTCGGGGAGTACAGCGGGAGACGCCTTCGCATTTTTCATTCGCAACCAGAAGGTATAGCCTTTCCGGTCCGAAGGACCGCAATTTCGCTTCGCGAAACCGGCTAGACGTCTCGGGAGAGTGCCGGGGACGGGTTTGATTCACGGCTGGAAAGTACAGTTTTCCGGCGTGAGGGACCGCAATTTCGCTTCGCGAAAGCGGCAAGATCTCTCGGGCGAGCGTATAACGGGGATGCGCGACGGAAAGTGCGCGGTGTTCTTAACCGAAAAACGTTAGGAGATAATACGCGAGAGCGTTTATCCATAAATCGGAACAACATGATTTCATATTAAAAAGGAAGGTAATTCTTAT
>CANRMW010000154.1 GCA_947631835.1 uncultured Clostridia bacterium | reverse complement strand
CCCCGTCCCCGTAACGCCCTCTCCCGCCCCCGCGCCCTCACCGGAACCGCAGCCCACGCCTTCTCCGGAACCCGAGCCCGCCGAGACGCCCGTCCCAGAAACGCCGGAGGAACCCGCCGAACCGGAAGACTCCGACGGCCCCGCGTTCACCGCTTCCCCGGAACCTTCCGAAGGGCCGGAACCGTCTGCGGAGCCCGGTCCCGAACCGGAAGAAGGACCGCTCCCGGAGCCCGAGCCGACCGCCGCGCCCGCGCCCGAGCCGGTCCCGGAGACGGCCGCGTCCTTCGCCTGGCCGGTCCCCGGCAGCATGAGCATATCCGACACTTTCGGGAACGGCCATTATGGGCTGGACATCCCCGCCCCCTACGGCACGCCGATCGTGGCGTCCCGGTCCGGGACCGTCATGGTCGCGAACGCCGACGACGATTGGGGCGACTCGTGGGGCTATTACGTCTCGATCTACCATGACGGCACGTTTTCCACGCTTTACGCCCACATGAGTTCTGTGGCGGTCACCGAAGGAGAATGGGTCGAGCAGGGACAGATCATCGGCTATGTGGGCAGCACCGGATATTCCTTCGGAGACCACTGCCATTTTGAGGTCTATCAAAACGGCACCCGCGTCGATCCGCAGATGTTCCTCTGATTTTCCCTCGCACAGGTCCGCGTCCAAACGCGGCGGAAGAATTGAAGCGCACGCCGCCCCATAAATCGTCAAAAGTTCCAAAGAGAACCTTTCGTCCTTGGAAAATGCAAATGGAAAAGGGCAGACCGCCGGCTTTCAAAACCGCACGTCTGCCCTTCTTTCATTTGCCTCCCGGGGCTTTTTCAGATGCCCGCAGATCATCCGGATGCCGGATCACGCGCTTTTCTTTCTCACAGCAAAATGGCGCGCATAGAGCGCAACCGCCAAAGATGCGCTGAGAAGATCCGCGATGGCCTGCGACGCGAGGAATCCCTGATACTGCGCGATACAGACCGCAGCCGCCAAAACCGCAAGGAACAGCACGCCCTGCCGGCTTAGAGAGAGCAAAAGCGCGGGAACGGCCTTCCCCGTCGCTTGGAAGACGCAGGTGAAGAGCAGCACAACAGCGGCAAAAACCGTCCCTAACGTCTGCCAGCGCAGCATCGCCGTTCCGTCCGCGACGATCTGCGCGTCCTCCATGAAGATACGCATCAGCTGCGGAGCCCCCGCGAAGATCGCCGCCGTCATCACAAGCGCAAGGCCGCAGAGGAACATCACGCAGAACTGCAGGAGCTTGCGCAGCTTCTCCATATCCTTCGCGCCGTAGAGATACCCGACGAGGGGCACCGAGCCGAAGGAAAAACCGACGAGGGCCATCTGCGCGATCATATTCACTTTCAGCACGATGCCGAGCGCGGCGATCTTCTCGTCGCCGTAAGGAAGAAGAAACTGATTCATAAAGATCACGCTGACGCTCGTCGCAATATTCGTGACGGCCGCCGTGATGCCCACGGCAAGGATCTGCCGAAGTTCGTCCCCGCGGATCTTCCATTTCCGCAGGTCCACGGAAAGCGACCTGCTCCGGCGCAGCACAACGAGGAGAAACAGCACGTCGCTGAAAAGGTATCCCAGCACCGTCGCAAACGCGGCGCCCGCTGCGCCCCAGCCCAAAACGGAGATAAAGATCGGATCGAGAATGATATTCAGCACGGAACCGGAGACCGTTCCCGCCATCGAATAGCCGGAAAAGCCCTCGCACCGCAGAAGATTGGAATGGATGAACGTCACCACGACAAGCGGCGCGCCCGCCACGAGGATCACATAGTATTCCTCGGCATAGCGGAAGGTGTCGGCGCTCGCGCCCATAAGGCCGAGGATCGGCGCGCGAAACAAGAGCATCGGCACCGCGAGAACGACGCCGGTCAGGAGCGCGACGAAAAAGCAGAACGAGCTGACGCGCTGCACACGGTCCCGGTCGTTCTGCCCGAGGAGCCGCGAGATCAGGGAGCTTCCGCCCTGCCCGAAAATGTTGCCGAACGCCGAGAGCATCGTGAACACCGGCGCGCAAAGCGCGATGCCCGCCACAAGGAGGGCGTTATCGGTCTGCGCGATAAAAAACGTGTCCGCAAGATTATAGATCAGGGTCACGATCATGCTGAGCACGAGCGGCAGGGCTTGCTTAAAATAGGTAGGGACCAACCGGTCCGTGTCAAAAACTTTTTCTTCCAAAACGACTGTTTCCTTCCCGTTTTTTCTTCATTGTACCAGAACCGCTTGACTTTTACTGTGCCGTATGTCACAATAAAAGAAAAACACGGAGGAAGACCCATGCGTGTGATCCGCGACCCGGACCGGCTGCGGGAAGCCCTGAACAAGGAACATATCCCGGACCTTTTTGAAACCGAAAATCTCGATTTCGAGCTTTTGTCCTTTTCGAAAGGGGAACTCATCGCCTCGCCGATGAAGCCCCTTCGCACGCTGCTGTTCCTGCTCAGCGGCAGCGTCGCCGCTTATGATCTGCGCGAGGACGGCACGTCCTGCTCCATCTCGCAGGGCGTCAGCCGCGGTCCGCTCGGCGCGCTGGAACTGGTGCGCGCGGATCTTCCCGCGTTCTACACGGAGGCCATGGAAGACGTGCTTTGCGTCGCGCTGCCCTTTGCGGAGAAACGCGCGCTCCTCCTGCAGGACAGAAAGTTCACGCAATATCTGCTGCAAAACCTGACGGAAGTCATCCTCACCTTCACACTGATCGGACGCGCCGGGCAGCCTACCGAGGAAAAAGTGCTGACGTTTCTCCGCCTCATCCAGCCGGACCACACGCTGCACAGCATTCAGGGCAGCCTGATGCAGTTTCATTGCAGCCGCAGACACCTCCAGCGCGTCGTAAAAAAGCTGTGCTGCGAGGGCAAACTGGAGAAGATCGGAAAAGGAAAATACAGATTAAGCCGGGAACTGAGATAAATGCAGGCGGAAGACCGTTTCGGTCCTCCGCCTGCAATCTGTTTTTCTTCTCTTCGCCGCTTCGGTTTTCCATTTGGGATGCTTCTCCCCATCGGATCCGTCCCGATCCGGCGCACCTCAGGAAAGGATACGGTCCACCGCCGCCTTGATCTGCGCCGCGAGCGCGGGATCGGCGCTTTCCCGCACGGCGACGGTCGCGGGAAGAAAATCGGTCTCGCCGAGCTTTACGCCCAGCAGCACCTTGGCCCAGCAGCACGCAAGGGCGAATCTCCCGTACAGGAAGCTCATGTGGAACCCGTCGCGGCAGAGTGACATCCCGCCCTCCTGCACGACAAAGGGCGGCTCCTGCCGAAGCGTTTGGATCACGTCGCCGCAGGGGATCATCCGAAGCCCGTATTTCTCCGCCTCCGCGCGGTAATTTTCAGAGAGTCTGCGGTACATCTCCTGCTGGTCGCAGTGGTAACGTGGGAAGGCGCTGTGGCTGCTCGTGATCTCATACGCCCAGGTCTCGTGCAGCACAAACTCCGCCTGCGGTGCAAGCGCGCGCACATGGTCGATGAGCTGGCCGAGAAACGGCTCATAAGTGTCGATCCATCCGCTGTCATGGCTCGCCTGCTGCGTCACGACGAAATCCCAATCGTCTTCGCAGAGCATCTCGTCGATCGCCGCATGGCGCTCGGTGAGCACGCCGTTCACCTGCACCTGGTACATCGCGTTGTTCTGCCGAATGTTCTCCCAGTGCCGTTCGAGCGAGCATCCGCCGACATAAAGATTGACGACCTTCGTCTCGATCCCCGCGCTCTTTGCGATGCCGTGGAGATACTTCGTGGCGTCCTCCGAAAAGCTGTTGCCAATCGCAAGAATTTTTTCCATCGCATTCTCCCCCAATAAGCGTTTTTCATCCGCCCGCGCCCTGTCTCTTCCCGCTGGCCTTTGCAGTTATTATACCACAGGCACAGCCTGTCTCGTCGCGCCAGCTTTCTGAAGAAAGCTGGGCAAAGACTTTTCCGTCGCGCCGGTCGCGGCGATAAAACGCCGCTTCGCCGGATGGTGAGGTAGGTTTTGCCCCGTGCCATAAGCTGCATCCGCGCGGGATCCTTCCTCCCTTTTCCGCGAGCCAGTGTAGGGCAAACGTCGCCGCACCGCAGGTGCCGAAAGCGGCTTAGCCGCCACGGCCAGAGGCCGATTCGTCGCGCCAGCTTTCTGAAGAAAGCTAGGCAAAGACTTTTCCGTCGCGCCGGTCGCGGCGGTAAAACCGCCGCTTCGCCGGATGATATGGTAAGTTTTGCCCTGCGCCATAAGCTGCACCCGCACGGGGAACCAGCTTCCCTTTCCGCGAGCCAGCGTAGGGCAAACGAAACGGGCTTTGCCCGTTGCCGCGAAGCGGCAAACTGGGCGGGCGAATATAAGTCTGTATAATAACCGCTGCCCTTTGCGGTTATTATACCACGGATCGTCGGCTCTGGCAATCTTTTTTCCTTTTCAAAACCGCCCCGTAATGTCCCTTTCGAGCAGGTTTTCTGATTAAAAGAGTCCTGCTCGTCGGCAAGCGGTTCCGCCCGCGCTTTGCCGTCCTGTCCAAAAGGAGCCGAGGGATCCCCGGCTCCTTTCTTTCCTTCGAACGTTCGCCTGCGGCAAGTCCTTGAGGTGGAAAAGGGAACGAACCGTCCCTTTTCTCACTGTACCTTCCTCAGCCGCACCGCCATATATTCCTTTCCGGGCAGTGGGACGCGGAACTTCCCGCTGTGTACCCCAGCGTCCGTGACGGTCATCTCCCATGTGTCGATGACCTCGACCTTCCACTGCTCGTTCTCTCCCTTGCGGAAGTCCCGGAACGACGGCCTGCCGAAGCCGTAGTAGTGGATCTCATAGCTGCAAAAGCCGCCCATCGCCCCCGCCGCGTCGTCCGGCACGCCGACCGTCTCGTCAAACGACCCCCGCCCGAGCGTCAGACCGTAGCCCGACGTCTCCGTGAGGATCTGATGCAGGAAGCGGATGCGCGCCGGGCTCTCGCCGTGCAATTCCCCGCCGTGGCTCCACCAGAGGATGTCGTTTTCCGGGTCGAGGAACGTCTCGCCGTGCCCGGCGTACCCGCCGCGCAGCGACGCCTCCCAGAAGCGCCGCGTCAACTCCTGCCCGGAGATGTTGCCCCAGCCCTGGTCGATGTTGCCCTCGTAGGCGATCTCGTCCCA
>CANRMW010000153.1 GCA_947631835.1 uncultured Clostridia bacterium | reverse complement strand
GCGATCTCGCCGTAAGTTTCCAGCAGGTCCTCCGGGTCGCTCATCTCCCCTTCGAGCGCCATCAGGAGCTTCAGCACGACGCCGGCCCCGCAAAGGTCCTTGAACGGGCTCCTGTCGTCCTCCCGGTACGCGTCCACCACGGCGGCCGCCTCGGGCAGCGCGCCCTGCGGGCGGTGGTGGTCCGTGATGACCACGTCCATGCCGAGCCGCTTCGCGAGCGCCGTCTCCGCGGCGGAGGCGATGCCGTTATCCACCGTAACGATGAGCCGCACGCCCATCCCCGCGAGCTTTTCCACGGCCCCGGCGTTCATGCCGTAGCCCTCGCCCTCGCGCTGGGGGATATAATACATCACGTCCGCGCCGCGCGTCTCGAGATACGCGTAGAGCATCGCGGTCGCGGTCACGCCGTCCGCGTCGTAATCGCCGTACACGGCGATGCGCTCCATCTCCTCCACGGCCCGGTTGATCCGCTCGGCGGCCTTCTCCATGTCCGCCATGAGGAAGGGATCGGAAAACGCGCCGTCCCCGGAGAGGAACGCGTCGAGCTTTTCGGGATCGTCCATCCCCCGCACCGTCAGAAGCACCGCGAGGAACGGCGGGATCCCGCGCGACTCGGCGAGCGCCGCCGCGCGGTCCTTCCGCAGGGGCTTGACCTCCCAGTTTCGGATGTTCATCCCGCATCGCCTCCTCTTCCGCCGGGGATCCGCGCGAAAAGCCGCCCGGCCTCCCGCGGGTCTGAATGAAAAAGTCCGTCCGGCTCGCAGGGCATCTGCAAGCCGGTTTCTTTATATTTTACCATTTTTCACGGAAAGAATCAAGTCTTTCCGGCGCGGCGCGGGGGAAAATCGCGCTTTTCCCGCGCGCGTCCCCCGCCCGTTCCCGGTCTCGCCCGCGTTTTCTTTCTTTGAGGTTAAAATTCCCATTCTTTTTCAAAAAAGAAAAAAATTTTTAAAAAAAGTGCTTGACAAACGGTTTGCGCTGTGCTATACTTTAGCCAGAACAAAGAAAGGACGTGAGCCGCATGCAGAGCAAGACCTTCTATCTACTCTATGAAGTTCTCGGGTTGCTTGGTGTGGTAACGCCCGCCGTCGGTCCCGCATAGTTCCCGCAGCGGCGCGGCCGGCGGCAGCCAAAGAAAAAACAGAAAAGGCTGCGGTGGAATATGGCCGCCGTTCTCTCCGAAAGGCAGAGAACAATCCAAACCCTCATCTTTCTTCAGGAATCGAGGTGTTTCCGATGTACAACATCCAAAAATGGCGGGAAACAGGAAGAAACCTTCAAGCGATTTAAGATCACCCCGGAGCGAAAGCTCCGGGGTTTCCTTTTGTCTTCTGTTCTTTTTTCCTTGCCGCCGAACGTCTCCGTGCTCAGGAAAACGCCTTCCCGAGCGCCCGGATCTTTCCGCAAAGAGCCTCTACGTTCTCGTCCTTCGTCGCCCAGCTCGTGCAAAGGCGCACCGCGCTGTGCGTTTCGTCCACGCGCGTCCAGTACGAATAGACGTATTCCTTCCCCAGCTCCTCGAGCGCGCCGTCCGGGAAAACGACGAACTGCTGGTTCGTGGGGGATTTCGCGAGCAGCGGGAAGCCAGCCTGCTCGCAGACGGCGGCGATTCTAAGCGCCTGCTCCACGGCCTTTTTCGAGATCTTCATGTAGAGCCCGTCCGTAAACAGCTCGTCGAACTGGATGCCGAGCAGCCGCCCCTTCGCGAGCATGCCGCCGCGCTGCTTCATGTGGTAGCGGAAGTCCTCCCCCGCCTTGCGGTTCACGAAGACGACGGCTTCCCCAAAGAGCGCGCCCACCTTCGTCCCGCCGATGTAAAACACGTCGGTGAGGCGGCAGAGATCCGCGAGCGTCACATCGTTCGAGGGCGCGGCGAGCCCGTAGCCGAGCCGCGCGCCGTCCACATAGAGGAACAGCCCGTGCGCCGCGCAGACCTCGTGCAGCGCGGTCAGCTCCGCCTTGGAGTAGAGGCCGCCGTTTTCCGTCGGCTGCGAGATGTAGACGAGCTTCGGCTGGACGATGTGCTCGAACGCGACGTCGTTTTTCTGCGCGAGGACCGCGCGCTCCACCTGCGCCGCGTCGATCTTTCCGTCCGGCGTGGCGGGAAGCGCGAGCACCTTGTGGCCCGAAGCCTCGACCGCGCCCGATTCATGCACGTTGATGTGGCCCGTCTCGGCGCAGAGCGCGCCCTGATGGGACCTGAGCAGCGCGGCGATCACCGTGGCGTTCGTCTGCGTGCCGCCCACGAGAAAGTGGACGTCGATGTCCTCCCGCCCGCAGGCAGCCCGGATCTTTTCGCGGGCCGAGGCGCAGATCTCGTCCTCGCCGTAGCCGATGGTCTGCATCATATTGGTCTCTTCGAGGCGCCGCAGGATGTTCGGGTGGCAGCCCTCGGTGTAGTCGCAGTTAAAATACAGCAAAAGAATCGCTCCTTCCGGTCTTTTGAGATCCGCAGACTATCATAGCACAACCGCGCGGAAAAGTAAAGAGCGCCGCGCGGCCCGCTCCTTGACTTTTTCCGGGCCTTCTGCTACAATGAAGCTGCAAAAAATCTTTTGGGAGAACAGGAGGTCGGAACCATGAAATTCACAACGGAAGCCCTTTCGGATCGTCTCTTGCGCATCCGCTGCCCGGGGCGCGTCTTCGCCTATCTCGTCCTCGGCGACGAGCGCGCGATGCTCATCGATACGGGGCTCGGCTGCGGGGATCTCTCCGCTTACGTCCGGACGCTGACGGATCTGCCCGTCACGGTGTTTTTGACGCACGGCCACCTCGACCACGCGGGCGGGCTCGTCGGCTTTTCCGACGTATGGCTCCACCCCGCAGACCGCGCGATGCTCGAAAACGACAGCCTCGACGCGCGCTATGACTATACCGCCTCGAGCCTTGCGCCGGGCGAGACCGTGGACCGCTCCGAGTTTCTGCCCGGATACACCGGCCCCACGCACGACCTGCTGCCCGGGAAGGTCTTCCCGCTCGGCGGCACGAGCGTGGAGGCGGTCGCGCTGCCCGGCCACACGGACGGGATGCTCGCGGCGTATATCCTCCCGGACCGCGCCCTGCTGCTCGGAGACGGGCTGAACTCCGCCACGTTCTTCTTCCTCGGAAATTCCTCGGTGTCCGAATATAAAGAGGTCCTTCAGGCGCTTCTCCCCTACGCGGAGAAGACCGACGCCGCGCTCTACTCCCACCCGCACAACTACGGCGGGAAGGAGATCATCGCGGAAGGCGTCGCCTCGTGCGAAGACATCCTCGCCGGCCGGGACGACCATATCCCGCTCCCCATGGGCGAGGCGCGCGGCGTGGAGATCTTCGCTTCCAAGGCGCAGACGGCCGAGGGCAGAAACGCCGACGGCACCGCCGCGAATATCTTCTACCGTCCCGATCAGGCGCGCTGAAAGGAGTATCTACTATGAAAAATGAACGTCTTTTGAAGCGAGTTGCCGCGCTCGCCGCCGCAGCGGTCTTCGCGGCGCTCTTTGCGGGCTGCGCGGAGCCTGTCTCTGCGCCGTCCCGCGCCGCCGCGCCCAAAGAACCCGTGCAGACCGCCGCCCCGACCGAAGCACCCGCCCCGACCGAAGCACCCGCGCCGCCCGTTTCCGACGCGTATCGGGATGACTTCACATGGAAGGACAAGGTCGAGTGCTCCTACGCGATCCCGAAGCTGAACCTCGAGAGCGACACCGCCCGCTCGTGGAACGCGGACGTCTATGACCGGTACTACACGGAGCTGCTCGAGGAGATGCAGTACCCGTTCCTCGAGGAGGAGGTCGGCTACCCGATCTACACCGAGATCTCTTATGACTGGGCAGTGAACGGCGACGTGCTCTCCGTCTGGATCCGCACGCGCGGCGACGAGGGCATGGACGTGCTGGAACCGGCGAACTTCTCCCTCTCGACTGGGGAGGCGCTCACCCCGTCGGAAGTGCTTGCCGCCGCCGGCGAAACGGAGGATTCGTTCCGGGCGAAGGCGCGCGAGGCGCTCTGCTCGTCGTTTTGGGATCGGTGCGGCGCGGCGCTCTACACCGCGCCGGAAACCGCCGGTTCGCGCGAATCCTACGCCGCCGCGCTCGCGGACACGCTCTCCGAGGAAAACATCGACTGTGCCGCGCCGATCCTGAACGGCGACGGCCGCCTCTGCGTTGTCGGCACGGTGTACTTCGCCGAGGGCGGCATGACGGCGGTAGACGTGATGATCGACCTCGAGACGTATGAGCGGTCCCCGTACTACGCGGAAACCGTCGATGCCGCGCCCTGACGCCCGCCAAACGCAGCCGCGCCGTGCGAAAGGCCCACCCGGCCCTCGCACGGCGCTTGTTCTGTTTTCGGTTTGTCACTCCGCGAGGTTCAGCTCGATCTCGCGGATCATGTCCTCCGCAGCTTTGAGGTAATCCTCGTCGGTGAAATCGTTCTGCCACATCACGCGAGTAAAAATCATGGCGTAGCTGTCGTCGAGGTATCCCGTAAACCGGGCGCGGTTGATCTTCCCAAGCTCTGACGCATGCGCTTGATAGACGCGCGTATGAATCCCCGTGGGGATGCCGCCCAAAGCGCCGAGCAATTCGCCCTGCGGCGCGCCGACGTCGGACGCCCGCTCCACGATGCCGTCCTCGTACATGATCCAGCCGTCCTGCGCCCCGTCCGAATACAGCAGCTCCAGCAGCTTCCAGCATTCCTCGGGATATTTTGTGTTCGCGTTGATCGCGCAGAACGAGGTGATCTGCGCGGTGACGTCGCCGTTTTTATCGGGGATGGGCACGAGCCGCATCTGCGGCGGCGGGTCAAAGTGATACTGACCGACCTCCGCTTTGAAGGTCTTTTCTCCCATCTCGCGCGCCCACATCTCCGTGTCAAAATAGCCGCTCACAGCCTCATAATAAAGGCGTTTCCGATCCTCGCTGCGGATGAGCTGAGACTCCGCGCCCTCCTGATCGACATGAAGGCGAAACAGATCGCGCATTTCTTTGAGCCGCGCGGCGAGCGTCTCGGCGTCCAGCCGCACGGTCTCCGTGTCGTAATCGACCGCGCAGGGCAGCATGTCGCAGAACACATCAGAATAAGAGAGACTCTGCACGGGGAAAGCAAGATAGGGGTTTTCGGCGTACAGCAGATCGTCGAGCGTCTCCACCGCGGCGATCTCCTTCTC
>CANRMW010000152.1 GCA_947631835.1 uncultured Clostridia bacterium | reverse complement strand
CGGCGGCGTTGCCCAGCATCAGTTGTCTCATGTTCCGATCACGCACCTTTTCAGATTTCGTCGCCCGCGGCGCAGGTCCCGCAAAGCGCCGCCGGCGGTTCGACATTTGTTCCTCTTTCTACGATAAAGAATAGCAGATTTCGGGGCAAATTGCAATATAAAATTCGGAAAGCGCCCTGAAAACGGGCGGCTTTCCGAATTTTCCCGCCGCTTTCAGACGATCTCGTCCAGCTCGAACGCGATCGCCTTCTTCAGCTCCGAAAGCGAGATCTCCACCTGATACCCGATCTTTCCCGCGCTGAACAGGACCGTCTCGAACCGCGCGGCGGAACCGTCGATCACGGTGCGAAACGGCTTCTTCATCCCGACGGGCGAACAGCCGCCGTGGATATAGCCGGTCAGCGGCAGCAGCTCCTTCTGCGGGATCATCTCGATGCTCTTTTCGCCCACGGCCTTCGCGGCCTTTTTCAGGTCCAGCTCGCGCGCCACCGGCACCAGGAACACATAGTGCTCCCGGCTCCCGCCCACCGTGACGAGCGTTTTGAACATCCTTTCCGGGTCCGTCCCCAGCGCCGCCGCGACCTCCGCGCCGATCACCGCGCCGGTGTCCCCGTAATAATGCCCCGTGTAGGCGGCCTTCTTTTGCTCCAGCAGCCGCATCACGTTTGTTTTTTCCTTCTGTTTCGCATTCTGGCCCATCGTCGGCCCTCCATCGGAGCGCTTGCTCCCGTTTTGCCTATATCTCTTCCGGCGGATGACTGTCCGCCCGAACGGGAAAACACCCGCGGCAGGCCCGGCGCGCCGCCCGGCTCCCCGCGGGTGTTCGTTTCTTCCGGTCTTACAGGACGCTCTGCAGGAATTGGCGCGTCCGCTCGTGCTTCGGGTTCGAGAAGATCTCCTCGGGCCTGCCCTCTTCCAGCACCGCGCCGTCATACATGAAGATCACGCGGTCCGCGACCTCCCGGGCAAAGCCCATCTCGTGCGTGACGACGAGCATCGTCATCCCGTCTTCGGCGAGCTGCTTCATCACGTTCAGCACATCGCCCACCAGTTCCGGGTCCAGCGCGGAGGTCGGCTCGTCGAAGAGCATGATCTTCGGCTCCATAGCGAGCGCCCGCGCGATGGCGACGCGCTGCTGCTGCCCGCCGGAGAGCTTGCTCGGGTACGCGTCCATCTTGTCCCCAAGGCCCACACGCTGCAAAAGGGCGGTCGCCTTTTCCCGCGCCTCCTTTTCCGGGACGTGCTTCACGGCAAGCGGCGCGAGCATCACGTTTTCCAGCGCGGTCTTGTGCGGGAACAGGTTGAACCGCTGGAACACCATGCCCATTTCCAGCAGCACGGCCGCCCGTTCCTTCGCCGTGTGGTGGACCTGGTTGTGCCCGTTCGCGCGGTCCTCGAAGAGCTGATCGTCGATCCAGATCTTGCCGCTCGTGCTCTTTTCCAGCCGGTTCAGGCAGCGCAAATAGGTGGATTTTCCCGCGCCCGACGGCCCGATGATGACCACCACCTCGCCGGGCTCCACCGTGAGGCTCACATTCTTGAGGACCTCCAGATTCCCGAAGGATTTGCATATATTTTCCGTTTTGATGATCGACATATCCCTCTCCCCCCCTTTATTCGTAAATGGACAGGCGCTTCTCCAGCTTATTGAAAATAAAGGTAAAGACGCCCGTGATGACCAGATAGATCAGCATGGCAGGGATATAGACCAGCGCGCTCGCGCGGTTGGAGGCGATGATCTTCGTCTGGTAGGTGAGGTCGGTCAGGGCGATGATCGAGACCAGCGAGGTGTCCTTGAGGACCATCACGAACTCGTTGCAGATCGGCGGGATCATGCGGCGGTACGCCTGCGGGATGATGACGAGCCGCATGGCCTGCCGCCGGGTGAGGCCGAGCGCGCGGGAGGCCTCCATCTGGCCTTTGTCGATGGATTCGATCGCCGCGCGGATGATCTCCGCGAGGTACGCCGCCACGTTCAGGGTAAAGGCGAGCCACGCGGCGAAGAACCGGCTCTGGATGTTCAGCGCGGGGATCAGCTGGGGCAGCGTATAATAGATGAAAAAGAGCTGCATCAAAAGCGGGGTGCCGCGGAAGAAGAAGATGTAAGCGCGGCAGAGATTGCTCAGCACCGGGTTTGCGGAGATCTTCCCCAGCGCCAGGACCACCGCGAAAACGAGCGCGGCGGCCACGGAAAGCACGGAGAGGGAGATCGTTGTGCCGGTCGCCTGCAGCAGGGCGGGCATCCAGTTGACGATTTTGGTGAGGGCGTCCATTTCAGCGTTCACTCCTTAAACGGAGAGGCTTCGCCGACAAGCGAAGCCTCCTTGCTTGAGATCCAAAGGATCACTTCATCGTGACGATGACCAGCGCGTTCGCGACATACGGATCCGTCATGCTGTAATTCGTCTGACGGTCCGGGGTTATGGAGACGGAGGAGATGATCACGTCATACTGGTCCTTGTCCAGTCCGGCGAAAATGCCGTCCCACGAAGTATTGACAAACTCGACGTCCAGCCCGAGGACGTTCGCCAGCTCCTTCGCGAGGTCCACGTCAAAGCCGATGTACTCGAGGCCGCTGTCGTCCGTGTATTCCATCGGAGGATAGCCCGCCTCAAAGCCGACGGTCAGAACGCCGTCCTTGATGAGGTTGAGCTTCGAGAGATCAAGCTGCGGATCCTCTTCCACGGTGCGCACGCCTTCCACGTCGGCCGCGGAACCGAAATGCTTCTCGGAGAGAGAGGCCATCGTCCCGTTGTAATAGAGCTTATCGATCGCGTCGTTGACGAGCTCGGTCATCCCGTCGTTCCCCTTCTTCAGGCAGACACCGATGGGCTCCCCTTCGCTGCTGGTCCAGACCTTCTGGAACTTGGTGTCGCCGGTGAGATAATATCCGGCCACGACGCTGTCCACATACACGGCGTCCACGCGGCCGAGCTCGAGATCGTCGAAGCACTGCGTCACCTTTTCATAGGGCAGAACCTCGATGTCCTTGCCTTCCTCCTGCATTTCCTGGATGCTGTCGTGCGCGGTGGTCGCCGTCTGCACGGAGATCTTCGCCCCCACGAAGTCGTCCGGGCTCTTGATGGTCTTCCCCTTGCCGCCGCTGCACGCAGCCAGCCCAAACACGAGGATCACCGCAAGAACGAGCGCGAGGCACTTTTTTGCTTTCATATTTATTCATTCCTTTCAGAGATTATGGGTGAATTATACAACAAAAAGACGAAGGCCGTCAACTGGCATTCCTCACAAAGTTTTGCATATTTATACATATATACATGTCCATTTTTCTGCTATCCATGCAACCGCCGCATCCGCGCGGACAAGCCGGGCCACGCGCTCCCTTCCTCCGCTGCGGCTGCACCCGTCCTTTGAAGACAAAGGGGTTTCGCCACGCTGAAAGCGACAATCAAAACCGCTAGTAAACGAGTGATTTGCTCAGGCCCCAAAGGGACCGATTCGTGCTGACCCCTCGAAGGAGTGCTGAAAGTTTGTCGTCGCATCGCTCGCCGCGCAGCCCGTCAAATGGGTCGGTCATTTCTCCGAAAGTCTTCCCAAAACGGGAATCTCGTCATTGAGCACCGTTGCGCCTTCGGCTGGCTGCTGCATAATTAACATAGCAGGATCAAAATAGATTATTTGCAAAGGCGTTTTATCGCCCCCCTAGTAGAACTAGGGGGTTCTTTCGTGCTGAAAAAGGCAAAAAGAATGGGCGTTATTGCTAACGCCCGTGAGAGTGGACCGGGAGTTGCACCCGGATCGGTTAATCTTTAATCTTTGTGAGGTATCGCTCTAAAACTTTGTCCCGTTTTCATTGCTGGTAAGTACCCACCATATTGCAACCGACTACCACTACAACAATCATCTCCATGTTACCACTACCTCCTACAAAGTCAATAATTGTAAAGACTAGCTCGGAAAAACCGATTAGGAGCGAGTACATTTTCAATAGAAAACGGAATGTTGGTTAAGAGCACCTGCGCAAAGATATAAAGCGGAAAAAATCGAGTGTTCATAAAGTGAAATCCCTTATGAACACTCGATATGGAAGTCGAATTCAAATTCGATAACCACATTATATCGCGTTTTTTTGGATTTTCCAGTTTTTCACACAGTATATTGTACAGTTTAAAGGCTTTATTCGCTTTAAACAATGATTTATTTATTATTTTTCATTGTTCACTCATTTAGACAATGGAAGAAATGTCTTCCCATCCATCCTTGTTCTAGCTGGCTCACGCTGTATTTCATGTTTTCTGCGAGAAGCGATGAAAACGGCCTAAGCTCAGATGTTCAAACGTTTCTCTTCGTCCCTTCCTCTTCGTCCCCATTTTTGATATAGACCGCCACCATCGATTGGCCGCTCATATCTCCTCCGGTGTCAGAAAAGCATTAACATACCCTCGGCCTATTATATACAACTGCCATCGAAAATGCAAGACCTAGTTGTGTAACATCCAGAAGACAAAGCACCCACGGGAGTGATCAATCGACCATTTACTCAACAAGGACTTCATCTTCCGTGATTCTATTGTGCATGAGATTGGCGGAAGGGACTCATAAATAGGTTGACAGGCAATTATCTTGTATGCTATAATATATATATATATAGCAATCCTAAGCTTTAAATGGAACCTCCACAAAAACGCATTCAATCAAAAGAAGCATGGCTTATCTTTCGCGGAGACAAAAGAGATCTTTTCCGACGAGTCTGCAATCCTGTTTGATGCTCCTGAACATTCTATGATTCGTAGGGTTGACAACCTAGGAAGAGTTGTGATTCCGCAGTCTATTCGGGAGGAACTTCATTTTCAGGAGGGCAACCTGCTGGAATTTACGTTTTAGACAAGGGTAGCGTTGTGTTCAGAAAACACATTCCGTGCGATTAGGAGGAGAGATGTAATGGCTGATAATACACGAAAGTACAACCCTTCCGAAATCAATCTCAAGGTAGAATCCATGCAGGCTTTTCAAAACGACAACGGCAGTGGTCTGGTTATCGAATGGTCTTCCAAAATAGGGTTTGGAGAATATACGCTGTTCAAGCCTTGCGGTTCAGATAAGTGGTATGCGGACGGGGGTGCGGACGAAAAGTTGGACCGTGAAAGGGGCATTGAAAGAAAATGTATTCATGGGAAGACCGAATGAAAGC
>CANRMW010000151.1 GCA_947631835.1 uncultured Clostridia bacterium | reverse complement strand
CCGGACGTGACGCGCTCTTTCATGCCCCCGCCTCCTTAGACGCCGCCGTACCGACGGTTTCTGTGATTGAAGATCCGGATCGCCTCGTCCAGATCCGAGGACTTGAAATCCGGCCAGAGGATATCGAAATAGACAAATTCCGTGTACGCGCTCTGCCAGAGCAGGAAATTGGAGATGCGCTCCTCGCCGCTCGGGCGGATCACGAGGTCCGGGTCCGGCTGCCCTGCGGTGTAGAGGTGCGCGGAGATCACGTCCTCCGTCACGTCCTCGGGGCGCATCTCCCCGCGCCGGATCTTTTCCCCGATCTGGCGCATGGCGCGCGTCAGCTCGGCCCTGCCGCCGTAGTTCATCGCGAGGTTCAGCACCATGCCGGTCTTCGGCGCGCTCGACTCCTCGACCTCGGCGATGAGCTCGCGCAGCTTCGGCGCGAACGCCGAGGTGTCCCCGATGAACCGCACGCGGATGTTCTCATCCATGAAGTCGGTGAGCGCCTCTTCCATATACTGCCGGAACAGCCGCATCAGCGCGGAGACCTCCGCGGCGGGCCGGCTCCAGTTCTCCGTGGAAAACGCATAGAGCGTGAGGTATTTCATGCCGATGGACGCGGCGTAGCGAGTGATGGTGCGGAAATTCTGCGCGCCCGCGGTGTGTCCCGCAGTGCGCGGCAGGCCGCGCTTTTTGGCCCACCTCCCATTGCCGTCCATGATAATGCCGATGTGCTGCGGCACGGCGCCGCCGAAATCGGTTCCTTCTGCCATGCGGTCTTCACGCCTTTCCTTTGAGTTTTCGCTGTCTCTGACGGGATCAGATCGTCATGACTTCCTTCTGCTTCGCTTCCGCGCGGGCATCGATGTTCTTGATGAACTTATCTGTCGTGTCCTGCGTCTTTTTCTCGCCCTGCTTGAGGTCGTCCTCGGTGAGGTCGCCCGCCTTCTTCATGGCCTTGAGCTTTTCGATGGCATCGCGGCGGATCGAGCGCACGGCGACCTTCGCGTCCTCCGCCATGTGGCTGACATCCTTCACGATCTCGCGGCGCTTCTCCTCGGTGAGCGGGGGGAAGATCAGGCGGATCGTGCGCCCGTCGGACTGCGGATTGATCCCGATGTCGGATTTCTGGATCGCCTTTTCGATCAGGCGGCAGGACGAAGCGTCCCACGGCTGGATCGTCAGCACGCGCGCCTCCGTCACGGAGACGGCGGCGATCTGGCTGATGGGCGTGGGCGAACCGTAGTAATCCACCGTGACCTTGTTCAGCACGGCGGGATTCGCTCTCCCGGCGCGGATGGCGGCGTAATCGCCCTCCAGCTTCGCGAGGGTCTTGCCCATTTTCTCTTCCGCGGTTTTCAATACTTCTTTCATGGTGACCTTTCCTTTCCCAAAAAGATATGTGTATGGTTTTTGTCCGAATGAATCATCCGTTCGAGATCACGGTGCCGACGTCCTCGCCGCACGCCGCGCGGACGATGTTCTCCGGGTCCTCGATGCTGAAAACGAGGAACGGGATCCCACGGTCCTTGCAGAAAGAGGCCGCCGTCATGTCCATGACCTGCAAATTCTGATTCAGGATGTCCATATAGGTGATCCGGTCGAAGCGCTTCGCGTTCGGGTTCTTCTTCGGGTCGGAATCGTACACGCCGTCCACCATCGTCGCCTTTAAGATGACGTCGGCGTCGATCTCCGCGCCTCTGAGCGCCGCGCCCGTGTCGGTGGAAAAGAACGGGTTGCCCGTCCCGCAGCCGAACACCACGACCCGCCCCTTTTCGAGGTGCCGCACGGCGCGGTTGCGGATATACGGCTCCGCGACCTCCTGCATCGCGAGCGCGGTCTGCACGCGCACGGTGAGGCCCACCTGCTCGAGGCCGTCCGCCACGCCGAGCGCGTTGATCACCGTGGCGAGCATCCCCATGTGGTCGGCGCGCGTGCGGTCCATGTCGCCGCTGCTCCTGCCGCGCCAGAAGTTGCCGCCCCCCACGACGATCGCGACCTCGCAGCCCATGTCGTGCAGCTTTTTGATCGGCTTGCAGATCGCGAGGACCGTGTCGAAATCGATGCCGTGTCCCTGCTCCCCCGCGAGCGATTCGCCGGAGAGCTTCAGAAGAATCCTTTTATACTTCAGATCCATTTGATTTCCTCATTTCTGCACACTGTCGCGTGACAGGTGCATATACTCATGATTATTTTACACGAAAAGGTCCTTTTTGTAAAGGGCATTTGGAAATCTTCACAAAAATGAAAAAAAGTTTTTCCCCGCGCATTTTGTAAAACGCAGTTCACACATTGCGGATATAATGGAAAAAACCGTGAAAGGGTGATGATTATGAAAAAGAACAGCCCCCGTTTCCTCCCGCTTTTCCTCGCGGCACTGCTCTTTGCGCCGCTTTTTGCCGGCTGCGCTTCCAGCTCCGGGAATTCGGACGCTTCCCTCCCGGAAAGCGCGCCGTCCTCCGCCGTTTCCCCCTCTGCGGCGCCCTCTGCGCCGCCCGAAACACCCACGCCCAGCCCCTCCCCCACTCCGGCTCCGACCGCTTCCCCCGCCCCGGAGACGGACGGCGGGGAGAAAGACGCTTCCCAAGCCCCGCAGGAGACGGAGATCATCCCCGAGTGGCAGGCGATGCAGCCGCTCCTCGAGGCCCGCGCCCTGCTCCTTCTCAACGGCGAGGACGCGCAGACCGCCTCGGGCTTCTGGCACGCGGCGTCCTTTGCGATCGACGGCTGCGGCACATGGTTCGCGAGCGGCGAGGCGCTCGGCAGCGCGCTGACGCTCCCCGCTTCGGTGCTCGAAGAGATCGGCTCCGGCCTATACGAAGACTTTTCCGCCCTGCCCGAGATCCCCGAAGGGATGGAGGGCGACGTCAGCTTCGACGCTCAGGCGGACGCGTACACCCGCCAGACCTCGGAGATCGGGATGCCGCTTGAGATCTCCTCCGCCGCCGCGCTCGAGGACGGCGCCGTGCAGCTCGTCTGCGCGCTCTCCCCGGCGGTCTCGGACGGCGAGCCCTACCGCTTCACGTTTGTGATCGTTCCGAACCCGCGCCCCGGGAACACGGTCTTCACCTGGTCCATCCGGTCCGTGTCGTCCGGCGCGCCGGAGACTTCGGAGAACGGCTGAAAAAGGATTGAATTTCGCGCCGGAATTTGCTATAATGAAAGCAGCGCCCCTTTTGATGCAATTCCGGCCGTTTTCTGCCCGGGATCGTTTGCTGTGAGAAAAATGCGGGCATCCGTGAATCCTGCGCACGCGCAGATTGTGAAAGGTTTTGATCCGATGTACGAAATTCTGAAAAAGGAACGCCTGAACCCCACGGTGACGCGCATGGACATCCTCGCGCCGCGCGTGGCGAAAAAGGCGGAGCCGGGGCAGTTCATCATCCTGCGCGCCGAGGAGGACGGCGAACGCATCCCGCTGACCGTCGCGGACTTCGACCGCGAAAAAGGCACGGTCACGATCATTTTCCAGATCGTCGGCGCGACGACCGAAAAGCTGAACCACCTGAACGAAGGCGACTGCCTGCCGGATTTTGTCGGGCCGCTGGGCAAACCCTCCGAGACCGAGGGCCTCAAAAAGGTTGCGGTGATCGGCGGCGGCGTGGGCTGCGCCATCGCCTATCCCATCGCGAAAAAGCTGCACAGCCTCGGCTGCACGGTCCACAGCGTCGCCGGCTTCCGCTCCCGTGACCTCGTGATCCTCGAGGACGACTTCCGCGCCGTCAGCGACGAGCTCCTCTGCATGTCGGACGACGGCTCGTGGGGCGAGAAGGGCCTTGTCACGAACGCGCTCGAAACGCTCATCCGGCGCGGCGAGCAGTACGACGAGGTCATTGCGATCGGCCCGCTCGTCATGATGAAATTCGTCGCGCAGCTCACAAAGCGGTACGGCGTCAAGACCGTCGTCAGCATGAACCCCATCATGATCGACGGCACGGGCATGTGCGGCGGCTGCCGCCTCACCGTGGGCGGCGAGACGAAGTTCGCCTGCGTGGACGGCCCGGATTTTGACGGCCACCTCGTTGATTTTGACGAAGCCATGGACCGCGCGTCCATGTACCGGCCCTTTGAGCGCGCCGCCTATGAAGAAGCGTGCAATCTTTTCCGGGAGGTGCGGTAAAATGCCCAATATGCGCATGACGAAAAATCCGATGCCCTCACAGGAACCGAATGTGCGAAACAAAAACTTTCTGGAGGTCGCGCTCGGCTACACCGCCGAAATGGCGGCGGACGAGGCGCAGCGCTGCCTGCAGTGCAAAAACAGCCCGTGCGTTTCCGGCTGCCCGGTCAACATTGACATCCCCGGCTTCATCCGGGAAATGGCGAAGGGCGAGTTCGAGGCCGCCTACAGGGTGATCGCCCAGTCGTCCTCCCTGCCCGCGGTGTGCGGGCGCGTCTGCCCGCAGGAGAGCCAGTGCGAGGGCAAGTGCGTGCGCGGCATCAAGGGCGAGCCGGTCGGCATCGGGCGGCTCGAGCGCTTCGCCGCCGATTTCCACAACGCGAACAGCACCGAAGCCCCGCAGTGCCCCGCGCCGAACGGCCACAAGGTCGCGGTGATCGGCTCCGGGCCCTCCGGCCTCACCTGCGCGGGCGACCTCGCGAAGAAGGGCTATGACGTCACGGTCTTCGAGGCGCTCCATGTCGCGGGCGGCGTGCTGGTCTACGGCATCCCGGAATTTCGTCTCCCGAAGGCCATCGTCCAAAAGGAGATCGACGGCCTGAAAGCGCTCGGCGTCAAGATCGAGACGAACACCGTCATCGGCAAGACGCTCTCCATCGACGAGCTGATGGAGGACGACGGCTTCGAGGCCGTGTTCATCGGCTCGGGCGCGGGCCTGCCCCGCTTCATGAATATCCCCGGGGAGAACCTCAAGGGCGTGTATTCCGCGAACGAGTTTCTCACCCGCGTTAACCTGATGAAAGCCTACCGCGAGGGCAGCGCGACGCCCATCCAGCACGCGAAGCGCGTGGCGGTCGTCGGCGGCGGCAACGTCGCGATGGACGCGGCCCGCTGCGCGAAGCGCCTCGGCGCGGAGGAGGTCTTCATCGTCTACCGCCGCTCCGAAAAGGAGCTCCCCGCCCGCGCGGAGGAGGTCGAGCACGCGAAGGAGGAGGGCATCATCTTCCGCCTGCTCACGAACCCCACCGAGGTGCTCGGCGGCGAGGACGGCTCCGTGCGCGGCATGACGTGTGTCGA
>CANRMW010000150.1 GCA_947631835.1 uncultured Clostridia bacterium | reverse complement strand
TCACGTCCCCCTGCCCGACGGCCGACCACGCGAGCTCCAGCGCGTCCGCCTTTTCCACATCGATGCTGCTCTTCGCCGTCGAAACGCCGTCAAAGGAAAAGCTCTCCCCGAATCCCATGGCCTTTGCCGTCTCCTGCAAAGCCTTTCCGCCGATGTCCTGCGCGAGCTTCGCGAAATAGATGTTGCAGGAATGCCCAAGCGCCTCGTCGAGCGTCAGTTCGCCGTGGTAGTCGAGGCAGGTCACGGCGCTCTCGCCGAGGTACCACACACCCTCGCAGGTGTAGGTGCGGCTCTCCGCGTCCGGCAGCGTTTCGAGCGCGGCCGCCGCCGTCACGAGCTTGAACGTCGAGCCGGGCGTGAACGAGCCGGAGAGCGTGTTGTCGAGGAACACGCCGTTATACGCGCTGTTTTCCGTCAGGTCTCCAGGGACGTTCATCGGGTCATACGTCGGCGCGGAGACCTTCACGAGCGTCTCCCCGGTCCTGTAATTGTAGACGAACACCGCGCCGTCCCGGCCGCCGAGCGCGTCATACGCCGCGGCGTTCGCGTTCGCGTCGAGCGTCAGCTTCACGTCGTTCGAAAGCTCGGAAAGGGGCGTCCGGTTCAGCCCGGTGAACAGGTTCCACCCCATGAGCTTCGTCCGGTGGATCGCCTGCACCGAGGTCCCGATATACCCGCTCGAATCGCCCACCGTGTGCAGGAACGACCGCCGGACGCTCTCGTTTTCGTTGTAAACGCGGGAATCGCCGCTGGTCTTCGCCAGCACGACGCCGTTACGGTCCGTGATGTTCCCGGCGCGCATCGGGCTGTCCTCGGCATAAATATGTCCGTTATACGGCTGAGAGACCCACTGGTCCCCGTTCAGGCAGAGCGAAAAGAGGAAGTACCCCATCCCGCCGAGAAAGGCGGCGATCAGAATATACAGCACGAACGACCGAAATCCGGTGGTCTTCATTCTTCGCGTCCCCCCTTCCGGTCCTTCGTCCAGACATCCTCCCAGCCGTCGTCCGCGTCTTCGGCGAACATGCCGGGCTCGTCCCAGCGGGTTCCCATCCGGCCGCGGTCGTCGTCCTCCGGCTCATATTCCTCGCGCGCCCGGCGTCTTCCCGCCCGCCGCGCGCCGTAGGTGCGTTCGTCCGAGGCCTTGATAAAGGCGACGAGCCCCCATGTGGAGAGGATGCTCGATCCGCCGGCGCTGATGAACGGCAGCGTCACGCCGGTCAGCGGCAGGACGTCCGTCGGCCCGAAAACGTTCAGCGCCGCCTGGAACAGCATCATGCCGGAGGCCGCGCACGCCGCGATCGCATAAAACGTGGAGCGGCTGCGCGTCACGTCGCTGCGCGCGTAAAGCACGAAAAGCACAAGGGCAAAAAGCACCGTCAGCCCCATCATGAGGCCCTGCTCTTCGCAGAGCATCCCGAAGACGAGGTCGCTGTCGGCGGCGGCGATGTATTTCAGCACGCCGTTTCCAAGGCCCATCCCGAAAAGCCCGCCGCTCGCGATATAGGTGAGCGTGCGCGTCTGCTGGTAGCCGAGGCTCTCCTGCGCGTATTCCCAGACGTGTCCCCAGCCCATAAACCGCTGCGCGACATAAGGCCGGAACTGCAAAATCAGAAACACCCCGAAGACCGCCGCCGCGAGGATCAGGAAGATCGTGCGGAAGCTGCCCGAGCGCATGAACGCGATGATGAGGAACGTCGCGAAGAAGATCAGCGCCGTGCCGAAGTCGCGCATCACAAAGAGACACGCGAGGCACCCCGCCGCGAACGCGATGAACCCCGTGATATTCTTTTTCGTTTGGAGGCGGTCCAGCGTGGACGCGCCGACAAAGATAAACGCGATCTTGATGAGCTCCGAGGGCTGCACGCTCACCGGCCCGATCAGGATCCAGTTCTTCGAGCCGTTGATCTCCGTGCCGAACAGGAGGTTCGCCGCAAAGAGCAGCAGCGCCGCCCCCGCCGCGATCAGCCGCATCCGCTGCACGCGTTCGAGGTCCCCGAGGAACCACACGAAGATGCAGAACAGGAACACCCCGAGCACGAACGCCGCGCACTGTGTGACCACCGCCGAAAAGCCCTGTCCGCCCACCAGCATGATGCCGATGGAGGAAAGCAGCAGCGCGACGGTCTCCACCTCAAAGCTGACCCTTCTCAGGACACGCCGCGAAAAGAAGTACAGTCCCCATCCCACAAGGAACAGCAGCGCGAACAGCGCCAGCGGATACAGGTGCAGCGTGCCGGTCCCCACCGTCAGTTGGAGCGCCATGGAGCCCTGCACCAGCGTCACGAGCGTCATCAGCGCGAAGGGCGAGGCCGCCGTCTTCGTGAATCCCGTGAAGATCCTCCTGCGTTTCGGCGGGACGTTTTCCGCCCTGCGCAGCACCAGCGTCGTTTCGCCCATCGTGAAGCCGTCCCCAATCTCCACGACCGTCGGGGATTGGATCCACCGCCCGTTCATGCGCGTGCCGCCCTTCGAGCCGGTGTCGGCGATCATCCACCCCTCCTCCCGGCGCATCAGCACCGCGTGGTCGCGGGAGACCGCCGCGTCCGGGATCTGGATGTCGCAGCTCTTCGCCCGGCCGATGGAATTTTCCCAGTACAGCACGGGGAACTGCTCGCCCGTCTCCTCGTCCTCCAAAAGGATCACCGGGTCCTTCCGGCGCTGTCCTTTTTTGAAGGAGGTATAGCTTTTCCGGATCACGGCGAGCGCGAGCACCGCCGTCACGGCGCGGAGCAGCAGCATCAGCGTCGAAAGCATACCGGAATGCAGCACCCGCGCGGCAAGCTCCTGCAAAGCTTCCACAGGACCTTCCTCCTTTCCTTTTCATAAAGCTCCGTTCTTTTTACCGTTCCTCGATCTTTGCGATCTCCCCGGCGTTCTTGTAGATGCTTCCCGCCGGCACGAATCCCCGCACCGTCGAGAGCGGGTACACGCGGCTCCCTTTCCCGACGACCGAGCCGGGGTTCAGCACCGTGCCGCAGCCGATCTCGACATGGTCGCCGAGCATCGCCCCGAACTTCCTGAGCCCCGTCTCCACGCGCGCGCCGTCCGGCATCCGCACCGTGACGTTCGAGCCGTCCTGCTTGAGGTTCGAGGTGATCGCCCCCGCGCCCGTGTGCGCGAAGTGTCCGAGGATCGAATCCCCGATGTAATTGTAGTGGGGCGCCTGCGCGCGGTCAAAAAGGATCGCGTTCTTCAGCTCCGTCGAGTTCCCGACGACGCACCCCTTCCCGACGAGCACGCTCCCCCGGACGAACGCCCCCGGCCGGACCTCGGTCTCTTCCCCGATGATCGTCGGCCCGGCGATGTAGACGTTCGGGTAGAGCTTCGCGCTCTTCGCGACCCAGACGTCCTCGCCCCGCCGCTCGAACCGGTCTTCCGGGAGCGTCGGCCCGAGCTCCAAAATGAACGCCTTCAGCCCGGAAAGCGCCTCCCAGGGGTACGCCGCCGCCTCCAAAAGCGGCTTCGCCGCCGTGTATTCCAAATCGTACAGTGCCTTTACCGTGAGTTCTTCCAGCATGGTCCCGCTCCTTTGTCTTCGAAAGTTTCCCTTAGATGTTTCCTATTATAATGCTTCCCGCCGCACTTTTCCATATCCAAATGTTAAATTCTCCTACTTTTCTCTTACTTTTCTTGAAAGAAAAGTAAGCAAAAGAACTTTTGCTTCACGCTGGTCGTTCGCTCCGCTCACTTCGCCGGTGCGTTTGGAAAGCATTCTCCCGCGCCGGACACTTGTTTCGTGTGGTAAACCCGCGCCCGATCTTTTCAAGCCTGCTCAGGGCAGACGAGACATGCTTCATTCCTTCCGGCCGGGCTTCCAATCGGCTTTCCCCGCGCCATGCGCTAGGTCCGTTTGATGAACCCGCTCCCGCTCTCCGCAAGCCAACGTAGGGCAAACGAAACGGGCTCTGCCCGCGCGCGGCCGGAGGCCGTTTCTTCACGTCGGTCGCGTGTGCAAGCACACGCTTCTCCGGCTCTTTCGGTAAACCTTCTCCCGCGCCATAAGTTAGGTCCGTCCGCTAAACCCGCTCCCTCCCTCTTCAAGCCCGCGTAGGGCGAACGCCTCCGCGACGCTAGGCGCTTTTCGAAAGAAAACCCCGCTCAGATCGCAGAAAGGCTCTTGCATTTTCGATTTCGCCGTGCTACAATAATCGTTGCAAATGCAACGATTTCGGTTTGTGTGCGGCCGATCTGCGTTTGCGGATATTCGGAAAAGAATCGAGTGAATGGTTTGAAGCGTCTTGCAAAGTACCTTCGCCCGTTCCTCCCGCGGATGTCGCTGGGCTTTCTCGTGAAGGTCAGCGGCACCGTGGTGGAGCTGGCGATCCCCTGGATCCTCTCCTACATCATCGACGAGCTCATCCCCCTCGGAGAGCTTCGGCCCGTGTACCTTTGGGGCGGGCTGATGATCCTCTGCTCGCTGATCGGCTGGGGCGGCAACGTCCTCGCGAACCGCATGGCGTCGTCCGTCGCGCGGGACTGCACGCGGCAGATCCGGCACGATCTGTTCGTCAAGATCTCCTATCTCTCGGAGCGGCAGGTGGACGGGTTTTCCATCCCCTCGCTCATCTCCCGCATGACGAGCGACACCTACGTCCTGCACCAGACCGTCGGCATGATCCAGCGCCTCGGCGTGCGCGCCCCGATCCTGCTCTTCGGCGGCGTGTTCGTCACGCTGACGCTCGATCCGGTCCTCACGCTCATCATGGTGGCGACGCTGCCCATCGTCGGCGCGATCACGTTCATCGTGTCGCGGCGCGGCGCGCGCCTCTTCAAGATCGTCCAGAAGGCGTCGGATTCGATGCTCCGCGTCGTGCGCGAAAACGCGGTCGGCGTGCGCGTCATCAAGGCGCTCTCGAAATCCGAGTACGAGCGCGCGCGCTTTAAGAAGGTCAACGACGACCTCACGGAAAAGGAGCGCACCGCCGAAAAGACGATGGCGCTCATCAACCCGTCCATGACGGTGCTCCTCAACTTCGGCATCGTCGCAGTGATCGTCGCCGGCGCGTACCGCGTGCAGGGCGGCCTCACCGAGGTCGGCAAGATCATCGCCTTCATGAACCTCTTCACCATCGTCCTCAACGCGCTCATGGCGATCAACCGCATGTTCACGATGCTCTCGCGCGCGGCGGCGTCCTCGGCGCGTGTGCTCGAGGTCCTCGACACGCCCGTGGAGCTCTACGAGACGGCCCCGAAATACAGCTTCCTGCCGGAGAACG
>CANRMW010000149.1 GCA_947631835.1 uncultured Clostridia bacterium | reverse complement strand
TGCTGTCACTGCCTGATTCCACGCTTCCCTTGTTCGCTTTTCCTTTCCTTCGTGTCCATTTTTTGTTGACTAGTGCATTGTATTTCAATCCACGCACCCCGCGAGGGGTGCGACCAAGGGTGTAACTGTAAATGCTGATTTACTTTGTATTTCAATCCACGCACCCCGCGAGGGGTGCGACGTCGTGTCTTTGATTTTCAGCGCTTCGCGCTTGGATTTCAATCCACGCACCCCGCGAGGGGTGCGACTTGGAAATGGGCTACGATTACCAACTTGTTCAGAATTTCAATCCACGCACCCCGCGAGGGGTGCGACCATTTACGAGGCGCTTTCAGACGAAACGCCTTTTATTTCAATCCACGCACCCCGCGAGGGGTGCGACAGACGCTGTGTTCGCCTTTGCTTTCTGCAAAGAGGGTATTTCAATCCACGCACCCCGCGAGGGGTGCGACCGCGCCACGCCTACGCGCCGAACGGGTATAGACGAATTTCAATCCACGCACCCCGCGAGGGGTGCGACCGCTGTCTTCCACGATTTTCCTAACGCGCTTACTGAATTTCAATCCACGCACCCCGCGAGGGGTGCGACTGCAAACGCGCACAAATTCCAAAGGAAGATTTGTGCAGTCTGCGAAACGTTCTTTTCAGAAAGCGCCTTTTAAAGCCGGAGGGACCGCTTTTTGGGCGGCGGCCCTCCCGATTTTGTGCCGAAAATCGGTGCGAACCTCGCGGCGCTTTTCTGCGCGCTTGCGCCTCGCACGGCTAGACCAACAGCACGCCCTCCGGCTCGTAGGAAGTTTTTGCGCCAAAGTGTTCGATCTTGCTTTGATATTTGTTCCCCAGCTGATAGAACCGCAGGCTGTCCTTTGCCGGATCGATGATCTCCAGCAGTTTGGTTTGAAGCAGTTTATACTGCGCCGGGTCTACCAAGCACTCGAATACCGAATTTTGCACGCGCTGGCCGTAATCGACGCACTGCTTCGACACCTGCCGCAGCCGCTTCCGTCCCGCGGCGTCTTCCGTGTTCACGTCATAAGTGATGAGCACCAGCATAGGATCGCCTCACTTCCACAGGAACGGCGGGTAGTCGTCCAGATCGCCCCGGAGGACCCGGGCGAGCAGCAGCGCTTGGACGTAGGGGACGAGGCCCCAAGCGAGCTTTTCCTTCAGGTATGGGTGGGTGATGGGCTCCGCAAGCCGTTTCTGCCACGCAGAAAGGAAGAGCTTCCGTCCCTCGTCGTTCAGCCACACCGCTCCGTTCGGCTGCCGGTCGAAGTGTTCGGCGCGGATCACGCGGTTGTTGATGAGGGTCAGCACGAAGCGGTCGGCAAAGAGCGGCCGCAGCTCCTCCATCAGGTCCAGGGCAAGGGAGGCGCGCCCCGGCCGGTCCCGGTGGAGGAATCCCACATAGGCGTCCAGCCCCACGCTTTCCAGCGCCCCGGCACAGGCGTTGGCCAGCAGGGTATACGAGAAGGAGAGCAGCGCGTTCACCGGGTCCAGTGGCGGGCGGCGGGAGCGCCCGGTGAAGGTGAAATCCTCCCGCTGGTTCAGGATCAGCGCATCGAACGCGTCGAAATAGACCGCCGCGCTCTGGCCTTCCAGTCCCCGGAGGGAATCCGGATCGGTCTCCGCCAGAAAGGCGGGCAGGCTGTCCGCGAGATAGGCACAGGCCCGGCCAAGCCGCTCGTCATCGACCCGCATCGCGTGATCCCGGCGCGTGCGCTCGATGCTCCAGCGGCTGTTGTAGACCTTGCCGAAGAGGAAGCACCGGGCGATCCGGCAGCTCAGGGCGGGGTCGTCCGCTGTCCGGTACTGGGTCCGCCGCAGCAGGACGCTGCCCGGATTCTCGCCGCAGACCCTTGCCAAAAACCGGCCCCTGGGACTTAAAAAGCACAGATTGATCCCGTCCCGGGCGCATTTGCCCATGAGGGCGGGGCTGGCCCCTTTGTAGGAAAAGCAGAGGATGTTTTCCAGGGTATGGAGGGGGAACTGGCCGCGCTTTTCCTCCCCGGCCAGCACGACGACGGTCTCGCCTTCAAGGGCGAGGTAGCTGTCCTCGCTGAGGACGAACAGCGTATTGAGGAATTTTCTCACGGTACATCCTCCTCTTCCGGCAGATGGGCGCGCAGATAGGCGGCGGGAGACGGGACCTTCGCCAGCCGGGGCAGGCAGAGGTCCTTGAGGGAGCAGGACGCGCATCCCTTGCCGGGCTTGGCTTTCGGCGTGTGTCCCCGGGCGTAGAGGTCGCGCATCTCCGCCAAGATCGACTCCACCCTCGCCCGCAGGGCATCGTCCAGCGGCACCTTCGTGCGGCGGCGCGGCTCGCCGTAGAAAAGGCTGCCTTCCGGAATGGCACACAGCAGCATCTCTTCCAAACACATCGCCTGGGCGCAGAGCTGGAGCTCGTCCGCATCGAAAGGCTTCGGCTTTCCCCGCTTGTATTCCACGGGATAGGGAAGCCATGTTCCTTCTCGGCCCGATAAGGATACCCCGCCGGGGTCCCGGTGAAATTCCACGACGTCGCACACGCCCTGCACCTGCAGGCGGTGCGAAACGACCCTCAGGCCCCGGACGATCAGCGTGTCCCCCCGGCGTTCGGTCTGCTGTTCATCGTGCGCGCGCTGGTGGAGGAGGTCCCCCTCCACGGTGCGCAGGTTCTCCGCCCACTGCTGCTCGATGTGGATCAGCGCCCACTGACGGCGGCAGAACGCGAAGTGCTGGATGCCGGAGAGCGCGAGATACTCCTCCTCCGACATCGCGGTTACCCCATGCGGGTACAGGTGATGCCGGCGGGCAGGGCGGCTTCGTCCACGGCGACGGTGTAGTCGCTGTATGCGCGGGGGCTGATCACGTCCGCTTTCCGGGCGACGGTGACGGTGTCGAACAGCTTCCAGGCGGGGGCGCAGCCCAGCTCGGAGTCGTGCCGGAAGACGATCAGCTCGCGCACGGCCATTTTGCCGCGTGCGGCGGAACGGTCATACTCGAACATATTCAGGATGGCGTTCCACAGCAGATCCAGGTCGTCTTCGCTGAACCCGGTGACTCTCCGGGCCAGATTCGCGGAAACATAGCCCTCGCAGCGGTAGAGCGCATACGGGACGATGTACTTGCGGCCCATCTCGGTCCCTTTTTTCTCCGCGTCGGCCTCCGTGGTGATCGCGACACGGGTGATGGTGACTTCCTGCGGCACGATGGGATCGATGCTGCGCGCAAAGCCGAGCTGTACCGGCCCGCGGATCTGGCCGCAGTTCAGATTGCCCTTGACCATGGTCGTCATGACCGCGCCGAACGTGCGGATGTCAAAGAAGTTGTCGCACATGAAGTCCTTCACCTGATGGTCCACGTCGATGCCGGCGTCTTCGCGTTTTTTGACGGCTTTTTTCAGTTCTTCGGGCTTCATGGCGGCGGCGTTCTCGATCCCCGCATACAGGAACCCCTCGTTGTCGCTGGTGTTCAGCGGCACGCCGTCCTTGATGTAGATGCGGTAGCCCGCCTCGTCCTCTTTGGCGGTCTCCACGAAGTTGCGGATCTTGCGCTTGAGGCACACGTCGGTGACGAGGCCGTAGCCCGTTTCCGGGTCCACACGGGGCATGTTGCCCGCGTCGGGGTCGCCGTTGGGGTTGCCGTTTTCCACGTCGAACAGGACGACAAATTCATAGCGGTTTTTAATGGGATCCGACATTTTCATTTCCTCCTTGATCTTTCTTCTCGTAGAATTTTTGTACCTGATGGTAATAGCCCAGATGGAAGGTCCCCTGATCCGCGAGGGGCAGCCGCGCGGGCAGGGTCTCGCGGATACGGCCTTCGAGGTCGCCGATGAGCTTTTCGAAATAGACCCGCCCGCCGGTATCCAGCTTGCGCAGGTGGCTCTGGGAGAGCTTCGTCAGCAGGGGGAAGATGACGGCGGGGGTGGCGCAGGCGCTGTTGAAATACTTGTCCTTGATGGTGGCGTTGAGGCCGGGATTCGCGGCGGACTGGACGCGTTCCAGCACGGCGAACAGCCGCCCCAGCACATAGGGAAGATGGCTGCTTTGTTCGTTGAGTTCCACTTGTAATACCTCCTTCGGAACCTGAAATTCTCTGTTTTTCAGGAAAAATGCTTTCAAAATGGCTGCCCGCCCGTAGGTGACGTTCTGTTCCGCGCGGATGCGCAGCATGGTCTGCTCCAGCAGGGAGACGGGGTAGGGCCCGTCGGAGAGCACGGCCCGCACGACGGCGCCGGCCATGACCGGACTCGGCTTTTTGTCCCGGCTGTTGGGATTGACGGTCTCGCCCAGCAGTCTCCACAGGGGCAGCGCGCCGTTTGCAATGTACTCCGGCTTGACGATGGCGAGCCGGTCGTAGTGGGCCTGCACATTGGAAAGCATCCGGCCGAACGTGTTCTGTAAAAAGAACCGGACGCTGAGCCGCGCGGCGTTGGGGGCGAGCCCCAAAACGTAGAACCGGTTTTCCGGGTCGAGCGGGATGCCGTTCAGGTCCACCGGGCTGCCCTTCGCCAGCGCCTTCACCGCGCTTTGCAGATCGGTATCGGCGATGACTTCCGACGTGCCGCCGAACACGGCGCAGGAGAACAAGTCCTGACACATCGGCTCGGCGTCCTCCGCCCAGTAGAGCACGGCGGTGTCCCCGATGTATTGGAGATGCTCCCGGTCGGAGATCAGCCAGTTCAGCGCCGCGCCGTATCGGAACGCGGCTTCCTCGGAGACGGGGGAGTTGAGGCCCTGCCCCGTGCTGTCGGACTGTTCGTGCCCGTAGGACTCGAAAGCGGACGCGTTGAAGGATACAAGAGACGCGCCGCTGGGCTGCGCGTCCTTGACGCCCCGGATCGACGGATGGAGCCGGGCGATGGGCGCCCGCTTGCCGGTGACAAGGCATAGCCCGGAGGAAGAATCAGCGGACTGGGCCGCGTAATGGTCCTGCCACGCGGCGCGGATGGCGGGATCGTCCTGCGCATACCGGTTCTCCACGGAGAAGATCAGGTTCGCGCCCTTCAGGATCTCTTCCAGATAGGGGAGGAGGACCGGGTGTTCCGCCGCCTGCCCCGGCTGCCAGTTCTCAAAGAAAGCGCAGACCGCCCGGGCGGCGGGAGAATCCACCGAACCCAAAATCTGCAGGTGCAGTTCCTTCGAGGTCTCAAAGCATTTCAATGTCCGGTCCGGCTTTCCTTTGCTGTCTACTCCTAGGAAATAGGAACTGTTTTCACACAGGAAGTTGGAAGAAATACCGGATGCTTTCTTCACCTGCTCCGGCACCCGCAGGGATTGGGGGA
>CANRMW010000148.1 GCA_947631835.1 uncultured Clostridia bacterium | reverse complement strand
CACCCCCTCGTTAGACATTATATCACATTATCTAACTTTTGGGGTGCATTTCAGAAACCGGCGGGGCGTTCCTTGTCCCGTCACATACTTTCGGGGGCCGTGATGCGGAACATCGTGAGGATGTTGCGGATGACGGCTGCCGTCGCGGTGCAGAGCGCGAGGCGGGCCTGCATCAGCGGCTCCGCTTCGCCCTTCACGCGGCAGGCGTTGTAGAACTTGTGGAACTTCGTCGCGAGGTCGATCGCATAGCGCGTGATGCGCACGGGGTCGCGGTCCTTTGCGGAGGAGACGATCTCGTCCGTCAGGCTCGCGATGTGCCGGATGAGGTCGATCTCCTCCGGCGCGGTGAGCGCTTCAAGCTCGGCCTTCGTCACCTCGCGCGGGAGGATGCCGTCCGCCGCGAGCGCCTTGAAGATGCTGTGGATGCGCGCGTGCGCGTACTGGACGTAATAGACCGGGTTCTGCGCGTCCTGCTGGACCGCGAGGTCGAGGTCGAAATCGAGCAGGGAGCCCGCCTCGCGCATGTTGAAGAGGAAGCGCGCGGAATCGACCGGCACCTCGTCAAGCAGGTCGCCGAGCTGGATCGCCTTGCCCGTGCGCTTGCTCATCCGGACGACTTCGCCGTTTCGCATGAGGCGCACGAACTGCATCAGAAGGATCTCGAGCCTGTCGGGGTCGTGCCCGATCGCCGCCATCGCGCCCTTCATCCGGGCGACGTGGCCGTGGTGGTCGCTGCCCCAGAGGTCGATGAGCGTCGTGAAGCCGCGGTCGAATTTGTTCTTGTGATAGGCGATGTCCGCCGTGAAATACGTCGGCGTGCCGTTCGCGCGGACGAGCACCTCGTCCTTCTCGCCGCCGAACTCGGTCGCCTTGTACCAGACGGCGCCGTCCTTTTCGTAGGTGAGGCCGCGGTTTTTCAGATCCTCCACGACGGCCATGACCGCGCCGCTCTTGTGCAGGTCGCTTTCCTTGAACCAGCAGTCGTAGTGAATGCGGTATTTTTCCATATCGGCCTGCATCTTCGCGAGGTTCTTCGGCAGCGCGTAGCCGACGAGGGCCTTGCGGCGTTCCGCTTCGTCGAGCGCCATGAGCGCGTCGCCGTGCTCCGCCGCGTATTCCTTCGCGAGATCGGTGATGTCCTCGCCGTGGTAGCTGTCCTCGGGAAGCTCGGGCGCGTCTTCCGCAAAGAGCTGCTGATAGCGGATCGAAAGCGAGAGGCCGAATTTCTCGAGCTGGTTCCCGGCGTCGTTCACATAGAACTCGCGCCAGACGTCGTAGCCCGCCGCGTCGAGTACCGCCGCGAGGCAGTCACCGAGCGCGCCGCCTCTGGCGTTGCCCATGTGCATCGGGCCGGTGGGGTTCGCGGAGACGAACTCCACCATCACCTTCTCGCCTTTTCCGAAGTCGCTGCGCCCGTAGGCGTCCTTCTCCGTGAGGACGTCCGTGAGCACGTCGGCGTAAAACGCCGGGGCGAGGAAGAAATTCAGAAACCCGGGGCCGGCCGTCTCCGCGCGGGAGAGATAGGTGCCGGCAAGGTCGAGATGCGCGAGGATGGCGGCGGCGATCTTCTGCGGGGCCATGCGGAAGACGCGCGCCGAGACCATCGCGGCGTTGGCGGCGAAATCGCCGTGGCTGGCGTCCGCCGGACGTTCCACGGAGAACGCGGGGAGCACCGCTTCGCAAAGCTCACCCGCCTGCATCGCGGCGCGCATCGCGTTTTGTACGGCGGAGAATACCTGTTCCCGCGCCGTCGTCAGAGTCTTTGACATATTTCTACATCCTTTCAGGGATTCGGACCCCCGCTCTGCGCCGTCCTGTCGCGGCGGCGCCGCAGCTTCACGAGGATCTCGTTTTGGGAGGAGAGATGGGCGTCGATATCGAGCGTGTAGGAGATGGAGAGCTCGCCGCCTTCCGCCGTCAGGCTGTTTTTCAGCGTTTGCGTGAAAACGCCGAGCGAAAGCATCCCGACGCCCGTGTCGTACATACATTTGTGGCGTTTGCCGCGCTCCAGCACGAGCCGGGTGGGCAGGCCGGGGTGGAGCATCGTCACAGAGTCGTTCTTTTCGATCTTCAGCACCTTGCGGTGGCCTTTATACGGCGCTTCGTCGTCATACTCCGTGTAGGAGATGTACTGGATGCCGCCGCGCTCGCTGTAATCTCCGAGCGTATCGACCTTGATCTCGCCGGTCTCCCGGTCGATGGTCTGTCGGCCGATGATCGTGATCTCGTAATTTTCCTGCATGTTTTTCTCCCTTTCCGTCCGCGCCGCAGACGGTCAAACGGTCTCGATGTCGATCTTTTCCAGCTCTCCGGGGACCTCTCTGCCGAGGCAGAGCGCCGCGACGCCGTAGAAGCTCTCCGTCATGTCGCTGACGAAGAACCGGTGCTTCCCGCCGGAGGCGCTGTCTGTGAGCAGGCCGCTTGCGGCAAGGAGCCGGCGGCATTCCTCCGCCGCCTCCCGGCCGGAATCGATCAGCGTCACGCCCGGCCCCATGACGGCCTGAATGGTCCCGCTGATGATCGGAAAATGCGTGCAGCCGAGGATCAGCGTATCGACCCCTGCCTCTCGAAGCGGCGCAAGGTAGCGTTCCGCGACGAGGCGCGTGACGGGTTCCTCCGGGGAAACGAAGCCGTTTTCGACAAGCGGTACGAAGAGCGGGCACGCCTGCTCCGCGACGGTGAGCGCGGGATCGAGCCGGAGCAGCTCGCGCCGGTAACTGCCCGAAGCGATGGTTGCGCTGGTGCCGATCACGCCGATCCTGCGATTTTTCGAAGCGCGCGCCGCCGCCTTTGCCGTGGGGCGGAGGACGTCGATGAAGGGGATCGGCAGCGCGTCCCCGACGTCGTGCGCGACGCTGGAAACGGTGCCGCAGGCCGCGAGCACGGCTTTCACGTCGTGCCGCACCAGAAAGCGCATATCCTGCCGCGCGTAGCGGATGATGGTGTCGCGCCCGCGGTTGCCGTAGGGGACGCGTCCGGTGTCTCCAAAATAGAGGATATCCTCATTCGGAAGGATCCGGAGGAGCTGTCGGACCGCGGTCAGTCCGCCCAGCCCGGAATCGAAAACGCCGATGGGTCTTCTGTCCATGCGTACTCCTTTCGCCTCAGGACCGGGTCGCGGCGCAGCCGATGAGCGCGTCCAGCAGAGCGGGGTAGGAAACGCCGGCGGCCGTCCAGAGCTTCGGGTACATGCTGATGGAGGTGAACCCGGGCAGCGTGTTGATCTCGTTCAAAATGACCTTGCCTTCCTTTGCGGTGACGAAAAAATCCACGCGCGCAAGGCCGTCGCACCCGAGAAGGTTATACGCCCGGACCGCCGTCTTTCGGATCTCCTCGGCGGTCTCCTCCGGGATGCGGGCGGGGATGAAGAGCTGCGCCGTCCCGTTTTTGTATTTGTCGTCGTAGTCGTAAAATTCCGCTCCGGCGCCGATCTCTCCGACGCCGGAGGCCGTCGCCTTGCCTCGGTTCCCGAGGACGGCGCACTCGACCTCCTGCCCGACGATCCCTTCCTCCACGACGACCTTGCCGTCGTGTTCCATCGCGAGGCGGATCGCATCGTCGAGCGCCTCGGGCGTGCGGACCTTCGTGACGCCGACGGAGCTGCCGGCGTTCGCGGGCTTGACGAACACGGGGAAGTTGAGCCGCGCCTCGATGCGGCGGCGAATGCCCTCCCCGTCCGCGAGGTAGCGGTCGCTGTAAAACCAGAGGTAGTGGGCCTGCTCGATGTTCCAGTTGGAGAGCAGGGAGTGCGTCACGGCCTTATCCATGCAGACCGCCGACGCGAGCGGCCCGCAGCCGACATAGGGGATGCCGCACAGCGTGAAAAGCCCCTGCACCGTCCCGTCTTCGCCGTTTTTGCCGTGCAGGACGGGGAAGATCACGTCGATGCGCTCCCGGGTGCAGCCGCCGTTCGGCTCCAGAACGATGAGCCCCGCCGAGGCTTTGTCCGGGGAGAGGAATGCGGTGCGGTTTTGGGGATCGTCCTTCCACGTTCCGTTTTCGATATTTTCAACGCTGCCCGTATACCGGAGCCAGCGGCCGTCTTTTGTGATGCCGAGCGTCACGGTCTCGAATTTTTCCGGATCCAGATTGCGCAGGATCGAGGCGGCGGACATCAAAGAGACCTCGTATTCCGAGGAGGCGCCGCCAAAGATCACACAGACTGTTTTCTTCAAAATGGTTCCGCCTTTCCGAACAAAAGGATTTCATCCGAAGATGAACCATATCAGTATACCACATCCTCCCGCGTTTTTCAAGGCCGCCGACCGCATTTGGGTATGTTTTTCATTTTTTCGGGAACGCTGTACTGTGCCGCCCCGCGCGGCAAAACGGGTCCTGCAATTTTGGAAAGGATGGAACGAACATGAACCGACTGACATGCGAAGTGGAGACATGCCGCCACAACGCCCGAAAGCTCTGCCTGCTCTCCCACATTCAGGTGGACGGCCCGGTGGCGGACGAAAGCCGGGAGACGTGCTGCGCTTCTTATGCGGAGCACACAAAGAGCAGCCAGAACAGCGTGGACTGCGGCTGCACCGCCAGCGAGCAGACCGACATCCACTGCAGCGCCGAGCACTGCGTCTTTAACGGGAGCGGGAAATGCCGCGCCGAGTGCGTGCAGGTGGGGTGCTGCTGCGCCGCGCCGACCGTGATGAGCGAAACGGAGTGCCGCACGTTCCAGACGAAGGGCTGAACGCGGCGAAGGGGAAGAGGACGGCTTCGGCCGCCCTCTTTCTCCGTATTCGGGCGGGTTTGCTTTTTTTCGCTCGCCAGTGTATAATAAGGCGGGAGAAGAAAAGGAGGCGGGAAGATGATCGACGAGGAGAGGTTCCTTGCGGCGCGGGAGACCGCGCTTGCCCGGGTGCGCGGCGCGGGAGGCGTCGGGACGCTCGGGGAGAAGACGCTGCACGCGGCGCTCAAGGCGTATTTCGAGCCGGACCCGGAGAGCCGGGAGATCGCGCTGGGCGGGTTCGTGGCGGACGCCGTCGGGGAGGACGGCATCTATGAGATCCAGACGCGAAACCTCGCAAGGCTCAAGCCGAAGCTCGCGGTGTTTTTGGAGGCCGCGCGCGTCACGGTGGTGTATCCGGTGCCCGCGGTGCGCTATCTCCGGTGGATCGACCCGGTGACCGACGAAGTCGGAGAGCGGCGGAAGACCACGGGGAAGGGCGCGCCGTTCGACGTGTTCGGGGAGCTCGTGTATCTGAAGCCGTTTCTGAAGTACCCGAATTTCCGGCTGAAGCTCGTGCTGCTGGAACTCACGGATTACCGGTTCCTAGACGGGTACGGTGCGCAGAAAA
>CANRMW010000147.1 GCA_947631835.1 uncultured Clostridia bacterium | reverse complement strand
GAGCGCCAGCGCCGTCGCCGCGAGGCCCGCCGCACAGAGCGCGACCGCGCCGACGGCGGCCGCAAGGCGGAAGAGCGTTTCATAGACCTGCGTCACGTCGGAAACACGGTAGAGCTCGTAGCCGAATTCCGAAGCGCGGCCCACCAGCAGCCGGCTCCCGTTCACGGGAAGCGGCGCGTATTCCGCGTTCCCCGCAAAAGACGTGAACGCGGCGTTCCGGACCGTATCCGCGCCGAGCGACGTTTGGTTGTACCAGACCTCGTTCCCCCGGAAGACGATGCAGAGATCGTCCCGCCGGTTTTTGAAAAAATAGACGGTCTGTTCTTTCGTCGGCGCGGGGAATAAACCGTCGTAATACGCTTCAAGATCCGTCTGCACCGCCCGGATCTCGTCGTTCCCCACGGCGGTGGTCCTTTCGAGCAGCGCGGAACGGTACAGCCGGAAGAACGCCGCGCCGCAGAGGAACGTGGCAAAGAAAATCATCACCGCGCCGAGCAGGGCGATGCGTGTGCGCAGCTTCATCTCACGCCTCCAGCCGGTACCCGACGCGCGGGATCGTCACGATGCTCTCCGAAAGGCCGAGCTTTTTGCGAAGCTGCCCCACATGGACGTCCACCGTGCGGCTCTCGCCCGTGTACGCCTCGCCCCAGACGAGCCGGATCAGGTCCTCTCTGCTCACGGCGATGTTGCGGTTTTTCGCGAGCACCGCGAGGAGCCGAAATTCCGTCGGCCGAAGGGCCACCTCTTCCCCGTTTTGAAAGACCCTGTGCTCGTCCAGATGGATCTCCAGATCCCGAACATGCAGGATCCCCGCGTTCCCGCCGGTCCGCTGGAGCACCTTATCCATGCGCACCAAAAGCTCGAGGATCTCAAACGGCTTGACGATGTAATCCTCCGCGCCGCCGGTGAGCCCCTTGAGCTTCGAAGCGAGATCGTCCTTCGCCGTGAGGAAGATCACCGGGATCCCGAACGGGCGCAGGACCTCGAGCAGCTCGAAGCCGCTGCGCCCCGGCACCATCACGTCGAGCAAAGCGAGGTCATACCGGTGGTCTTCCCGAAGCGACCGCTCCGCCTGGAGCCCGTCCGGAAAGATCACCGGTTCCATCCCGGAAACGGAGAGATTCATTGCGATCATCCGCGCGATCGGTTCCTCGTCCTCCACGATCAAAATGCGGTAAGCCATTTTTCAAAACCCCTTTCGCCGTGCTTTTCCTTGCGGGAACAGTATACCACAGTTCCCCGAGGCGGGGCAATCCCCCGCGCTGCAGGGCGGGCGCGAAACGGGGCCGCATCCTCGCTTTTTCTGGGGAAGAGGTCAATACCCGGCCGCCCGGTCGATCACGCTGCCGTCGATCCCGTTGATCGCCATCACGGTGCCCTCGCGCTCGTTGAGCGGCACGCCGTCCACGGCGGTCTCCACGCATCCCTCAAAGCTCCACACCGGGACGATCAGCCCGCTGTCGAACGCGTCCTTTTCGGAGATCCGCGAGTAGGAGAGCCGCACGCGGTCGATCCGGACCGCGGTGTTCTCGTACTCCGAGGCGTTCGAGATGCAGACCATCTGCTCGAACGTATCCCGGATCTCGGCAAACGGCTTCATCGCTGCGTCGGAAACGACCGTCTCGGAGATCTCCACCGGCGAGGCATACTCGAAGCCGACGACGCCCCGGTCGTTGATCCGCAGCTCCACCGTCTCGCCCGGCCAGATCCTCTTGTCTTCGTTTTCCTCGGAATACTTCGACCCGCTCGACTGTGTGAGCGGCACGCCGTCCACCTCGCGGAAGAATTGCAGGATATAATACCGCCGGTAGGTGATCGTGTCGGCCGCGGCGTCGTAATCGTCCGGGTCCGCAAACTCGCTGTAAAGCCCGCACGTCCCGCAGACAAAGCCGCCCAGCCCGATCTGCTCGAGGAACGCCTCGGCTTTTGCGGCCGCTTCCGCTTCCGTGAGCGTCACGCCGTCGCCTTCGAGCGGGACGAACTTCGTCTCGGCGGTCCAGCCGTAGCCGTTCGAAAGGAAATTTTCCGGCAGGTTCGGGTTTTGAGGCTGTCCGCCCGCGTAGTACGCGCCGGTGTTCAGGTTCGTCGTCGGCGCGAGCACGCCCCCGCCGGTGGAACGCGCCGCTTTGTCCGGCCGCTCCTCATAGAGCATCCAGTTGCTATAATCCTCGCTGTTGAGCGCTTTGAAGGACTTGTACAACCCGCCGCTCCCGTCGGTGACGCCGTCCACAAGATCGCCCTCGGGGATCAGATCGTTAAAGTACGAATACCGCTCCGCGTTTTCGGCATACAGCTCGCTGACGGGGCGCAGTTTTCCGTCGATGGCATAGCCGCCGTAGTCCACGGCGTCGGGCGCGTTCTCATACGCTTCCTCCCATACCCCGACGTACTCCCATTCCATCTGCTCGAGGTTCTGTTCGATCTCCTCCTCGGAGTAGAGCGGTTCGCCGTTCTCGTCCAACGCGCCGCGCAGCTCGGCCTCATACGCCTGATAGGCTTTCCGGCCCTGCGCGATCCTGTCCTCGAGCTCCTGCTTTGTCTCCGTGGAAAGCACGCTCGCGTCGTAAAGCTGCTCGTCCCCAACGAGCGCCTGACGGACCTTTTCGACAAAGTCCGCGTCGAACGCTTTCTGCCGCACGCGGTAAACGGAAAGCGTCCCGACCTCCGGCACATCGACCTCGGCGTCCACCGTGACCTTCACATGAAGGCTCTCCTCCTCGAGCGTCGTCTGATACCGCTCCGAGCCGGATACCTCCTCCCGAATGGCATCGACATCCGTCCCGCCGCCCTCCGCGCCGCCCGCTTCACTGAGCAGGCGGTCGAAGTCCTTGTGCACGACCGCCGTGCTCTTCGGGTTCTCCTGGCACCCCGCGCATCCCAGCATCACCGCGCCGCAGAGCGCCGCCGCCGTCCATCTTTTGAAACGCGTCATCATTTGAATGTCTCCTTTTTTCATGAAGTGAGAACATTCTATCATGCGCGCCACAAAAAAGTCCGCATCGAAATGCAAAAGAAATGCAAAATCTTCCTCCCGGTTTTCCCGGCGCGGCTCAGTACCCGACCGCCCCGTCGATCACGCTGCCGTCGATCGCGTTGATCGCAAGCACCGTGCCGCGCGTCGTCGAAGCCTGCGTGCCGCCGCCGAGCTCCTCGCCGAAGTGGTAGATCTCGTCGTTCCGCCCCTCAAAGCTCCAGACCGGGACGATCAGCCCGGAGTCGAAGCGGTCCGGCTCGCTGATGCGCGAATAGGAGAGGCGCACGCGGTCGATGGCGAGCGCGTGGTCGCAGTTTTCGCTCGCGTTCACGACGCAGACCATCGTCTCGAACGTGTCGCGAATCTGCGAGAAGGGCCTCAGCGCCGCACCTGTGACGGTCGTCTCCGTGATCTCGACCGGCGCGGTGTAGTCAAAGCCGACGACGCCGTTGTCGTTCACGCGCACCTCCACGCATTCGCCCGGCCAGACCCGATACGCCGAAGCATCGAGGTCGCCGACGTTGTTCTTCTCCCCGCTCGCCTGCGTCAGCAGAACGCCGTCGATGTCCCTGCGGTAGATAAAAATATAGTTTGGCCGGTAGAGCTGCGGCGGTGCCGCGCGGTGCCGTCCGCCGCCCCCTTTCCCTGCGCTTTTGGGCCGGCTCCCCTTTCAGGTCTCAAGACTATTATACCCTTTGGATGTCATCGAGTCTTCATGGAGTTGTAATGGACTTGTAAAAATTGCAATCTCGAAAACATATTTTTACAAACCACTACATCTCGATGAAGACTCTAATCGCATACACTATATACAGACTCGCATTTTTGCCCTCAAAATATATCTTCTTATATCTTCTTAAAACTTCTTAGAACGAACCCATCAGTTTTAGTACGATATTAGTAAAATGAGCCTGTTTTTTAGTAAAATCTTAGTACGGCGCAATCTGGCGATTCTCGATGCGTTCTCCGAGCTTCTTGAAGTCATCCTTCGCCTTTTCCGGAGAGATGTGCGTGTAGATGTCCATCGTCACTCCGATGGTGGAGTGCCCCATCACTTGCTGGATGGTCTTGATGTTCACGTCGTTCTCGCACAGGAAACTGCAGAACGTATGTCGAAGTGTGTGCAGCGAGAACTTTGGAAGGAGGACTGGAGTCTTGTTATATGCTTTCGCAGCCGCAGCCGCTTCTAGGTTATACTTCTCTATGATTTCGAGAAGCTTCTTATCGACTGTCGAGGATATCAGCGGCCTCGTTTTCTTTATCGAAAACACAAACCCCGTGATACCTTGGAAGCATATAATGTTCCTGCCTTCTCTGTCCTGACGCTCCTTCTCTCTGAGCAGAGCGTGTCTCACTTGCGGAAGCATCGGTATCATCCGCATCCCGGATTCTGTTTTTGGAGGATTCATGTAGTACCGGGGTTCTCCCGGAACGTATTTCGTGTGGCGGTACACCAGCGTCCTGCGCACATGAATTTCATTCCTGTCAAAGTCACAGTCGTCCCACGTCAGCCCGGCGGCTTCTCCGCTTCTGCATCCTGTCCCGAGCAAGAAGATGATGAGCGCTGCATACTTCTCGAACTCTGGATGACGATACAGGTAGCTGATGAACTCGTCTTGCTGTGTCTGAGAAAGCGCGAGTTTCTTGGAGCTTTTCGCCGCCCCTCTCGGGAATACTTCCCTATAAACACCGTTTGTCGGGTTCGTCGGAATAATACCCTTGTACAGCGCGGTTTCAAACACCAAGTGCAGCAGTCTGTGAGCGTTATGACACGTCGATGGCTTCAGCCCTCTTTCTCTCCACATAGACAGGTATAACGCTTTCACGTTGTCGGTTGTTATGCTCGAAAGGAGCATATCCCCGAACGCCTTTTCAAAATGCGTGTCGTAAATGTTATTGTAACTGTCTATCGTTGATTGCCGCACCGTTCCGTCCTTGCTGGCGATGAATCCTTCGTAAAACTCCGAGAAGGTTATCTCGTCCTTGGGCGTTTTCGGGTCGTACAGCAGAAGCTTCTTCGCAATCTCCTTCTCCATATCTCTCAGACACGCCGAAGGTGCTTTGCCGTTTGGAGTCCTGTCCGTCCCCGTCAATGTCCAACTATACACGAATTTTTCCTTCCCGTCAACATCGCGGTACTTATACATATATCTTCCGTCTTTTCTCTGATACTCACCCCTTTGCAGGATTCTATTCTTGTTATCACGTCTTCCCGCCATTTCTGTTTCCTTTCTACGACGGAGCCGCAATAGCAGTATGTACGGCGCACTGCACAACTGCTCTGCGGTGTCGCCTGTTGACTTACTAAAAATTTACTGCTTATAAATTGGATTGGGTGTATACCCATTCTTCAAACTGCTTGCGCTTGATGCGTACTCTTGAGCCGATATAGAGTAT
>CANRMW010000146.1 GCA_947631835.1 uncultured Clostridia bacterium | reverse complement strand
GGCAAACATTCAATACGTTCGTCAGCGGGAGACGAAGGGCCTCGGCCACGCGGTCTATTGCGCGAAGTCCTTTGTGGGGGACGAACCCTTCGCGGTCCTTTACGGGGACGACGTGATCATCGGGGAGGATCCGGCGTGCGGGCAGTTGATCCGCGCGTATGAAGCGCTGGGGCTGGGCACCGTCGGCGTGAACAAGGTCTCGCCGGAAGCCATCCTGAAATATTCTTCCCTGAAGGTCGAGCCCATCGAGGGGGCGCAGGAAAACTGGATGCGGTGTACGGATATGATCGAAAAGCCCTCCCCGGACAAGGTCTTTTCCCTGTATTCGATCCTTGGCCGCTGCGTGCTGCCCCCGGATATCTTCCGCATTTTGGAGGACACCGCGCCCGGCGCGGGCGGGGAGATCCAGTTGACGGATGCGATGCGCGTACTCGCGCGGCGCGATTCCATGACGGCGGTGAACTTTACCGGAAAGCGATACGACATGGGGAGCAAGCTCGGCATCATGCAGGCGCAGGTGGAAATGGCCTTGAAGCATCCGGAGATCGGTGCGGATTTCAAGGCGTACCTCAAGGAGCTGATCCAAACGCTGTAAAGAGGAGGCTGTGCGGGAGACCCGTACAGTCTCTTTTGCGTCGGGATCGGAAAACTGTGCGTAAAAATTTCTTGACTTTCGGGACGATTGTGCTATAATAATGCTGTTGGTCTGCGTTTATTCGCGGCCATGAATCCTTGCTCCGCTTTGCAAGGCGGGGCCAAATGTCCAGAAGGAGGTGCACTAGATGCCAGAAGTAACGAACAAGTACGAGACTGTCATGGTCCTCTCCACAAAGCTCGGTGAAGAGGGTGCGGCGGAGCTTGTAGAACGGTTCAAGGCGCTGATTGCGGCAAACGGTACGGTGGAAAGTGTTGATGACTGGGGCAAGCGCAGACTTGCTTATCTCATCAACAAAGAGGCTGAGGGCTATTACACGCTGATCAATTTCGAGAGCACGCCCGCGTTTACCGCCGAGCTGGACCGCCGCTACAATATCACCGACGGCGTTCTCCGTTCCATCATCGTGAAGAAGGATCCGCGCTATGCGGACCTGAAAAAGCCGGAGCCCGTTCTTGAGTCCAAGACTGTGGACGTCGAGGCTGTAGCTGCGGAAGCTATGGAGCCCGAGGCCGCCCCGGAGGAATGAGTCAGAAACGAAAGTGAGTTGTAAGCTATGCTGAATGTCGCAGTTGTTATGGGCCGCTTGGTGGCTGATCCTGAGCTCCGGCACACCGCGAACGATGTCGCCGTGACGAGTTTTACGCTGGCGGTTGACCGTGCTTACGTCAAATCCGGAACAGAGCGTCAGGCCGACTTCATTGATATCGTCGCCTGGAGGAGTACGGCGGAATTTGTATGCCGGTACTTCAAGAAGGGACAGATGATGGCAGTGCAGGGCGCGATCCAGACCCGTACCTATACCGATCGGGACGGCAACAAACGGAAGGCGTTCGAGATCGTCGCCGACAACGTGAGCTTTGCGGATTCCAAGCGGAGCGACGGCGGACAGCCCTCCCCTGCCCCATCTTACGGCGGGCAAAGTTACGGAGCTTCCCGCGATGCACAGAAACAGGCGGCATACAGCGAACCCGCGCCCACATATTCCAGCGGGAGCAGCGGGGATTTTGAAGAGATCATCGGGGACGACGACCTGCCGTTCTGATGGTTTCCCGGAAAAAAGATAAGGAGGCTTTACCATGGCAGACAGACCGGAGAGAGAAAACCGCCGCGGCCGCAAGAGCCGCAGAAAAGTCTGTACCTTCTGTGTGGATAAAGCGGAGTATATTGACTACAAAGACGTTGCGAAGCTCCGCAGATTCATTTCCGAAAGAGGAAAGATCCTCCCCAGAAGAGTGACTGGTACCTGCGCGCATCACCAGCGCGGCCTGACGGTCGCGATCAAGCGTGCGCGCCATCTCGCGCTCTTGCCCTTCTCGAGTGACTGATGAAGATCGGGGACCCTCTGGGGGTCCCCTTTTCTTTTTCCGCCGCGCCCCTCCCCGCCCCGCAAGCTCGGTTGTCGTGAGGGCCTGTGGCAGGAGGACGCTCTGCGGTCGGTTTATAAACCTATTTTGAGAAACAGAAGGGAGATCCCCATGCTCAAGATCGACACCCACACCCATTGTTTTCCCGATAAGCTCGCTGAACGCACGCTTTCCGCGCTTTCCGCAAGAGCCAATTCCAAGCCGCACGGGGACGGGACATACGGCGGCCTCGTGAAGGACATGAACGATGCCGGACTTTCCGGCGCGCTCATCCTTCATATCGCGACGAAGCCGGCTCAGATGACCAATGTCAACCGATTTGCTTCCGAATGCCAGAAGGGGAACGTCTTGTGTTTTGGAAGCGTTTACCCCACCGTTCCGGAAGCACTCCCGGAGCTGGACCGCATCAAGGCGCTCGGTCTGCGTGGTGTGAAGCTGCACCCGGATTACCAAGACTTCTATGTGGACGATCCGGCGGTCCAGCCCGTATACGCCCGTGCTGCGGAGCTTGGGCTGCCCGTGGCTTTCCATACGGGCCGCGATCCGCTTTGCCCCGACAATCCCCACTGCACGCCGAAAATGCTCGGGGAGGTCGCGGAGCGATTCCCGAATCTCACGATCATCGCCGCGCACCTGGGCGGCATGGAGATGACCGATGATGCGGAAAAATATCTGGTTGGCCGGGAGAACGTCTATCTCGACACCGCGTTCGCAACGTGGTGGCTTTCTCCGGCGCGTGCGGCAGAGGTCATCCGGCGCCATGGCGTGGAGCGCGTCTTTTTTGCAACCGACTACCCTTGGAGCACGGTGGAGACCGAGGAAGCCTTCCTTCGGCAGGCAGGGCTCCGAGAGGACGAGCTGCGTCTCATTTTGGGAGAGAACGCCGCGCGCGTTTTCGGATTTTCAAAAGAGTAAAGCTACTGGACGCGCCGCAGCTTTCCCCCGCAGCGGCACCTGTACCGCGAGGGATGTTCGACCAGTGCGCTTCGCTTTTGCCGCGTGATGACCGCGCCGCATTGTTCGCACCGGAGAATGTATTTCGGCGGCTGCGGCGGGTGTTCCGGCAGGACGGGATAGCTGGCGGTCCGCGTCACGGCATAGCCGAGCCGTTCGCGGACGGCTGCGGCGTATCGCTTCCACTGAGGTCCGTGGTTCATGCAGCCGGGGCAGGTGTGCAGAAGCTCGTGCGCGAGGACGGTCCGCACGGTCGATTCTTCCGCTTCGAAGAGGAACGCGGAGAGCTCAATGACAAAGCCGTCCCCCGCCTTTACGCAGCAGCCATAGCGCTTTTTCGCGCGGGTGTTGACGCGCACTTCCGGCGCGACGCGCTCCGAAACAGGGATCCCTGCGGCGCGCATCTCTTTAAGGACTGCTTGGAGCAGGCTGTTAAAATCCATTTTTGTTTCCTTCCTTGCGTCTTTTTCAAAACTCTTTCGCATAGAGTAAACTTTGCAGGGACACTTCTCCAAAAGCTGTGAAAGGATGACTGACCATGGATTATGCCATCATCGGCTATGTGACGAATCCGTCCATGCCCGGCGTCACGGAGCGGGATGTGCGGCTCCTCACCCATATCAACCTTGCCTTCGGGTTGATCAAAGACGGGCTTTTGGATCTGAGCCAGTTTACAAACATCGACATGATCCGCAAGTTTCGCGTGTGGAATCCCGGCCTCAAGATCGTCCTCTCCGTTGGCGGATGGGGCGCGGGCGGCTTCTCCGAGATGGCGATGAGCGAGGCGAGCCGACGGGCGTTTGCCACATCCTGCCTGGAAGCGGTCGAGGCCTTGCGGTTCGACGGCATCGATATCGACTGGGAATACCCGGCGAGCGGAGCGGCGGGGATCGGATACGACCCGAGGGACCGGGAAAATTACACGCTCCTCCTTCATGCGCTCCGAGAGGTGCTCGGGGCGGACAGGATCGTTTCCGTAGCCGCAGGCGCGGGAGAATATTTCATCCGGAACACGCAGATGGCGCAGGTCGCGGAGATCTGCGACTATGTGCAGCTCATGACCTATGATATGCGGACGGGTCTTGAGGCCGGGCATCACGCCGCGCTCGGCTCATCCGCCGGCGATTCGCCGACGACCAGCACGCGGTATGTGGTCGATCTCTTCCACAGCGCGGGCGTCCCCTATCGGAAGATCGTGATCGGCGTCGCGTTTTATTCCCATATTTTTTACGAGGTCCAAAACCAAAACAACGGCTTGCTCCAGCCCGCAGCTTCGAGCGATTTTGGACCGGGCTTTGGAGGCATCACGCCGGAATACATGCAGGAAAACGGTTATACGGAATATTGGGATCCGGACGCGGAGGCAAGCTATCTTTGGAACGGGAGCTCTCTTCTGAGCTTCGAATCGGAACGCGCCGTGCGCCGCAAATGCGAATACGCGAAGCGGCAGGGCCTTTACGGCGTTATGTATTGGGAACACGGGCACGACCCGGATCGAAAGCTCCTCGAAGAGATCTACCGCACGCTGCGCTGACGGTTCCGTTTCAGAGCGGCGGCTTTGAAAAACGCTGCCAGCATCGAAACAGGCAGAGCCACTGGACATAAAGAAGTTCCCGGTCTGGGGCAAGCGGCGGCAGGCGCGCGAGGCGAAGCGCCGTCGAGATCTGCTTTCTCGTGAGCCCGGCGCTCTTCCCTGAAAACCCGTTTGCCCTGCACCGGCGGATAAACGCCGCAAACGCCGCGCGATCCTTCAGCGGCAGATCCGGTTCCGGCCTTTTTTTCAGTTCCAGAAAAACGCAGTCCACGCGCGGTGCGGGATGGAAGTCTTCCCGGCGGAACGCATAGAGGATCCGCGCCGTGTAAAACGGGCGGAGAGACAAAGAATGCGTGTTGTCATGCGGCAGGCCGCAAAAGCGCATTGCGGCGCCCTTTTCCACGCAGACCCAAATCGCCTCGGCAGGGTTCGGCGCGAACAGGAGCTTGCGCAGGATCTCGCTCGTCCGGGAGAACGGGATATTCGCGCAGACGGAATACGGCTCTTTCGGGAGGCTCGAAGCGAGAAAATCCCCTTCTATGAGACGGACGTTTTCGGGCAGCGTTCCGCGCAGCCTGGCGCAGAGCGACGGGTCGAGCTCATAGGCGATCACGCGGCCCGCACGTTCCGAGAGCGCACGGGTCAGGTGGCCCTTACCCGCCCCGATCTCCAGCACGGTATCGGCGGCGGTGAGCGCGGTCTTCTTTAGGATCGTTTGGAGCAGACGGCGGCTCGTCAGATTATTTTGAGAGACGGAAAGCGGCAGTACCCCGCCGCGGTTATTTTTGGACACAAAAAACACCCCTTTGTGATTGAACTGACCCCAAAAAGTTAGACAAATTTTTTAAGAAAGATTGTGAAAGCTGAATATTAAGCAACTGAAATGGCTT
>CANRMW010000145.1 GCA_947631835.1 uncultured Clostridia bacterium | reverse complement strand
ATCGTATTTGTCCATAATGGCGGTGTGCTTTTCGATCAGCTCCTCCATGTACACCGCGCGGTGCAGCGTCCGATAGAACTCCTCTTGTGTAAACTCCGTTGCGGAGCCCTTATGTTCCCAATCGTTCGGAACGGTATAATAATGCAGGCTCAGGCCGTGCATGTATCTCCCCGCGATCTGCATGACCTCCTCCGTCCAGTTGTAGTCGTCTCCGCTCGGCCCGCACGCGATGCGAAACACCTTGTTGTCCCCATAATCACGCACATAGGTCTGATACCGGCGAAAGCAGTCCGCATAGAACGACGGGCGCATATTGCCGCCGCATCCCCAGTTTTCGTTGCCGACCCCGAAGAACTTCACCTTCCAAGGGTCGGGATGCCCGTTTTCGGCCCGCAGAGAAGCCATGGGTGAGATGCCGGAGAACGTCATGTACTCCATCCACTCGCTCATTTCCTGCACGGTCCCGGAGCCAAGGTTGCCGTTGACATACGGCTCGCAGCCGATCTGCCGGCAAAGCTCGAGAAACTCGTGCGTGCCGAAGGAATTGTCTTCCGTGACGCCGCCCCAGTTCGTGTTGACCATTTTCTTGCGTTTATCCTTCGGGCCGATGCCGTCCTTCCAGTGATATTCGTCCGCAAAGCATCCGCCGGGCCAGCGAAGCACCGGGAGCCGGATTGCTTTCAGCGCCTCCACGACATCCGTGCGCATCCCGTTCACGTTCGGAATATCGCTCTTCTCCCCCACATACACACCGTTGTAAATGCAGCGCCCGAGATGCTCCGAGAAATTCCCGTAAAGATTCCGGTTGATTTTGACTCCCGAGCCGCTCCCGATCTCAATTTGATTCATACGACCCCTCCGTTCTGCTGGAATGATTTGTAGACCATTATGCCATAAAATCAGACCTTTTGCAAGCGAAAAATCACGATCCTGCGGAAAAACGGCCGAAAGGCGCGGGATTGGTTGACTTTGCAACAGTTTTTTGTTATACTAAAGAAAAACGTATAGCCGTTGAAAGAAGGATTTCCAAACATGACGAAAGCTGAGCTGCGGTCTTATCTCGGGGATAAGCCGTTTTACATGAATGTCGCAAAGATCGCGATCCCCATTTCGCTGCAGGGCCTCATCACCATCGGCGTCAACATGATGGACACGGTGATGCTCGGGAAGCTCGGAGAGGTCGCGATCTCCGCTTCCAGCCTCGCAAATCAGTTTATCTCTCTGTTCCAGGTATGCTGCATGGGCATGGGGATGGGCGCGTCGGTGCTGACTTCCCGGTTCTGGGGGATGCAGAACATTCCGTCCCTGAAAAAATCGGTCACCATCATGTACCGCCTTTGCTTCTTTATCGGCCTTGCGTTTACGGTCGCGACCATTGTCGCCCCCGGCGCGCTGATGCAGATCTACACCTCCGACGCGGACGTCATCCGCGAAGGGATCGGGTATTTTAAGTGGAGCATTCCCTGCTATTGGCTCCTCGGCTTTTCCCTGACGACCACCATCGTCTTAAGGAGCATCGGGCAGGTCCGTCTGCCGCTGCTCTGCTCCATTGCGGCGTTTTTCATCAATGTGTTTTTCAACTGGGTCTTTATCTTCGGCAAGCTCGGCGCACCGGCCATGGGCGTGGAAGGCGCCGCGCTCGGCACCTTGATCTCCCGTAGCTTTGAGTTCTGCTTTATCTGCGGCTATTTTCTTTTCGTTGAAAAGAAGGTCGCCTACCGTATCCACGATCTCTTTGTAAAGTGCGGGGATCTGGTGAAGGAATACCTCAAGATCAGCATTCCCGTGCTGATCAGCGATTCGCTGCTGGGTCTCGGCAACAACGCCGTCGCGATGGTCATTGGCCGTCTCGGGGCGAGCTTCGTCTCCGCCAACGCGATCACGACCGTCACGATGCAGCTTTCCACGGTCTTCATTCAGGGCATCTCCAACGCCAGCGCCATCATTACGGGGCACACACTCGGGCAGGGCGACGCGGACCGCGCGCAGCGGCAGGGCTTCACGTTTCTTGGACTGGGCGCGGTCATCGGCATTGTCGCGGGCGGCTTTATTGCCCTCGTGAGCGATCTCGTCATCAGTTTTTACGATATTACGCCGGAGACGCGGATCATCGCAGAAAAACTGATGCTTGCGATCGGCTTCATCGTGGTGTTCCAATCCATCAACTCCATCCTCACAAAAGGCGTGCTGCGCGGCGGCGGAGACACAAGATTTTTGATGGTCGCAGACATTCTTTTTCTCTGGGCGGCGAGCGTCCCCCTCGGCGCGCTTGCCGGACTGGTGTGGCATCTCGATCCGTTCCTCATTTACACTTTCCTGAAGATCGATCAGATCATCAAGGCGTTTTGGTGCGTTTTCCGGCTGAAGAGCCGCAAATGGATCAAAAAGATCTGACAGTGACAAGCGCGGCGTTTCCGGACGTCCCGTCGGGACGTTCTTTCCTGTGCCGCAGCGTGACTGACATTTTATGCGTAGCCGCGGCAAGGAGCGATCCTTGCCGCTTCCTTTAGATTTCCGTCTGTTTCCCGTGCGCACAGCAGCGGAGTGCGCTTTTTCGCGGTTCGCAACCGCCGGTTGACAGATTTCCAGCCCGACTTGGTGGCAAGCAACCGCAAAACAGGCTATATTCTTCTCAGCGGCAGGCGCGAACGGCCGCCGACAAATCCTGTGGAGGAAAGAAAAATGATCTTGGCAGAAAAAATCATGTATTTGAGGAAAAAGAACGGCTGGTCGCAGGAGGAACTGGCGGAGAAGATCCGGGTCTCGCGGCAGGCGGTCTCCAAATGGGAGAGCGTGCAGAGCGTGCCGGATTTGGAGAACATTCTGGCTTTGAGCAGGCTTTTCGGCGTCACGACGGATTATCTTCTCAAGGACGAGATCGAAGAGGAAGTCTACACAGGCGAGACGGAGGGGACCGCTGAAAAAGGAGCCTGTGTCAAGAGGGTCTCTCTCGACCTTGCGAACAGGTATTTGGAGTGGAGAAAAAAGGCTGCCAAGCGCATCGCCGCAGCCACCTTCCTGTGTATCGTCGCCGTGATCCCGCTGCTTCTTTTCGGTGCGGCAGCGCTCGTGTACCCAATTCCTGAGACCTTGGTCGCTGGCGCGGGGCTCACCGTTCTTTTCATCCTTGTCCTTGCCGCCGTCGCGGTTTTCGTCTGCTGCGGCTTTCAGAACACTCCGTTCGAGTTTATAGAAAAGGCGCCTTTTGAAACGGAATACGGCGTGGAGGGCATGGTAAAAGAACAGCAGAAAGCGTATCGGCCCGCTTATGTAAGATACAATATAGCCGCCGTCTGTCTATGCATCCTCTCCCCGGTCCCGCTCTTCCTCGGCACGGTCACGGAAAAGGAGTTCTTTATGGCGGCCATGCTGGCTGTCACGCTGTTCCTTGCGGGAGTCGGCGTGGTCTTGTTTATCCTTGCGGGTGTCCGCTGGACCAGTATGCAGAAGCTCCTCAAAGAGGGCGACTATGCGCTGCGGGATCAGAGGAGGGTCCGTATCAGGAAGACGGTCTCCACGGTCTACTGGCTGACTGCGGTCGCCGTATATCTCGCTTGGAGCTTTTTGACGGACGATTGGAAGACCACATGGGTCGTCTGGCCGGTCGCGGGCGTCCAGTTCGCCGCTGTTCTGTCCCTGTGCACCCTCTGGATGGACAGAGAAAACGGAACGGACGCGCACCGATAGGCAAAATTGCGGATCAAAGGGCTCGCTTTGCGCAAAGACGGAACGCTCTCGACCTTCATCGTGCTTTGCGGCAGTCCCCGAAATGAGGAAAGCAACGTTATAGAAACAAACCGGATAATGCAGCCGAAGGGCCTCCCGTGCATGGGAGGCCCTTCCAATCTTTTTTAGGAGTCGATCCGGCAAGCGCCTTGGTCCTTTTCAGGATCAATCCTCGACCGCCGCCGGCTGGCTCATGCCGCCGATGATCGACTTTTTCTTCCAGCGTCCCCAACGGTATGTAATGACGGTGAGGATCGCGCCGATGACCCAGCTTGCGAGCAGCGAGACAAAGATGCAGTCCGGAGAACCGATCTCTCCCCCGTTTCTCGTGAGAAATTCGAGCCCGTAAGCGATCGGCACGCGAATGACGACCGTTGTGATGATGGAGATCCACATCGGGGTCATCGTATCGCCCGCGCCGCGCATCACGCCGGAAAGGATCTGCGTCACGCCCATCGCAATGTAGCCGACCGCGAGGATGCGCATCATGTGGACCGCGCCCTGAATGACCGCTTCCGTCGAGGTGAAGAGTTCCATCAGATAGCGGCCGAAGATGAGGATCAGCGCCACGAGGATCGCCGAAACGACGATGCCGATCCGCATACCGTCTTTGGTGCCCTTTTCCACTCGGTCCATGCGGTTCGCCCCGATGTTTTGCCCCGCGAAGGTGGACATCGCCGTACCGAAGGTGAAGTTCGGCATCATCGCAAAGCCGTCCACGCGCATGACGACCGTCGAGACCGCGATGATCTCGGTCCCGAAGCTGTTCGTGAGAGACTGGACGATGACCATGGCGAAGGAGAAGATCGCCTGCGTAAGGCCGCTCGGAAGACCGAGCCGGATCAGCTGGAAAACAAGGTTTTTCCTCGGGATCAGCTTTTTCGGAGTGATGACGAAAACATCCTTCATCCGAAGCAGCCGGAAGATGCAGAGAATGCTGGAAATGAACTGAGAGATGATCGTCGCCCATGCCGCGCCGCCGATGCCCATGTGGAACCCGGCGACAAAGAGCACGTCCAGCACGATGTTGAGCCCGCACGCGACCATCAGGAAGATCAGGGGCATGACGGAATCCCCAAGGCCGCGCAGCACACCGGAAACGATATTGTAATACGCGGAACCGAGCATCCCGAGGAACAGGATCACAAGGTACTCGCACGCCATATCGTAAATGTCAGCCGGCGTCTGCAGGACGCGCATCATCCACGGCGTGATCAGCGGCCCAAGGACCGTGATCAAGAGGGCCGTCAGGAACGTCGCTGTGATCGTTGTGCCGACGGAAAGAGAGAGGTTTTCTTTATCCTTCGCGCCGAAATATTGGGAAGTCATGATGCCCGCGCCGACCGAAACGCCCATAAAAAGCACGAGCAGAAGGTTGATCGCGGGACCGCTTGCACCGATCGCCGCGAGCGCGCCGTCGCCAACGTATTGCCCCACGACGATCGAATCGACCGTGCTGTAAAGCTGCTGGGCGATATTCCCGATCAAAAGCGGGACAGCGAACCGAATCAGATTGGATGACGGTTTGCCGACCGTCATATCCTGCGCACCGAAAAGTGCGGAGAATCTTCCTGCCATTACCTAAATTCCCCCAAACATCCATAGTTCCTGCATATTAGTCTAACAGATTCGTAAACGCTCGTCAATAGATGTTTTAGATAAAACCAAAGCGAGAAATCGGAAAGCCTGACAAAAAGTACGG